>DAOTUX010000409.1:0-1621 GCA_034436475.1 Chloroflexota bacterium | reverse complement strand
GGCCGGGGTCCGAGCGAGACGCCCTGCTGCGCAGGCTGCTGGAGGCGGATGCGGTCGAGCAGAACGGACTGTGGGTGCTCCCCGAGGACCAGGCACGCATCGGCATCGTGACCTGGCTGCCCGGGGACCGCTAGTTCGCGACCGGGCCGCTACCGGGCACCATGAGGGCCCACCCGAAGATCGCGAACCCGACCAGGAGCAACACGAGAAGCGTGAACGGGTTGACGTCGGGGAAGGAGAGGTTCATGAGTCCAGCGTAGCGCGCCCGTGGCCACCGGCCGTGCGCGGCTGGTCGGCCGCGGCCATGGCCCGGACGTGCCCGTCACCCCGGTCGTGCTCGTGACGCCGGCCGAGCCTTCAGCCCGGTCCCGCCCGGAACGCACCACGGCCGCGACGCGCCCCAAGCGTGTCGCGGCCGATGGTGAAGGGGAGGAGGGAGGAGGGTTCGTGATCAGGCGGCGGCGCGCCGCGGGAGGCGGAAGACCCACAGCGAGCCGTCGGTCCGGCGCAGACTCCGGATCCGTCCGGTCCGGCGCCGTGACGGGATCTCCCCCAACCGGCTCCGCTCCGCGGCCCGGCGGGCGATCTCCGCCTGGCGGATGAGCGCCAGTTCGTGCTCCATGTATGGCATCGTCGGCCTCCCTTCTCCGCACCCGGTGGCGCGGTGCGTTGAATGGAGGATGCATCTCGGGGGCCTGCCCCACCATCGGACGGGGGTCGCGATCTCGACTACGTCATGCGTCCGCGGTGTGTCAGGACCGGACACGCATCGGCGACCTGCTGCTCCGGCTGCCGGATGCCCTTCGACGGACCTCAGCCGCCGGGTCTCGGCCGGACCATCTTGTGCTCGACCGCGTACAGGGCGGCCTGGGTCCGGCTCGAGAGCCCGAGTTTGCCCAGGATGTTGCTGACATGCGTCCGAGCGGTGCGCTCGGTGATGAACAGGTCGGACGCGATCTCCTTGTTGCTGGCGCCGTGCCCGACCAGCGACAGGACCTCCTTCTCGCGCTCCGTGAGCGGCTCGATCAGCTGGGGCGACGCCTTACGCTCCCGCATACGCTGGGCGAGGAGTCGTGCCACCGCTGGGTCGAGGTGTACCTCGCCCGCGTGCGCGGCCCGGACGGCCGCGGCGACCGCCTCCGCGTCGGCGTCCTTGAGCAGATAGCCGCTCGCACCGGCCTCGAGCGCCGAGGTGACCTTGTCCTCCTCGATGAAGCTCGTGACCGCGACGATCTCGATCTCCGGATGTGCCGCCTTGATGGTGCCGATGGCAGTGATGCCGTCCATGACGGGCATCATCAGGTCCATCAGGATCACGTCCGGCACGAGGGCCTTGGCGCGTTCGACCCCCTCCGCGCCGTCGCTCGCCTCGCCCACGACCTCGATGTCCTCCTGGAGGTCGAGGAAGGTGCGAAGGCCCTTGCGCACGACCTGATGGTCGTCGACCAGGAGCACACGGATGCGTGCGGATTCAGTGGAATCGTCAGGCTGGGTCACGGTCGCCCCCGATCGGATCGCGTTGGACGGCCTCGATCATCCGGCCGCGCGCGTGGCGCCATCCTGCCACGGGTCGGCACCCGATCGTGAGCTTGTCGGGCCGCACGCCCGGAGTGTCTCGACC
>DAOTUX010000408.1:0-2562 GCA_034436475.1 Chloroflexota bacterium | reverse complement strand
CCCGACCCATGCTCCGGGCACGCAGCGGACGCATCGTCAACATCACCAGCGTGTCGGGCCAGGCGGGTCAGATGGGACAGGCCAACTACTCCTCGGCCAAGGCGGGGCTGATCGGCCTCACCAAGGCCGCCGCTCGCGAGCTTGCCAGCCGGGGCATCACGGTCAATGCCGTGGCGCCGGGCTTCGTGCTCACCGAGCTGACGCAGGACCTCCCGCCCGAGCTCATGGGCCAGATCACCGAGCGCACGCCATTGGGGCGCTTCGGGACGCCCGCGGAGATCGCGGACGCGGTGGCGTTCCTGGCCTCCGACGAGGCGGCCTACATCACGGGCCAGGTGCTCGCGGTCGACGGCGGCCTGGTGATGATGTAGCCGGTCCGTGGCCAGCGACGGGCATGGACCGGGCGCCGCACTCACCAACGAGGCGGTCGCGAGCCTGTTCCACGAGATCGCGGACGTGCTCGAGATCACCGGGGAGCTGTCCTTCAAGGTGGGCGCCTATCGGCGCGCTGCCGATTCGATCGCCCACAGCCCGATCGATGTCCTGGAGGCGTACCGTGCGGGGTCGCCCCCGAGGCTCGAGGGGGTGGGCAAGGCCATCGACGAGAAGCTCGCGGAGCTCGCGGCGACCGGTCGCATGGCGTATCACGAGCGACTGGTGGAGACCGTCCCCCCCTCGCTGGTGACCCTGCTGCGCGTGCCGGGCATCGGGCCCCGGACCGCGGGTGACCTGTGGCGGTCGCTGGGCATCGCCACGCTCGACGACCTCGAGCTCGCCGCACGCGAGGGACGGCTGCGCTCGGTCAAGGGTATCTCCGCGAAGACCGAGGGGCGCATCCTCGCGGTGCTCGCGGACCTGGAGACCCGTCCCCCGAGCCGGATGCACATGGCGGAGGCGCGGGCCCTCGCGGAGCGCTTCGGGGCGCTCGTCGGGACGTTCCCCGGGGTGACCTCCGTGACCGCGTGTGGGTCGGTCCGACGGGGCCGCGAGACGGTGGGCGACATCGACCTGTTGGTGGCCTGCGAGGACCCGGCGGGTGTGCTCGGACGGGTCCAGACGGCACCCGGGGTCGAGCGTGTCGTGGCAGGCGTCCGGGGCGGCGGGTATCGCACGTCGGTGCAACTGCTGCGCGGGCCCCAGGTGGACGTGATGACCACGGCCCCCGACCGGGCGGGCACGTACCTGGTGCATCTCACCGGGTCCGCGGCCCACAACGTCCGGCTCCGGGAGCGCGCCCGGGACCTGGGCTGGTCGCTGTCGGAGCACGGGTTCGCGAGGCTGGGTCCCGACGGCCAGGTGGTCGAAGGGTCGGGCGCGGAGCTTCGGACGTTCGGGTCGGAGGAGGAGGCGTACCGCTTCCTCGGGCTGGCTTGGATCGATCCCGCCCTGCGGGAGGACCGAGGGGAGATCGAGGCCGCAATCGAGGGTCGTCTCCCTCGTCTGGTTCGGGTGGAGGATCTCCAGGGTGACTGCCACACCCACTCGGAGTGGTCGGACGGCAAGGAATCGGTCGAGACCATGGCCCGGGCGGCCCGCGCCCGCGGCTATGCCTACCAGGTGCTCACCGACCACTCCTGGAGCCTGACCATCGCCAACGGGCTGTCCCCCAGGCAGGTGGAGCAGCAGCATCGGCTCATCGGCGAGCTCAACGAGCGGTTCGCGCGCGAGGAGGCGGCAGGGGAGGCGTCGGAGGGGGCGCACCCGGACGGATTCCGGTTGCTGCACGGCTGCGAGATGGAGATCCGGGTGGACGGGCGCCTCGACTACGACGACGCCCTGCTCGCCCGGTTCGACGTGGTGGTCGCCTCCCTGCACGTCGGCCGGCGGCAGCCCCGGGCGCAGCTCATGGCGCGCTACGCGACCGCGCTCCGGAGCCCCCACGTGGACATCATCGCCCACCCGTCGGGTCGCAAGATCGACCAGCGGCCGGACCTCGACCTCGACTGGGACCGGTTCTACGCGCTCGCCGCGGAGACAGGCACGCTGCTCGAGGTGAATGGGAGCGACGAGCGCCTTGACCTCGACGACCGACGGGCGCGGGCGGCGCTCGATGCCGGCTGCCGGTTCACCATCGACTCCGACGCCCATTACCTCTCGGAGTGGGACAACGTCATCTGGGGCACCAACATCGCACGACGTGGCTGGCTGGAGGCGCGACATGTCGCGAACACGCTGCCCCGTGACGCGTTCCTGGCGCTCATGGCGGAGAAGCCGCACCGCGTGTAGGGCACGCAGAGAGGCCGCCCCGCGCGTGGGCCGCGGCGGTGCGACCTCCCGTCTCGCGGAGACCCGTCGTGTGGAGCGGGAGATCCGCCGCGTCACGCGAAGACCCGTCGTGCGGAGCGGGAGATCCGCCCGCACTGCCGTCCGCCCGCCGACGCCGGACCGTGTGATTGCGCAATTCTCAACCAGGTGGTTGACAATCGCGCCCCAGTCGAATAGGGTCACTCAACCAATCGGTTGAGCAACGGAGATGGACAGGCCGATGGCGGTGGATCCGCTCTCCCGGGTGTTCTCGGCCCTGGCCGACCCGACCCGGCGTGACATGGTGGCGCGGCTCGC
>DAOTUX010000407.1:0-2178 GCA_034436475.1 Chloroflexota bacterium | reverse complement strand
GCTCGTCAGGCGGCCTCGGGTCGGGCGGCCCGGCGGGTGGCTGCACCATCTCGCCCGCACCCGCGTCGTAGAACGCGGTCGCCTCGAGCTCAGGGGCTGGCGGGGTGACCGCCAGCAGGGCGTCGAAGTAGCCGGGCTCGGCGGGCCGGTCGAGCATCGAGTGCCCGTCGGGCTGGTAGGGCGCGCTCATGACGCCACCTCGAGCAACCGCTCGATGGGGGTGCCCGCGATCCGGTGCATGATCTCGCGCTCGGACTGCTCGGCGAGCTTGGCGGTCTCGAGCGCCGCCGGGTCGATCCACGACTCGATCTCGTCCTCGACGATGCCCAGGAGCGCGTCCACCGGGAGCGCCTCCACCTCGACGGCGCCGCGGCCGGTGAACGAGCCCGCTCGGGAGTCCGACGTCTTCACGGGCCTGTACGGCAGCCCGTAGTCGGCGATCTGGTCGGGGGTGAGCGCGATGCGCTCGATGGTCACCCAGTCGGTGGCGTCCTCGACGTCGACACGTGACATCCCCCGCCTGCAGTGGGCGACCGGCTGCCCGAAGTCGGCAGAGACCACGTACAGGCGCAGGGTCTCCTCGAGGTCCCGGAAGATGTCCTCGCCCGAGGGGTCGTGGTCGCCGACGTGCAGGATGACCACGCCCTTGCCTGCCCTGCCCGCGGCGACGATGTCCCGGGCCGCGTCCATGACGTAGCCGCGGGACGTGTAGCCGCGCCCGATGAAGGTGGGGATGGTGTAGCGCCGCGCGACCTGGGCGACCACCGAGCCGACGGAATCCGACTCGGCCCAGATCTGGATCGTGACGGGCTGCTGGCGCATCAGGTCCGCGCGGTAGAACCGCTGCGCGTCGTCGAGCAGGCCCCGGATGCCGTCGAAGGTCCGGACCGCGTCCACGACCCGGGCGTGGTCGACCAGCCGCGACCATGGCACCGTGCCGTCCTCGCGCGCGTCGCGCATCACCCGCTTGAGCCGGTTGTAGCTGCGGTCCGACTTGTCGTAGCCGGCGAGCAGCCCCGCGTCGGCTCGCGAGACCAGGACGTAGTGGAGGTGCCGGAGCGTCATCGCCCACCGGCTGCCGTCGAGGACGTCCACCGCGTGGCCCAGCAGCTCCACGGTGGCCGCCGCCCTGCCCCTGCCGCGCTTTGTCGACCTAGGTTCGGAATGCTCGCCGCTCATCGGGCGCCGCCCAGGTCGACGTCGGTGCCGGCCGCGATCGCGGCCTCGAGCGCGTCGACCCGGCCCTCCAGCTCATCGATGCGGCCCACCCGGCGGACCGGGTAGCCGAACCTGCGCAGGGTGGCGATGTCGGTGCCCCAGGCGCTCACGAGTCGCGGACGGCGCCGGGGCCGGGTGGTAGGCTGCGTGGCAGCCGGGGTGATCGCGTTCGACACGGTGAGGTCTCCCGGTGAGAGACCGCGGGGCGAGTGATGGCGCCTTCGCGGTCTCGTCGTCTCAGTGGACGGAGGAGCCGCTAGGCGGCGGGCTTGCGGGGGGGCGCAGTGCCGACGCTCGCGAGCAGACGGTCGAGGGCGTCCTTCGGGACGACATACCGCCCGCCGATGCGCAGAGCGGGCAGGTCCCCCGTCTTGACTGCCTCGTACGCCGCTGACTTGCCGATGCCGAGCGCTCGCGCGGCCTCCCGAACCGTCCATGTGCGACGGTCTGCGTTGTCCAAGTGACTGCCCTCCATGTCCGGGTTTTCGGTTGTGTGTCCAATGATTCCGAGGTATCGTGTCCGCGTGTTCCAGCGGAACGTCCAATCTCGTGCTCGAGGAGTCCAAACGGATGCTCAACAGGAAGGGCCGTCAGCGGCAGGCCAGGAGGTACGTCGAGAGGGCGCTGCTCGCTGAGCCGGCGCCCGACCTCCCCAAGCTCTATGCGGACCTCGAGCGGGCGGGCATGGCACCGGCGCGGTCGACCTTCTACGGGTGGGTGAAGGCGTGGGAGGACCCCCGCAGGCATCGCGGTGAGCCCTGGACGCTCGCGGAGGACGACACGGGTGACCCGGCGCTCGTCCTGCGCGTCCTCGCGGTCCTGGGAGCGCGGGCGCTCGCTGCGAACGCCCTCGCGGGCGGCGCCGGCCCGGACCCCCGCCGGTCCAGCCAGCGCCCCAGCAAGCGAGAGGCATGGTGGATGGTCCGCATCTCCCGAGCAGCCCCCGCGCTCCTGACCACG
>DAOTUX010000406.1:0-2728 GCA_034436475.1 Chloroflexota bacterium | reverse complement strand
CGGGTTTGGTGACTGCCAGTCACGGCAGCTCCGCCGCCACCTCCCGAGGGCCCTCGGCGCCCGGATCTGGTGACTGCCAGTCACGCCAGGTCCGCGGGACCTCGCCTCCACTCCCCGAGGGCCCCCGCGTGCGGGGGCGGGCCTGGCGAGAGCCTCGGGCCCTCGCGTGCGGGGGCGGGCCTGGCGAGAGCCTCGGGCCCTCGCGTGCGAGGGCGGCCTGGCGAGAGCCTCGGGCCCTCGCGTGCGGGGGCGGCCCTGTGACCCTCAGTCACGAGATCGCGTGCGCGTGCCCGAGGAGCGCCCATGCGGGGGCGGCCCTGTGACCCTCAGTCACGAGATCCGCGTGCGCGTGCCCGAGGAGCGCCCATGCGGGGGCGGCCCTGTGACCCTCAGTCACGAGATCGCGTGCGCGTGCCAGAGGAGCGCCCATGCGGGGGCGGCCCTGTGACCCTCAGTCACGAGATCGCGTGCGGCGGGTCCTTCGGAGGCATCAAGCGCCGGGGCAGATAACGTCCAAGCGTGATGAAGAGGATGGAGGTGCGGCCGTCATGGCCCTGATCGGCTGCTCGGGACCGGCGCGAGGGCCCCGGCGCCCGGGTCTGGTGACTGCCAGTCACGCCAAGTCCGCGGGGCCTCGCCGCCACCTCCCGAGGGCCCCCCGGCGCCCGGATCTGGTGACTGCCAGTCACGCCAGGTCCGCGGGACCTCGCCTCCACTCCCCGAGGGCCCCCGGCGCCCGGATCTGGTGACTGCCAGTCACGCAGGGAATGCCCGCTCGCCTCGCAACCGGGGCTGCGCGGCGAGCGCAGCGTCAGCCCTGGCTCTTCAGCGCCTCGTTGAGCTGACCCTCCATGTCCGCATCGAGCGTGGTCTGGTAGACCTTGCCGCCCAGGTGACGCACGCTGCCCACGAGCGCCGCGGCACTACCATCGACGAGCACGAACACCGCGGACGTGCTGGGCCCAAGGTCGTTGGTCACATCCCGCACAAGACCTGCGTCCACGTTGTGACCCAGGCTCTTCCCGATCAGGCCGCCCGCGATGGCACCGATGGCCAGACCGGCGATGGGGAAGAACACGCCCGCCAGGATCAGGCCCAGGATGCCGCCGCCGATGGCGCCCGTCGCGGTGGCGCTGTCAGTCTCGTTGTGGGTGCGGACCTTGCCGTCAGCGTCCTTGACCACGCTCGCGACGTCGCGCAGTGCGAGCCCGGAATTCCGCTGGGCCTCGCGCATGGCCTGGAGCGCGGCAGGACCACCCGCCTCGTCAGGGAACGTGATCACCACCAGGTCGCTCATGTCCATCCTCCTCATCCCGCTCGGGCATTTCCACGCACCGGTGCGTCGCCCGCACATGGTACCCGTGCGAGTGGCCCTCGGGCGACCAGTCAGCCGGCCTTCATCAGCGTGATGACCATCCTCGGGGCCGGGTCGCGCAGGGTTGGTACCGGGAGGGGGATTCGAACCCCCACGAGGTTGCCCTCGGCTGATTTTGAGTCAGCTGCGTCTGCCATTCCGCCACCCCGGCTCGGGCGCGCGGACGATTGTCACACGAGCCGCTGTCACACGAGCCGGCGGCCTCGCCGCGAGCGTCCCCGATCACGCCCGGTGGCGTGCGCGCAGCATCGCACGGCCGTGCACTGCGCCTCTCGGCGCACGTTCCGCTGCGCCCGTGATTGAGCGGCGGTGCCCGCCCAGGACCGCGCCCGATGCGACGGATGGCCGATGTGCTGGTGTCGTCCGTCCTCGATGCTAGACTCGGCCGAGATCGCCAGGGGCGTCGACCCGGGTCCGCGGCGACCCGCCGGGCCGTCCCGTCGGATCCCATCGCATCGGTTCGCCCAGGAGACCTGACACCCCGTGGACGACCTTGCCCCCGCCCCGTCGGACGACGGAGCCGCCATCGGTGCGGACCCTCTGGATGAGCGCGAGCCCGCTGCTCCCCCGGCGACCGGCGCCCGTCCCCCGGCGACCGGCGCCCACCCCGGCCCCGCCCTGAGACCCCCGACCGCCCCCGAGCCTGCGACCGCCGGTCCGCCGAACCCCCCGACCGGCCCCGAGCCTGCGACCGCCGGTCCGCCGAACCCCCCGACAGCCCTCGAGCCTGCGACCGCCGATCCCGGGAGCCCCCCGACCGCCCCAGACCATCGGTCTGCCGCCGATCGCGAGCGCATCGACTTCGAGCGCGCTCGGGACAAGGCCCTCGTCGAGGTCGCGCTCGGAGGCGATCTCGATGCCTTCAACAGGCTCGTGGAGTTCCACCAGGACCACCTGTTCGGGGTCGCGTTCCGGGTCGTCGGGGACAGGGAGACCGCGGCCGACGCCGTCCAGGAGGCGTTCCTGTCCGCGTATCGGAATCTGTCGCGGTTCCGGGGCGACTCGTTCCGCAGCTGGCTGACCCGCATCGCAGTCAACGCCGCGACTGACGTCCTGCGCAGCCGCAAGCGTCGTCCGGCCGACCCGTTCCCCGAGTGGGAGGACGAGACCTGGCAGCCGCCCGCCGACGAGGCCGAGGGCCCCGAGCAGCGGGCCATCGTTCGGCAGCGGAGCAGGACCATCGCGGAGGCGCTGGGGCAGATCACGGACGACCAGCGTGTCGCCATCGTGCTGTTCGATGTGGAGGGCTATGACTACCAGGAGATCGCGGAGATGACGGGGGTGTCGCTGGGCACCGTCAAGTCACGCATCCACCGGGGGCGCCTCGCGCTGCGGGACCTGCTCGTGGACCAC
>DAOTUX010000405.1:0-2324 GCA_034436475.1 Chloroflexota bacterium | reverse complement strand
GACGAGGCGCCGGGACGAGCGCCTCCACCGTGGTGCCCACGCCAGGTGTGGAGCGGATCGAGACGGACCCGGCCACACGCGACGCTCGCGCACGCATGCCGGCGAGGCCCAACTGCGCCTCCGACACACCGCCCTCGTCGAAGCCCTGGCCGTCGTCCTCCACGGTCAGGCGCACCTCGTCGTCGCGGCGCTCCAGCCGCACACGGGCCTGCGCGGCAGCGGCGTGCTTGACCACGTTGTGGAGCGCCTCCTGCGCGATGCGGTAGAGCGCCTCCTCCACATCCAGCGGCAGCCGGTCGGGCAGCTCCGCCTCGAGGAGGATGGACAGCCCCACCCGGCTCTCGAGGGCCGCCGCGTGGGTCCGCAGCGCCTGGACCAGCCCGTCACGTTCCAACGATGCCGGCCGTAGCTCGAACAGCAGCGAGCGCATCTCGGTGAGCGCCTCACGCTGGAGCTGGCGCAGCTCCTCGAACTTGGCGAGCGCGGCGTCACGGTCCCGCGGCAGGAGCACCTCGATCGAGCGCGTCAGGAGCGTCATCGCGAACAGCGCCTGGGTGACCGAGTCATGGAGTTCCCGTGCCAGGTGCGCCCGCTCGGAGCTGGCGGCGATCTCCGCCGCCTGGCGTCGCAGGTCGCGCTCCAGCCGGTTCCGCTCCGACAGGTCGCGTCCGGCCCCGTGGCCGCCCACCAGCACACCATCGCGGACCATCCCCGTCGCGAAGTTCTCGATGGGCACGCTGCCCCCGTCGCGTCGACGCAGCGCGAACCGGGCCACCGCGACGCGATCGGGGTCGCTCATGACCTCCCGGAGTTGTCGCTGCGCGTGACCGATGGTCTCGGGGGAGATGACCTCGGCCATATGTCGTCCCACGAGCTCGTCGGGGCGCGATCCGGTCATCCGCTCGACGACATCGCTCACGAACGTGAACGTCCCCTCACGATCGACCTCCCAGACCACATCGGGCGACGCGGTCACGAGGTACCGGAACCGAGCCTCCGACTCGCGGAGCTGGTCCTCCGAGCGACGCAGGCGCTCCAGCAGCCGGGCGTTGGCGAGCGCGATGCCCGCCTGCCGCGCGAGGACCTCGAGCCGCGCCGCATCCGCCTCGGTGAACGCGTCCGGGATGGCCGATTCGGCGAGCAGTGCGCCCAGCGGCTCGTCGCCGTCGAACACGGGCACCGCGATGGCCGAGGGCAGGTCGAGGTCGGCGGTGTACCGGTCGGGCCCGGGCTTGTGGACGAACCGGGTGTCATGGAGGTAGTCGCCGGTGATGATGGGCCGGCGATCCGCGATGGCCTTGCCGGTCATGCCCTCGTCGGCGGTGATGGCCTCCTCGACCGGCCACGGGTCACGGCCGCGCTCGGTGGGCGAGTACCACACCCAGGATGGCCCGTCCGGTCCCTCCTCCATGACGTTGATGAACACGCGCTCGGTGTCGAGGAGCCCCGAGGCCTCCGCGGCGATGCGGTGGAGCACCTCCTCCGGGTCGTGCACGGCGTTGATCTCGGCGGTGATCTCCAGGAGCGCCCGTTCCACGGCGGCCTGCCGGGCCAGCTCGGCGCGTGAGCGGTCCAACTGCTCGATGAGCCGGGCGTTGGTGATGGCCACCGATGCCTGGTGGGCCAGGATGGTGAGCAGCTCCGCCTCGCTCGGTCCGTACGCATCGACCCCGTGGGTGTACACCGTGAGCGTCCCCAGGACGCCCGAATCGGCCGTGATGGGCACCGCGAGCGCGGAGCGGATGCCGTGGCGACCGGCGAATGCGTCCGGTTGGGGGGCGTGCCGGAAGCGCGTGTCGTGGAGGTAGTCCGCGGTCCACACCGGCCCCTTGATGACCACCGCGCGACCGGAGATGCCCTCGCCCGGCTCCGCCTGGCCCTCGCCCTCGATGGGACCCAGACCCGGGTTCCGTCCGGTGGTCGCATCGTAGCCCCAGTACAACCCGCCATCGTGCTCGTCGAGCAGGTCGATACGCGCACCGTCGGCCTCCAGCAGGCTCGCGGCCGCATCGACGGCGCGCTGGAGCACCTTGTCCTGGTCGTGGAGGACGGTGAGCCCCGCGGTGATCTCCCGGAGCGCCCGTTCGACCCCGACGCGTCGGGACAGCTCCCGGCGCGAGGCCGCCAACTGCCGCACCAGGTCGCCGGTCCGTATCGCACCCATGACATGCTCGGCGAGGGTCTTGGCAAGGACCAGGTCGTCAGCCTCGAACGCCGAGCGCTGGTGCGCGAAGACCCCCATCGCCCCGGTGGCGACGCCACGGTCCATGAGCGGGGCCACGATGAGCGAGTGGGCGTCGACCTCACGCATGAACCGGTCGGCC
>DAOTUX010000404.1:0-22540 GCA_034436475.1 Chloroflexota bacterium | reverse complement strand
CACCTCGTCCAGGAGGCTCCGGACGAGATGCACGTTCTCGTCGCCGATTTGGACGAAGATGCTGCCGGACTCAGTCAGCAGGTCGCGGGCCACCGTCAACCGGTCGCGCAGGTAGCTCAGGTAGGAGTGGACGCCCAGCTCCCAGGTGTCGCGGAAGGCGCGGATTTGCTCGGGCTGGCGGGTGGCGTCCTCGACCTTGCCGTCCTTCACGTCGCGCTTCCGGGTGCTGACCTGCCAGTTCGAGCCGAACCTGATGCCGTAGGGCGGGTCCACGTAGATCATCTGGACCTGACCCTTCAGGCCCTCTTTCTCGGCGAGGCTGGTCATGACCGTGAGCGAGTCGCCCAGGATCATCCGGTTGGTCCAGTGCATCGGGTGCTCGTAGAACTCGACCCGCTCCTCGAACGGCAGCCCGTTGAAGTCGGAGAACAGGTCGAGCTGCGCCTCGCGGCCTGACGCGCTCGTGGCGCGGAGGTCCTCGACGAGCGCCTTAGGGCTGATCTGCTCTTGGATGTAGATCGGCACGATCGGTACGGCGAGGTTCGAAGCGTCCTGCTCGTCCTTCCCCTTCCAGACGAGCTGCGGGTCCAGGCTTGGGTCACGCGGATAGAGCTTCGTCTTCGGTCGCGCCTCGTCCGCAGCCGCAAACGACTCCAGCTCCGCCGTGGGGATGTTCACGCGCTTGTCTCCCGTGTGGCGGGTGGCCTCGACGGGGATGGACGTGGCGGACTTGGGCTCGACGTTACGCGGCATCACTTCACTCCGAGTTGTCCACCGCGCCGCGCGGCCCGGCGATGTTCGCGAACGGGTAGGCGCCCCAGCGCGCCACGAACGCCGCGAGCATCAGGTTCTCCAGCGACCCCGGCCGGTCATGGGACCGCCACGCGACGAGGAGGCGCTCGGACGCCGGTAACTGCCATAGGTAGCGGCCGCCCCAGTGACCCACCGGCCTGCCTGCCCCGAACGCGAGGAGCTGGCCGACCCGCTTATGGAGCGTCTGCTTCTCGGCCTTGCCGATGTAGACGGTGGCGGTGCCAGTGACCCACTTCGCACGGAGCAGCTCGACCGGCACGGTCGGGTTCTTGCCCTTGAAGTGGCCGCCGACACTGGCGGACAGGAAGGTCGGCCGTGTCGATGCGGACGTAAGGACCACGTAGACGCCGTACTCCCCCGGCAACGGCGAGACCGAAGCGCCGCGGAGGGCGGAGACCGTCTCCCAGCCGACGAAGCCGTGCGCCTCCAGGTCCGCGCGATCGAACGAGCCCCACGGACCGGCGGCACCGGGGGATCGTGCACCCTGTGTCATGCGATCATCCCCGCCCAGTGACGGAGGTTGGCGCGGATGAGGTTCGCGGCATCCCACGGGTCGGTGATCTCCAGGAACGCCCAACGCCCGAACCGCCCGTCGTTGTTGACGGCGGGGACCCACTGGCTGCGGGCGGTCTCGACCTTGGCCGCCTTGTCCTTCTTGCGCTCGCCGGTCACCTCGATGAGGAGGTTCAGAGGCTCCGCGCCGTCATCGTCGATGCGCACCAGGAGGTCGGGGAGGTAGTGGGCCGACTCGCCCTCCAGCGTGTACGGGATGCGCAGGCCGAGGCCCAGGTTCTTGACCCAGGCTCGGACCTCGGGCAGCTCATCGAGCACCTGGCCGACCTTGGCCTCCCAGTCGGAGTCCATCACCAGCCAGTTGAGGTGGCTCTTCCCGGCCGGGTAGACCGCCTTCGTGGTCGTGAAGTCCACGTAGCGCGTGGAGCCAATCTGGTCGTAGGGGCGCAGGATGGGCAGCAGGCGCTTCTCGCCCGCGCTGCCGACCACGATCGCCCGGTAGACCTTCTCCGCCGCGTGGTTCTCCCACTCGGCGAGCAGGAGCATCTGCTTGAAGGTCCCGTCCTTCAGGACCACGCATCGGTCCAGCCAGTCGGACGCGATGCGCACGAGCTGCGGGAACAGCCAGGGGCGGTCGTGCCCCTCATCCGTCCGGAAGAAGCGGTCGAGGGTGCGCTTGGCGATCCGGAACGCGACCTCCTGGAGACGGCGCGTCTGGAGATCGTCGAGACGGTGGACCTCCGGCATCCCCACGATGGCATCGACCTCCGTCCAGGTCGGGATCTCGGACGTCGAGAGGACCATCGACGAGTCCTCGTCGAACGTCGCTGACAGGCGCTCGGTCGGGAGATCGAACCGGTAGCCCTGGAGGTGGGGGAAGGTCAGCTCGTACTCGGCCTTGTCGGACTGCGCGAAGACCCGGAAGACCTCCTTCTGGACCACGGGCGTCGCCGAGCCGGTGGTGGGGATGAAGCTGAACGGTACGCCGTAGACCTCGGCGTACTCCGGCTCGAACATGCCGTCCGCGTCGGCCTCGTAGCTGACGCGCCGGAGGCCGCGTCCGACGACCTGTTCGCACAGGAGCTGGGTGCCGAACGCCCGGACGCCCAGGATGTGGGTCACGGTGTTGGCGTCCCAGCCCTCGGTGAGCATCGACACCGAGACGACGCAGCGGACCTGTTCGCCGAGACGGCCCTTCTTGCCCACGGTGTTCATCACCTCGCGCAGGAGGTCCTCGTCGGTGACGTCCTCCCCCGCCCGGTGCGGCTCACGGGCCTTCAGCTCGCGCTTGAACTCCTCGATCTCTGCGGCGGCGATCCTCTTGAACGCCGGGTCCATCGCCTCTCCCGACTCCAACTGCGCCGAGTCGATGAGCAGGCTGTTGGGGCGGTCGATCCACCGGTTCTCGACCGAGTTTGCCGCCTCCGCCACGTTGGAGAACAGCCTGAGACTGCCGGGCACCAGCACGGTCGTCTCGTTAACGGCCCGCTCATAGCCCGCGATCCAGTCGAACACCAGCTTGCTGATCGCGGTGTTCTGGCAGACCACGATGAACACGGGCGGGGTGCCCTGGCCCGCCTTCCGCCACGCCTCATGGGACCGCTCGTAGTTGGTGTAGAGCTGACGAAGCGCGTCCTCCAGCTCGGCGGGCAGCTTCCGGTCGGCGGACAGGTCCTCCGCCTCACGGCCCTTGCGGGGAAGGTCGTCACGGATGCGGGGCCACAGCTCCCGGAACACGGGACCATCGGTCGCCATCGTGTCGTCCGCGACCGGCACCCTGGGCACCTTGACCACGCCCGCCTCGATCGCGTCGATGAGCGCGAAGTCGCTCACCACCCAAGGGAACAGGGTCCCTTCGGGGTAGCCCGAGCCGCGCAGGAAGAACGGGGTCGCGGAGAGGTCGAAGATCGCCCGGATGCCCAGCTTCGACTTGACCGCGCGGAGACCGTTCAGCCAGACGCGCGCCTCCTCTTTGGCCTTGTTGACCTCGGCCCGCTCGTCCGAGGACAGGGTCTCCTTCTCGGCGGTCGCGTGCGGTGCGGACTGGTAGCAGTGGTGCGCCTCGTCGTTGAGGACGACGATGTTCTTCTTGCTGCCGAGGCTGCGGCACACGCGCCGGACGACCTGGTCGGGCGTCTCCTTGAAGCGGTCGGTGTCACCGCCGGGTCCGACCAGCAGCTTCTTGGTGGTGGTCGATGTCTGGAGCGTATCGCGGGGCAGGAAGGCGTGAAAGTTCGTGACCAAGATGTTCGCCTGCTGTAGGCGCAGGAGCTGGTCGGCGGTGACGAGATCGCGTTCCGCGTAGTAGTTGCCCGGGTCGTTCGGGTGGAGCACCCGGAGCCGATCACGGATCGTGATGCCGGGCGTGACGACGAGGAACGTTTCACTGAACCGCTTGTCCTGCGGGTTCGCCAGCTTGTTGAGCGCCTGCCAGGCGATGAGCATCGCCATGACCACGGTCTTGCCCGAACCCGTCGCCATCTTGAACGCGGTCCTGTAGAGGCCCGGGTTCTTCCCCTCGTTCTCCTCCCGCAGGCGGGACTCAATCCAAGGCTCCCGATGCGCGGCAACCTCGGTGAGGTAGATGGCGGTCTCCAACGCCTCGATCTGGCAGAAGAACAGGGGCTTCGCGCGTTCGCTGTCCGTCCAGTACCGGAGCAGCTCCCGGGTGACGCTCGTGACGCCGGGGTAGCCGGAGCGCCGGAACTGGGTGACGTACCGGCGTACGTCGTTGATGAAGCCGTTCTCCTGCTGGCGCTCCACCGTCCAATCGCCCTGCATCCCCAGGCTGAGCTGGGCGCCCCCCTTCTTCTTCGGTGCGGGGATGGGCACGAAGTAGGACGAGAGCCGACGTCCCTCGACGACCTCCGATGTGATGCCGTCCTGATCGAACCGGAAGTGGCGCGTCGGCTCACGGAAGGGCGAGTTCAGGATGGGGTTGGTGATCGTGGACATCGCTATCTGCTAGCGCCCCGGTTGATGAAGGCGTGACGACACGGGCTGCTCGATGCTACTTGACCGTGATCAGCGTCATCAGCGCGAGGATGCCCGCTCCCTCCAGCTCCTCCCACCGAGAGCGGAGCCAGGTTCGGGCGGCATCGTGGTCAGGCATGGAGACCAGCCGCGTCCGGTTCACCAGCGCCTCCCAGTCCGTCATGTGACGCGACCAGGACGGCGGCAGGTTGCCTCGATCAGCCGCGGCGAGCAACGCGGCCCGAGAGGCCGTCAGCCTGTAGTCGGAGTGAACGACAACCCCGAGCATCGCCTCGCCGTCACCGTGCCAGACGCCCATGCTGATCCAGCAGCCCTTGCGGTTGTCATCCCCGAGGACGGTCACATAGCGTCCCCGGTTCGCGTACCAGACCCCGATGTTCTTGCCCAGGGCCTCGTCGCTCGTCGGGAACGGGACCTGCGGCCAGGTGACGCGCGCCACCTGGATGAAGGGCCACAGGATGCGCTGCACCTTCCCGCGGAGTCGGAGCGCATCCGCCATCGAGGCGGCCTCCCGGGCGCTCACGGGGGCGTCGAACTCGTCGGCCATGTGGATCTCCTCCAGGAAGCGGGCGAGGTCCCGCCAGTACGGCTGGGTGGACGTAAGGGCATGGGCGCGGACCCGCTGCCAGGACACCCAGAGCAGGTAGGGGTCCGGACGGATGGGGTACCGGGAGAGCGTGACGAGGATCGGCCGGTACGCCGCGGGCTGTGCCGCGATGGAGGTGCGGTAGTTGTCGATCTGGCGCCCGCTCTCGCCCGCGGCCACCTTCACCTCAACCCACACCTCGAGGATCGCCCCCGGCTTGCGCAGCTGGAGGACGAGGTCGATGACTCCCGCACCGGCGCGGCCGACCTGCGTCTGGGCGACGACCTCCCCGACCTCGCTCACATCCTCCAGGACCGCCGCTTCCTGGAGGGCACGGAGCATCGGCTTCGGATCGGAGCGGATGCAGGCAGCCAGCGCCTCGGTCGTGAAGTTCTCCGTCGCCTCCGCCTCGGCGGATCGGGCGAAGCGCAGCAGGCTGTAGAACGTGGACGGCATCGGTCGTGAATGGATTAGGGGTGTTCGGGTGGAGTATCGCGCCTCGGCCGGTCGCCAAGCGCCACTGACGCACACTCGGTTCCCAGGACGATGGCGCCCGGCGGGGGACGTGCTAGACACCACGACTCCTCACGTGGTCACCCGGTTCGGACCTGACCGGCCGCAACTGGGTGTCGTGAACAGCGCCGCACATCGTGCGTCTGGTCGTGCTAGAGCGTGATGGCTCCCCCAGGGAGCGTGGTTCGAGGCGGGTCACATGGAGGATCGCCACCCAATGTGAGTTCTGTTACGTCGTGGCGAGGACGGCATCAGGAGACACGGGTTGGTACGCGAGGGCGACTGCGTCGCACGACGAACGTCGGACTGCCGAACTTCAGAAACCGTTGCGTCGTCACTCTCAATACCGCAACATAGGGACGTCACATCGACGCCTCAACCGATCGAAGAGCGAACGATTTATTGATGCATCAGGAAGCGCGATGGCAGAACGCGCTTGAAGCGCCCGTCAAATCAGCAAGGAGTCATCGCGGATGGCGGATTTTGACTACTCACTTTGGGGTCGGATCGGTGCATATGAGCAGCACGCGCGCCACAACGTCTTGGAGACCTCAGCCGCCGGACGAGCCGCCTTCATGCGCCGGTTCGAGGACCAGGTCGATCCGGATCGCCTGCTCGACCCAGCCGACCGAGCTTCACGGGCGAAGGCGGCCCGGGCTGCGTACATGCTGAGGCTCGCTCACCGAAGTCGGGAGGCCCGGCGTCGGAAGTCGATGCGGCCCTGACCATCGGCCCATGGTGGTGTCGCCCGCGCTCGATGAAGCTCACGGCATGGGACACCACGAGACGCAGCGTGCGGCCATGCGGCGGATCTACCGAAGAGAGGGCATGGACCACGGGAGGACCGTGCGCGCCTACGCCGCGGCGGAGGGCGCAGGCGACGTGGAGCGCCGGTCGAATGAGAACGGCTTGAGCGCCGAGGACTACGCCTACAGGCTGCTCGCCGACGGGCTCACCAAGGGCTGGATCGACCGGTAGCCCCGGAGGGTGCTCAACCGTCCAGGGTGCGGTCAGCCAGCTCGCTGAGCGCGATCAACTGATCGGTCAGCACCTCATCCGCGCGCCGATCATCGGGGACCCGCGGCTCCTGCCGTAAGCGCTCCAACCGCACCGTGGCGCACCAGTCATCCCCCGATGCGGGGTGGGAGCAGCCTTCGTGCCCGGTCGGCCTGTCCGGCTGCGGGTGGTCGCCGTCCATCCGTCGTCAGTCGTCGCGGTTGTCCATCGATTGAAGGATGGCCCCGATCGTCCCGGGGTGCCATCGCCTGCCTCCCTGACCGGTGGGCTCACCGTCCCGATCGAGGCCAAGAGCGATGGCTCGGAGGGTGGCGCCCGACGCGCGCTCGGCCCGGATGCGGGCGACGACGGCATCGGGCACGGATCGCGGACGACCCAGACGGACACCGGCGGCGCGCTTAGCGGCGAGAGCCTCACGCGTTCGTTGGGCGATGAGCCGCCGCTCAAGCTGTGCGAAGACGCCCACCATGTTCGCCATCGCCTCTCCGGTGGGGCTGCTCGTGTCCACGCCCAGGTCGAGCGCGACGAGCACCCAACCCTGGCGGGAGGAGCGGTCCATCAGCGAGGCGAAGTCGAGCATCGAGCGGGACAGCCGGTCCACCTTCGCGACCACGAGCGCGGCCGCCTCCCCTGAAGCGAGGGCGCCGAGGACGGCCTGGATGCCCGGCCGCCGAAGATCACGGCCCGAAAACCCGGCGTCCTCCACGACGTCCAGCAGCTCCCAGTCCCGGCGCCGGACCTCGACCTCGATCGCCAGACGCTGCGCAGCGAGACCGGCACCCGACATCGACTGCTCCTCGGTCGAGACGCGGCAGTAGCCGATCGCCGCGAGTGATTGCCCCGCTGCCGAACATAGAACGCTTGTTCGATCTCCTGTCCGCCGTCGTGCAAGCGACCGTTTGTGCGACAGGAGCGGTCCGGCACCGGGTCCGTTCCTGTCATCGCTGTCGGGATCGTCCTGCGCTGTTCCCGTCATCCGTGAAGCGGTCCTGGTCACCGAGGGCTCGGGGGCAGCGGGAACCGCCGCTTGCACACGGGACACGCCAGCCCGACCAGGACCGGTCGCCTGGCACGCCTGTCCATCTCGTAGCTCGGCCACCGCTCGCAGCCGATCAGCAGATGCCGGAGCTGGATGGCGGCCCGCTCGCGGGTGCTCAGCCGCTGGGTCGCGATGCCGTTCTGGGCGAGGATGCGCTTGGTCTCGTCATCCATGACGTTCCCTCCTGGTCGGGCCTGTTGAGGAGCGCGGATCACCTCCGCGCGTCCTGGATGGGGAAGTCCCGCCCGCATCGCAGGCAGCGCCGACCGATGAGGACCAGGCGCTCAGTGCCGGGCTCGTACAGGTAGTGATCGGTCGCGATGCACCCGAGCACCGCGTGGCGGATGCGCTCGTACAGGCGTCTGCCGGGTGACGGCTCCATCGGACGCAGCCCTGCGGCCCGCGTCACCTCGAGGAAACGGGCGTCCCGCTCCAGGCGGTCATCGGTCCCGGTCATCGGTCGGCCCAGCCCATCTCGTCGATGAGCGCCTCGATCTTCCGTCGCAGCACCTCGATCCGGCGGGTCCTCACCCGGAGCCGGTGAGCACCTCGGTGCCCGGCCTCACGGGCCTGGACGTACTCGAGCAGCGCCGCCTTCTCGATCCCGAACAGGATGCGGTGGAGGTCACGCGCCTCCTCCCTGCCCAGCCGGATGCGGCCCATCGTGCCCTTGGCCCACGGCGGGGAGCCGTTGAGCACATGGCCGACGAGGGCCTCTGGCGCCGAGTGTGTCTTGTCTGGGGGTCTGGTGTCTTCGGTGGAGGTCATCTCATCTCCTCGTTCGTGGCACCCGGTCGTGCATCCACTGATAGGCGACGACGTTGGTGGCTCGTGGGTTCGACCACTGCGACTCGTACCGCGCCGCCTGTCGGTCCTTGTCGCTCAGGTACGCCGGGAAGCGCACGTGGAAGCGGCGGATGCCCTCCCGGTGCGCCCAGGCGTTGCGCTCCCACCGCTTGATCCACATCGGCGTGTCCGAGTGGAGGTGGCGGAGCTTCACGGTCGCGACCAGCACCAGGAACCGGTGCAGGCCGGACTTGGACAGGGGGAAGTGCCCCACGTTCCCGATCGCGCGCGACGCATCGACCGGTTCGTGGAGCCAGAGGGGCAGGTGGGCGCACGCGGTGTGCCACGCGGCGACATGGCGATGCGAGCTTTGGAAGCCCGGCCCGGTAGAGTGGAGGTGTCAGACGAAAGTCAGACTCGGACTCGGGATGTGCTTAGCGGCGACTCACGTTGGCGTCATCGCCCGGACTTTCGCGAGACGAGTCATGCAGCGTGCTAGTTAGGGGACGCGGCACCGGGCCTGCCAATATGCTCACGCCATGCCGCACTTCGCGACCTACTTCACCGCTCTGACTCAGCAGATGGAGGAGAAGCTCCGTCGCGCCGTCCTCGACATGGGCGAAGAGATGCTGCTTAGTCCCCCGGACGATGTGGTAGCAGACTTGGTGGACGAGTACACCCTGCGCGTCCCGGACCTGCACCCCGAAGCCATGACCGTGCAGCACGACGAGGTCACCCTGCGCGATGAGGGCTTCGCTAAGGTCAGACGTTTCCGTTTCCACATCCCATTCGATGGCCAACCCGGCCTGTTCGACTTCCACGGTTCCTCGGTTCCCGTGGCGAGGTTCGCGGGAGCAGTGGAAGGCGGGGAGTTGATCCTCACCGTCCTGTCCCGCGGAAACACGGCGGATCAGGTCGCTGCGGATCGAGACCGGCAGTTGCGGCTCTACGAAGAGGCGCTGGGGCCTCTCCGACGAGACATCGGTCACTACAACGTCACGCTTGGGGAGCGCGCCAAGCGTCTTGTTGAGTCGCGTCGTCAGCGGCTGTTGGATGACCGCCATCTTGTCGAGAGCCTAGGAGTGCCCCTGAGACGCAAGGAGGATGCTCTCATCCCTGTGCAAGTGCGTCGCAGGATTACCGTGACCCGCCCACAGCAGCCGTCAGGCGAACGCTATGCGCCTGAGCCTCGCCTAGAAGACGCGGCCTATGAGTCAATCATCGCTGCCGCCCGGTCGCTCGGCATCGCCATGGAGCGCGCACCCGGAACGTTCTCTCAGCTCTCGGAGGAGGGACTGCGCGATCACTTCTTGGCCATGTTGAACATGACCTTCGAGGGTGATGCTACCGGTGAAGTCTTCAACGGCGAGGGCAAGACCGACATCCTGCTGCGGTGGGGTGAGCGGAACATCTTCGTCTCCGAACTGAAGGTGTGGTCCACCGAGGTCAAGTTCCGCGACACGATTGATCAACTTCTCAGGAACCTCGTTTGGCGAGACGGCAGGGCTGCGATCTTCCTGTTCACGAGGAACCGTGACGTTTCGAACGTCGTGGATAAGGCCCACGCCATCCTGGAAGCCCATCCCGCCCACAAGCGCACGGTGGACGCCACGAGCGAGCTTGAGCGGCGCTACGTCTTCCACTGGCCGGGGGACGTGCGTCGGGAGATCAAGCTGACCCTGCTGGTTTTCCCGGTGCCAGAGGCCGAAGGCAAGCGCAGCCGTCGCAGAACGGCGGCCGCTACCACCGTTCATGGCGGCTAGATGGGTCGTCGAGACCGGGTAGCGTTGGGCCGCCCAGCCCTTGTGCGGGCCATCAGCCGACCCCGAGAAGCAGTCGCCTGTGCCCTCAACCAACGGTGGCGGGCACGATACTGCGGCGTCGGCGCCCGCCAAGCGGGTGAAGGCCCGGGCAAGAGAACGAGTACTTCCGAGGCGTTGTCACGCTGTGCCGCTCGGCTGGACCATGCCGGAGTGCCATTCGTCAGGTCGGCTCCTGCCGATCACGGGCGCGTCCACCGGGGTAACAGCGATGGCGACATCGTGGATCTGTCCGAGTTGCACCTCTCAGAACCCGCTCTCGTTCACGGCATGTGCCACGTGTGCGGGTCCACGAGACCTGAGCGTCACCGTCACTCGGGAAGCTCGTCGCCGGAACGCGTCACGATCGGTCGATCGGATGCAGGCCGATCTGGACGCGATCGGTCGAAGGATCGACGCGGCAGATCGCTCCGCTCGCTACGGTCGCCTTGAGGACGCGATGGAGGCGAGGGGCCACGAGCCGGGGTCAGGGCAGTACGCCTTCGCGCAGGGTTTCCGTCGCGGCTGCGGCTTCACTGGCCTGATCTCACTTCTGCTGATCCCGGTCGCTCTCGCGAACACCCTCGGCTGAGGCGCTGAGCGACCAGGCCAACGAACTCACGAGGCCCCCGTTTCTTCTCGATTTCCGCTCACGAGGTGCGCAGCCAGTCCCAGGCCGATCCGCCGAAGCCCCAGGCCGTCTCGAGCGGTCGGGCGAGGATGTACCGCTCGCCGTCGCGAACACCGGTGAGCGTGATCACGATGTTGCCGATCGTGTGATGGGAGCGTAGATCGAGCACCGCGGTGGCTCCTGCCGAGTCGGTGGAGGCGGCGACCACGGCGATGGGGCCGTCGGCCTCGGGATCGACCTTCCGGGAGGGATAGCCGGTGGCTCGTGCCGCACGCCAGACCTCGAACCGGACATCCGCGTACCCGGCGGCGGACGGTCCGAGCACGGTCACTACCTCGCCGGGCTCGATGGAGACGGAGCCCGAGTCCGGAGAGCCCAGGTTGAGGTGACCGGCACGATAGGTCGGAGCGAGCCGACCGATGCGCTCGAGGCGAGCCCCGTCATCGATCACACGCCCTTGGCCGGTGGACCCCGTCACCCCGCCGAACAACGCGCTGTACAGCACCACGCTGACCCCGAGGCCCGCCACGATCGCCGCGGGGATCAGCCAGGCGTGTCTCGGGCGGTGCGCGGTCCTGACCGTGCCGAGGGCGAACGCGAGGGGCAGCGACAAGAGCACAGCGACGCTCGTCTCCGACTGCTCGCCACGGAACTCGAACAAGGCCAGCAGGCCGATGATGGCGGCACCGACGACCGCGGTCACCCGCCTCGCCCAGCTCATGCTGCGGCGGCTCCGGTCGGCGACGATCCACGTCAAGCGGACCCCCAGCATGTAGGAGGGGAGCACGAGCATCAGGGCGATCATCGTGGGGTTCGCGCCACCGATATCCAGCCACCGGCGCATCACGCCGGGCACGACCTCGGCGGTGAGCAGGGCCAGCGGCAGCATCACACCTACGACGAGGAAGGCACCCAGGATGGTGGCCGGGATGCCGATCCGCACGGTGCCCCAGAGGGCACCGGTGACGGCTTGGAGGACCCGTTCCGGGGTCTGGTGGACGCGCGTGATGGACCGTGCGAGCTGGTCGGCCGCGCCGAGGCGCGCTACCGCGCGACGCTCGGCCTCCGGACCGGCCAGCCCTTCTCGCATCGCCCCGGCGATGCTGTCGTCGAGGTGATCCCGCAGCTCCTGCATCACCTCGGCGCGGAACCGGTCGTCGGTGAACGGAAGCAGTCCCTCCACGGTCTCGAGGTAGTGGTCGGCCTCACGCATCGGCTTGCCCTCCGACCACCCGGCCGATGCTCCTGGAGAACCCGGCCCACTCCTGCTCTTGCTTCGCGAGGAGTCCGCGCCCGCGCTGGGTGATGCGGTAGTACTTGCGCCTGGGTCCGACCTGGCTGTCGGCCCAGAAGGACTCGAGCGCACCGTCCTGCTCCAACTTGTGGAGGGCGGGGTACAGCGAGCCCTCGCCAGGCGCCAGCTCGTCCCCGCTCAGCTCGCGGATGCGCTGCGCGATCTCGTAGCCGTACAGCTCGCCCTCGCGGAGCACGCTGAGCACGAGCAGGGGAGTGGTGCCCTTGACGAGCTGGGAGCGGAACATACCTACCTCGCTAACAGAGGTAGATGATGGACTGGGGTCGCCCCATCGTCAAGTAGTTGTCCGACGGCACACTGGTCCGACCCGCCAGGGGTATGGCGTCGCAGTACCGCATCGGCCTGCCGATGTACTTGCAGGAGGGGCACGTGCGAGACCGGGATGCGGCGGGTCCGGCCGTTACGGCAGGACGAACGTTGCTCCCTGTGCGCGGAGCATCTGGCGCGGCGTGACGGTCGTGACCCCGAGCGCATCGCACGCGTCGGGGATCTTAATCTTGCCTATCCGGCCTGGCTCTCGAGTCTCATGTGTGACTAGGGTGTAGGTGGTGGCCCGAGCTACCGCGACAAGTTGTGAGTCCGCAACGGCGAGAAACTGCGCCTTGGCTGCCGGGAGATATGTCGGATGAGCGTTGGCCCAAGTGGCAGTGGCACCGATATGTGGGACCCAAGCTGGGGAAGGTGGCAGGAACATCGCCCCTCGCGTAGAGATCCACAGTGATAGCTCATCCGCACCGGCGAGCAGCTCGTTACGAACAGAGTCGATGCTGTACACCAGGCCGCTGCTGTGGGCACGGTCCAGCCAGTCCCAGAAACCAGGACATAGGTCGAAGGCGTAGTCTCCGCGTCGAGCTTGAATGAAGACGTTCGCGTCGAGGAGGTACATCAACTAGAGCCCTATGCGACGCGCAAAGTTGTCAAACGTCGCTTGGTTCTGGAAACCCAACAGCTTGAACGCGTCGCGATACAGGGTGCGCCCTTCGACCGTATCTCGGACCACCGCCTCCAGAAGACGCCTGCTAGTGCGGACAGGGGTCGTCAGGTAGAAGTCACCACCCGTTCCCGCTGGCGCGGTAGCCTCCGTGCGGGCTTGCTCAACCAGATAAGCCTCTCGAAAGGCGGGCCACGAGAGGAACCCGGTGTCTAGCAAGCGTCGCAGCACCACCAAGGAACTAACCTTGTAGCGCCGGGTCAGCTGGTCCAGTTGGCTCCGCAGTGGTGCCGGTGGACTGAAGTGCTGGCGAAGGTCATCTGCTGGGACGAGCAGTTCGGCAGCGACAGCGTTGCACCACCGTTCGAGGGGAACCGGGGGCTCCTCCGACATTGGAGCGTTTGAAACGGCAGATCCACCCAGCCAGACGTGCGCGGCCTCATGAGCGAGCGTGAACGACTGAGCCCCTTTGCTGTCGGAGCCATTCACGAAGATGACGGGAGCGATGGGATCAGCAAGCGTGAAGCCCCGGAAGTCCTGGGGGCTGATGCTTCGATGCCCGTTGCTGCCGACGATGCCGCTGATCATGACCAGTACGCCCGCCTGCTCGAGCTTCTGCGCGAGCCCCAGAACCGCGTCGGACCAAGTCCTGTAGCCACGCTGGTCCATCTGGAAACCGATGCGATCGCGGATCAGTTCAGCCACCGCGACAGCGGGCTGGTCGTGACTCACCGAGGCGATGAACGTAAGGGGCTCGTAGCCCTGCGCGAGCGCGTACTCGCGGTACCACTCTTGCCGTCGCTGGCAGAGGTAGATCGTGTCCAGCAGGTCGGCGCTGGGGGCGACAGGCTCATCCCCCAGCGTTCGCATGTCCGCGACAGGGAGAGTCTCGTCCGGTGGCTCGTGCAGAAACAGGTATCCGACCGGGGTGTAGGTAGCCGCGGCGAAGGCTTCGACCTGTCTGAACGTCGGCTGTTTCGCGCCCGACTCCCAAGCTGGGAGGTCTGGGAACCTAGCCTCCAGCTCTTCTTGGTCCCGGCCGGAGCGCCGCATGGCCCATTGGACGACCGAGGAGCGAACGGGTACGCGCACCACAGTCACGCGTCACTCCTCCTTAGTCGGCATCGGTCGGGTCGCGCTCAGGGTATCGCGAACGCCAAGGCGAGCGGCAGAAGCTCATGCATGGCTCTTGCGCTCCACCTCGGCCATAAGGGCGGAGAGCGGGATCTGGAGGGCCACCGCTATCCGCCCAACGTTCAGCAGGCCGATGTTGCGCTCGCCGCGTTCCACGTCACCGATGTACGTCCGGTGGATGCCCACTAGGTCCGCCAGCTCCTCCTGGGACAACCCGCGGGCCAGGCGAAGGGACCGGACCGCCGCCCCGAAGTCGATGAGCAGCGCGCTCTTGGGCGGGACGGGCATAGCCCGACCGTATGAGGCTTGATGACGAAGGGTCTACAGACTATGAGTGGCATCGACCGCATCGTCAGCACGTGGACACCCGATACCCCGAGCAGGGTCTCGTGGTCGCCGAGACCCGCAAGAGCCCGACCCGGCCGTCGGACCGACGGCTGACCTGTGGACGCGTCCGCCTCGGCGAAGCCGAGGCACAGGCGATCTACCCCGCGCTGTACGCGGCGGAGAAGGCCGCGCTCCTCGACTACGTCCAAGCGCGTGACGCCGGGGATCCGGGCGCGCCCACGCTCAGGGCTCGGCAGAGGCGCATCGAGACCGTGCGTCGAAAGGTGCTGGCGCTGATCGAGGAGATGGACTGGAACCGTCCCTTCGACGGATAGGCACCGCGTCGGAGCGGACGGCGGCTCCGCCCGCCGGTCCTACGGCAGGGATGCAAGCAGTGGGCGACGGACGACGGTCAACGATGCCGCCTTGCCGCCGATGCGGAAGCGCGAGAGCGGAACAGGCCGCTCAAGCCCCTCAAGATCGGACACCATCAGGTAGCCCGCCCACCACGGCTCCTGTTGTTCCTCCGGCAGGGTCGGGTCCCGCCGGGCAAGGGTGGTGGCTGGCCGCGTGGCATCGAGTTCGGCGAGCCCGAAGGACTCGGCGGCACGGTACTCGCGGAAGGTGCCGCGGAAGGTGGCTGCCGGGATGGAGGGCTCCGAACCCCGGGTGACCCCGTAGATGTAGATCGGGATGTCCGCGGGGAAGGTCGTCGGCTCGGGCCAGGCGTTCGTGCCGAAGCTCACCGGCCGTTCCCTGGTGCCGAGGCCCTCGACCAGCGCCGATCTCAGGTGCTCCAGGTCCACTCCGGCCAGCACGACGTCCATGGAGGCGAGGTTACTCCGTCAACGTCGCGCGGATCGCACGCGCCATCTCCCGGAGGGCCGTGTCGGCGGACGGCAGCCACGCGTTCGCGCGGGGCGGTCCGAGCGACGGGATGGTCACGATCGTCGGTCGTCCTCGCTCCCACACCACAGGCGCGTCAACCGGGGCTGAACGGAGCTGGCGGCCCAGGAGCCGTCCGAGTCCTCGCGTCGCCTCCGCCCCGTGGACGATGACCACCCGGGGCTCCAGGACGGCCATGAGCTGGACGACCGTGCGGCCCGAAGCCATGGCGGCATCGCGGTCGGCAGCGCGGAGCGACGCCAGGTCGCGCTTCGGCATCGTCCAGATGTTGGTCTCGAGGACCTGGGTGACGTCGTGCCGCGCGAGGAGGGCCACCAGCCGTTCGATGTTCCCGCGTGTCGGGGAGGGAACGCCTGCACGAAGCGAGAGGTAGAGGTCTCGGAGCCGGTCGCCACCAGCCAGCAGCGCATCGAGGTAGTCCTCGCGTCCGACCGCCGCGGATGGGAACGCGGTGGCAGGGCTCGCGCCGACGAGGAAGACCCGTGCCAGGACCGGATCGCCGCGGCTCATCCATGGCCGCAGGTACTCGCCATGCACGGGACCGATGGCGGCGTCGGCCAGCTCGCGGAGTGACTCGGGTCTGCTCATCTGCGGGACCAAGGTACCGCCTGGTCCAGCGGGGCGAAGTGACGGGAAGGTCACTCGGTGCCCGTGGTCTACCCGTACGGTTGTCCCGTTGTCGCACGCAACGGCACGGAGCAGGCTCCGGGCATGGACGGACAGGCCGCCCCAGGAACGGCTGAAGCGGCGAGCGATGTGCGTCTCCTGCGCCTCCGATATCCGGGGACCTGCGCCGGTTGTCACGGGTCGCTACCTGCCGGGACGATCGCGAGCTGGGATCGGATCGGTCGGACGGTCCGGTGCATCCCGTGCTCACCGGCCGACGAAGGCAGGTCCGCGCTCGACTTCGGGACGGCGGGGCGCTCGGCGCGCATGGAGCACCAGCGGCGCGCCGAGCGGAGGCGGGCATCCCTCGAGGACCGTTGGGGAGCCGGGATGGTGGGGCGTCTCGCGAAGGCGGTGAGCACCGAGCCCGTGACGACCCGGGCCTAGGCGATCGGTGCGGCGGGTGAGGAGCGGCTTGGTGCGGTCCTGGCGTCCATCGATGGGGTCCGCGTCCTGCACGACCGCCGCATCCCGGGCGGTCGAGCGAACATCGACCACATCGCGGTGGCTGCGTCGGGCGTCCGCGTGATCGATGCCAAGAAGCATTCGGGCACGGTGCGGATCGAACGCGGCGGACTGCTCGGAAGGGGAGAGCCACGCCTGATGGTCGATGGGCGTGACCATTCGTCGATGGCGGACGGCCTGGTGCGCCAAGTCGCGGCCGTCGCAGCAGCACTCGGGGGTGACGCGTCGGTCATCCCGCTCTACGGCATCCTCTGCTTCCTGTCCTCCGAGTGGCCGCTCCTCGATCGACCCCGGCAGTTTCGTTGCTTCCAGCTCGAGAGTCCGCGCTCGCTGACCCGGCTCCTGCGGGGTGCCGGACCGCTGACGCCTATGCAGGTCGGGGGGGTGGCCGAGACCCTCGCGAAGCGACTGCCGCCTCGATGACCACCATCCGAGGATGCGTCGCGGTTGCAGCGGGATCCCTACGCGACCTCACCGTCGGGCGGCGTGCATGACTCAGGTACCGGGCGGGGAGACGCGACGACGCGTCCCAGAGGCCATCCGCAGGGAGGTGTTGTGGCGCGACCGACGGACGTGTCGATGGTGCGGGGACCCGGGCAACACCCTCGATCACCTTGTGCCGATATCGAAGGGCGGTAGCGACCATCCCTCCAACCTTGTCACCGCCTGCATCTCCTGTAACGCCAGCCGCCGGGATAACCGGATGGCCTACTGGCAGGAGAGGGTCCCGATGACCGTCGATCAGGTGGCCGTCGCGTTTGAGCGCCTCACGTCGAACGAGCGCGGGTGGTGGCTCGAATGGAGCTACATGTCCATCCAGCGGCGCGATGCCCTCGGCGGCATCTTCAAGCCGTGGTTCGCCAAGGTGAGGTCCAGTCCCTGGCCCGTGACTGACCCAAGGGCCTCCTGTGAGGGCTGCTTCGTGCTCAGTACCGACGGTAGAGCGGGCGGCTCTTAACCACTTGTTCGTGAGATCGAGTCCCTGCGAGAGACGCCGAGGGTCGGTCATGTCTACAGCTTGTCCCGGGTGGTCCGCCTCGCCCGCTCCTCCCTCGCCCGCAGTTCGGCCTCGCGAGTGCGATTGTGCTCCTGCCTTCGCGCGGCGACCCGGTCCGCAAAGTACTCGATCACGGGCTTTAGGTAGGCCGCCAACGCGTCTTGGGTCTCCTGGTCGAGCAGTCTCCCGTCGCGCTCGATGTCGATGGTCTGGTCGTCTATGCGAACCGCCTTGAGCAGGAACGGCGATCCGGAACCCCATGCGCCAAACTCGCACCGTACCGCAGCGCCCCTGTGGCTCTGGAACTCGACCCAGACGAATTCCTCATGCCAACGGCGCTCGCTAAGTGGCCTCGACCCGTGCGTAATCTTGTATCTGACGCCCTCCTCGGTAAAGTCCGCTTGGCGATCAGGGTAGGGCATGTGTATCCCATTTCTCAGGAGCGCCTCAAACTCGGACATCGCGGACTCCCTGCTAGGTGCTGGCATGTTGGGAGCCTAACGGATGGTCATTGCCCGACAAGAGCCTGATTACCGGCGGTCATCGAGGGGGACCCGCCCGCGCGGCGCGCTGCAGCCCCTCACGTCATCGCGCGCGTCCGCCCCACGCGCCTGGTAATCGCCCGGAGATCCTCACCCGAAATCCAGGTGCGACTCACACAGCGGTCGGGCGGGGTGTCGCGTCCGTCCCGGGGCACCGCGTCCCCGGTGCTGACAATCGCTAGCTCCCGCCTACGCGACGCCAGACGCTCCCTGAACGCACGTCGGCACGTTCGTCACGGGGATGAGCAAGGATGGTGACGGTGTCTCGGGGCTAACCCTCTCGCCCCGACCAGTTCCATCACTCGTTGCGTGCGCAACCGTTCCTGACGGACCGCGACGAGTCCCAGCAGCCACGCGTTCTCGTTCGGCTGCGGGTGGGCGGCCACGATCTCCGGGCCGTCCACGTCGAAGCGCTCGAAGATCTCCCTGATCGCTTCCTCCCGCAGACGGTCTGGCACCGCCGGGTTGCGCCACAGGGTCCCGAACTCAGCCAGCACGTGCCGCGCGCGGGCGAGGCGCAGCTCGTCGGGTCGGGTCTCGAGTCGGATGGCCGGTCGCTCGATGCGCCGCCACTCACGGCTGAACATGTCGAGCGTGATGCTTCCCTCGTTGAGCTCGCGCTGCAGCCGCTCCCGGGCGAGTGCCAGCAGCGTCGGGTCGGGCTGGGCCGGCTGGGGCGCTTGCGCTCGCATCACACCCAGCACCAGGCTCACATCCGCGTCGTCGAGCGTCGCCCCATCGAACAGCGTCGCGACCTGGTCCTCGTAGCGCTCGGCCCGGTAGGTCGCCGAGGGACTGCAGACCGGCCGGCGGGCGTGGCGGATGCGCCGGTAGCCGTTGCCCGAGTCGCCCTGGAAGGTGCTGTCGCAATGGATGCAGCGCATCAGCCGGACGAGCGGGTAGGGACGTCGGAGCACCGTCCTGCCGGGATGCCGGGTACGGCGCTCGGCACGGATGGCCTGTACCCGCTCGAAGAGGGACGGGTCGACGGGAGCCGGGAACCGCGCCTGGCGCTCCTCCTGGTCGGGCCGGCCCTTGTGGCGGATGACCCGACCGGCATAGAGCGGGTTGACGAGGATCTCCGCGATGCCCGCCTCCGTCAGGTCCAGCTCGTCCGCGAGCGTCACGTCGCTCCAGGTGCCTGACGAATAGAGCGAGAACGCCCGACGCACCCGCTCGAGGTCCGGGCCCTCGATGGGCTGCAGCAGCTGGCGCTCACCGGTCCGCGCGAAGCCCAGCGGCGGGTGGCCACCAGGGTCGTCGAAGAGGCGCCACTTCTGCTCGTAGCCGCGCCCGACGTTGCGCGAGAGCCTCCGGATGTAGGCGGCGTCGGCGACCGTCTTGAGGCCCTCGAGCTCGTAGGTGTCGACGTTGCCCGCGATGAGGTTGTCGGCGCAGAACACGACCGTCACCCCGGCGGCGGCGATGCGACGGCGGTAGGCGTAGGCATCCTCGATGTTGCGCGCGAAGCGGCTCGTGTCGTAGACGAGCAGGACGTCGAACGCGCCCGCCTCGGCGTCGCCGACCATGCGCGTGAAGTCCGACCGGCGCAGGGTGTCCTTGCCCGACACGAGGTCGAGGTACTCGAGACCGGTGGCCACCAGACCGTGGCGCTCCGCGAAGCGGGCCTGCTCGGTGCGCTGGATGTCGGGCCCGTAGCGGTCGGCCTGCCCCTTGGTCGATTCGCGGACATAGCCCGCCCACGTGCGCCCCGCGAGATCCTCGGGACGCAGATCGGTGGCTCGGGCCAGGCTCATGGCGTCTCCTTCCGCGTCTCGCGTCGAAGGTCCTCGATCGGGACAGGCCGGGATGGCGCTCCCGTCGGGGTGGTGACCGTGACGTTACCTCGGACCGTGGAGGCCGCGTCCTCGGCCTCGAGCGCGGCCTCCACCATCATGGCCAGGATCTCCGCGAGCCGCGGCGTGATGCCGGCGACCGGCGACCGTTGGGGCGAGGCCACCGCCGATCGCCCGCCGCTGCCGGTCACCCCGCCCGCCCCAGGACCGTGATGGCGGCCGCGACACAGGGGGCGCAGCGGTATCGCTGGCCAGGCCCCAGCGGGTCGCCGCAGGAGCAGCAGCCGGCGAGCGGGAAGTCAACGCCGGGCCGCGCGATGAGCAGCGGGATCGCACCATTGGGAGGCATCTGTCCAGCCATCACCGCGACCCGCCAGCCGACCGGATCCGCCAGGAGCCCGAGGAGTGCCTCGCGATGGCGCCCGAGCTCCGCGCGCTCCTCGGCCGACAGCGCGTCGCTGGGGCGGTAGCGCAGACGGCCGTCGCCCGCCGGAGCCACGATGATGCCGCGCCGGTGGAGCGACACGAGCACCTCGAGCGGGCTCACTCGATGATCCCCCAGTCGGTGGCGTCGGGACCCCGTGCGGACGGGTCCAGCACACCGGTCCAGTCCATCGGCTGCTGGACGACGCGGCCGCCGAGCGAGGCCATCCAGGCGTCCTCGACATCGACGACACCCGGGGTTGGGCTCTCCTGCTGAGGGAGCGGCCCAACCGGCCCAAACGTCCCATCCGTGGTCTCGCCACGCTCGGAACCGGTCGTCCCGGAGGTCTCCTCGTGGGCCGTTCCGGTCGGCGCGTCGTCGCGAACGTCCCCCGCGAACGGCCCATCGCGGCCCGCACCGTCGTCACCCACACCGCGATATGCGCCATCGACGACCGAAGCGCCGAGGTGGAGGACGTTCCGCCTTGCGTCGCCCAGCGTCCGCCGTACCGTCAGGCGGCCGCGGGAGTCGTCGACCGACCGCAGGTGTCCCGCCTGCTGCAGCCGGCGATGGAGCGTCCTCGGTGCGATCGCCAGGGGGTCCCCGGTGTCCCGGCCCACCCGCTGCGCCGCCGCGAAGGACGCGTCGGGATCGAGGAACAGGTCGTCGCCCTCGGCGGCCACCCAGCCGACGCGCTCGCCCATCGGCCGCCAGCTCTCGTTCGCGAAGGCGGTCTCCGGGGTCCTGCGCCAGCCCCACGCGCCGGGGTTCGAGGGTCGGTCACCCTCCTCGCTCGCGAGATGGGCGCGACCCGCCGCGATCGCCGCGGAGAGCAGCTCGATGAAGCGTGCCGCGGGTTCGCTCGCAGCCTGGTGCGCCCGCTGGTCCGACGCGGCGTCGAGGAGCGCGCGCCAGCAGCGCTCCCGCAGCCCGTTCGCCTGCACGGGGTCCACCGCCCCGACCGCCGTCGCGAAGGCGAGGAGGTGGTCGATGCCGAGCGCCAGGTTCGCGACGATCTCCGGCGTCCGCCGGTGCGCGCGCCCCTGGAGCGCCTCACCGCGCAGGCGCACGACCTCGGCACGCAGGCCCGCCCGGATGGTCGGGTAGGCACCGGCGATCGAGCGCACGAAGCCCGCCATGGCCGCCGCGTAGAGGCCACCCGCCGCATCTGCCTGGCACGCGGTCAGTCGACGCGCGTCGACGTCCCCGGGTCCGACCTCGAGCACGAGGACCCGGGCCCGCAGGCTCTGGCCGTGGGGCACGTCCTCACCGGTCGAGAGCACCAGACCCCGTGGCGGCTTGGCCGGGCGCAGGCTCGTGTCGGCCCGCATCCGCCCGCGCCCGGAGCTGTTGCCCTGGGCGCGCAGCAGGCGATCGGCGTCGCGATGGAGACGCTGCACGTCGCCGATCGAGCCGCTCGGCGCGAAGTCATCGACCACGAGCACGGCGTCCTTGGCGGCGAACGCGATGGCCTCCAGCAGGTTGCCGGTCGAGCTCCACGAGCCCGGCAGCGCCCGGCTGTCCATGGCCGCGCCGAAGTGCTGCTGGACGAGCGCCGCGAGCTCCGTCTTGAGCACGCCGGTCGGTCCCGCCAGGTGAAGGCTGTGATCGGTGGCGCCGAGGACCGCGCGGTAGGTCGCCGCGAGCAGCGGCACGCTCACCCGGTCGGGCGCCACGTCCAGGAGCCGCAGGCTCGCCCGGACGGCGTCACGCAGTGCGTCACCATCGGGTGGCTCGGGGAGGATGTAGCGGGCGAGGGCACCCTCGAGCCGGGTCTCGACACCCGCGACCGGACCGTCGGCCCCGATCGCCCCGCCGCCGTGGAGGTAGACCCAGGTGCCGCCGACCTCGCGCCAGCCCGTGTGCGCGTACACCGTCCGCTCGGGGACCTCGCCCGAGAGCATCTGGATGGCGACCCGGGCGTGGTCGCGGATGCCCATGCCGGGATAGGTGACCGCGGTCGCGCCGAGATGCTCGGTCGGCCAGTTCATCGCCCCGAAGGCGGCCGCGGGGAGCGCGAAGCGCGGGGTCCGCGCGCCGAGGCTGCCCTCGATCTCGAACAGCCGGCGCTGCTCGGCGCCGTCGTCCTCGACGAGCTGAGCGGTGATGCGTGCCCGGTAGTTGGTGAGCGGCACCGCCACGGGACCGTTGACCGTCGGTCGCTCCCAGACCAGGCCGCTCGGCGTCTCGCGGTACGGTGGACCTGCGGGCGCATCCGCTCCGGGTGCGGCGCGCAGGTCGGGCGTGGCCAGCGCGAACAGCTCGTCGCGGGTGTGGCCGGCAGCCAGGAAGTCGTCGAGGCCGACCTTCGCGCCGCCCTCGCCCGACGGCAGGTAGACCAGGAGG
>DAOTUX010000403.1:0-9142 GCA_034436475.1 Chloroflexota bacterium | reverse complement strand
GAGGACCTCCGGGGGATCGCGGCAGGACCATGGGTCGCGATAGGGTCGCCACGTCGCCCGATCCTGGGCGGCGCGCTCATCCACCGTGATCTGGCGACCCTGGAGTGACGAGACCGTGGACTGGCACTTCTGCCCCCATTGCGAGACCCAGCTCGATGCTGAGACGCTCATCTGCCCTGCGTGCCGCTGGGACCCGCTCGCCCCCGCCGAGGAGGCGGGTCAGTCCGACGCGCACCTCTCGCTCACGGAGCGCTATCGCGGCACGCAGTACTCCAGCAGCCTGCCCGCCGCGCCGGTCATCGCGCACGCGGCGCCAACCGCCCACACCGGGCGCATCCGCACGTTCATCGTCGTGGGCTTCGTGGTGCTCCTGGGCATGTACGGTTCGATGCTCGTCTATGCCGACTTCCAGAACCGCCCGGCCGACCACCCGGCCACGATGCTCGACCGCTGACCTCGCCGACTCCTGACGCCCGGCTGGTGCGGCGCTCGGTCAGCGACCCGCGCGGGCGACGCTCCCGAAGCTGACCCGACCGCGCGCGAGGAGCGTGCCGATGCCCTCGGGTCCGAGGGCCTTGCTGTACAGGTAGCCCTGGCCCAGGTCGCAGCCGAGCGATGACAGCCGGCGGGCCTGGTCGCGGGTCTCGATGCCCTTGCCCGTGGCAGTGAGGCCGCGCACGTGGGCGATGGACAGGAGCGCCTCGGGGATGATGACCTCCTCGGGCGCCCCAGCGGCGAGCGCCACGAAGGTGGGATGAAGCTTGACGCCGCTCACGGGGAGCCGGCGCACGTCGTCGAGGGTGGTCCCCGTGCCGAAGTCCTCGAGCACCAGGTCCACGCCCATGTCTCGCAGCTCGACCGCGGCGTCCAACTGCTCGTGCGCGTCGGGGCCCACCTCGAGGGTCAGCGACAGAGGCGAGATCTCCGCCTCCTCCAGCATCTGCTCGACGCGCTGGGGGAATCCGGGCGCGCCCAATTGGACGGGCGACACGTTGACGTGGAGCGAGAGGCCCTGCATCCGGGCGAATCCCAGATGCCACGTCCGAAGCTGACGGGCTGCGGTGGCGAGGACACGCTCGCCTATGGGCACGATGAGCCCGGTCACCTCGGCGAGGGGCAGGTAGTCCGCCGGGGGGAGGGTCCCCAGGAGCGGGTGGCGCCAGCGGATGAGCGCCTCCACGCCGGCGATCGCGCCACTCTGAAGGTCGATGATGGGCTGATATTCGACGCCGAACTCGTTGCGGTCGACGGCGCGTTCCAGCTCCTGCTGAAGGTCGAGCGGGTCACGCTGGGGACGGTCGATCGGCATGGGCGGACCTTACGACCCGTCCGGAGTGGCTAGCACCCCACCGAACGTACCAGTACCTCCAAGTGCCTCCCCCACGTGCCGGAGCGCCCTGCGCGTCGATGACGGGCGTCGATCACGTGTGCGATGATCGGGCAGCCTGGCTGACCGTTCCCCTCCGTGCGGGCGAGGACCCCGCTGCCGAGGGGGCGGCGAACGTCAGGCGAGCACAGCGGCCAGAGGTCGTGACCAACGTGACCAACGTGACCAGCCCCACGGGCCCGAGCATCCCCACGGGCCCGAGCATCCCCACGGGCCCAGCCATCCATCCGGGCACTCGCATCGAGAGGGTGGACCTGCGCCCATAGTCGGCACCTGCCACCCTCACGCATGCTGAGCACGCGTCCCGGGCGTGTCCGACCTGCCCGGCTGACGGACCTCGCGGCCCTCGGCGACCTGTCCCGCTGGTCCCACGCCTCGGGTGATGAGCGCTCCCGCGCGGTGCGCTCGCTGGGCCTGCCCGTCGCAGCCAGCCAGATGGGCGTCTTCAGCCTCTTCCGGATGCCCTTGGGTGCCCTTCGACCGCACGACCCGCTGTACGTGTACGAGGAGGCCGGCCGTCTGGTGGGCCTGGCTCGCGTGGAGACCAACGACCCCCGTGACGAATGGACCATCGTGGAGCTCGATGCGGTCGACCAGGATGCCCACGAGCAGGGCTCGGCCGCGGGTGACGTGCGCTACCGCCTGGTGCAGCACCTCCTGCGCGATGGCGGCAAGCGAGGGTGCGCCCGGTTCCATGTGGCGTGTGCCGACGAGGGTGGCAACGTGGAGCTGTTCATGCAGCATGGGTTCGCGCGATATGGCGAGGAGGTGATCCTGCATCGACCGGGCGGCCGGGACTGGCCCAAGGCGCCGTCGGACGCGGAGCTGTCACGGCTGCGGATCAGGGGCATGTCGCCCACCGATGCGCTCGACCTGGGTCGTCTGTACGCATCGGTCACCCCGTCTGCGGTCGCCCGGCTGGAGGGCTATCGGCTCGTGGACTGGGAGCGTGGGGCTGACCGCGCCCGGGTCCCGCGATCCTCGCTCACCCCCATCCTCCGGTTCGCTGACGCGGAGGCGTTCGTCCAGCACGGAGGTGCCGGCGAGGGTCCGCGGAGCGGTGTGGAACCCGCCGCGTTCCTCCAGGTGGGCGTGTCCAAGACCGACCAGCCACACTATCTGCGGGTGTTGGCTCGGCCGGAGCATGATGCCTCGGCGCTCATCCGGTTCGGCCTCGCGGCCATCGGCGCGCGCAGTGGCGAGGCGGCTCGCCGACCGACGGATGACACGCCCCATCGAGGCGTGATCGCCACGGTCCGGACCTATGAGTCGCCGTTGGAGCGCCGACTCGAGGAACACGGGTTCGACCACGTGGCACAGGTCTCGCTGCTCATGAAGGAGACGCTGGTCCGCGTGGCCGACCCGGCACTCCTGCCGGCGGCGACTCGATGAGCACACCACTGGGACGGGAAGGAGCAGTCGTGACTGACGTGTCCAGGCGCGAGGCGACCGATGACATGGAGGCCCTGTTGACGGCCCTGCCGCCGGAGATCGGGGCGGCCATCCGCGTGCTGCCCGATGTCGCGGACGTCATCGAGGTGATCCTGGACCTGGGCCGCCGTCCGGAGGCCCGCTATGGCGGTGGTGGTGAGACGGTCCTGCTGGAACGCGAGATCACCGAGGCGGACCTGGAGTACGTGGTGGTCCACGTGGGCTCGTTCGGCGAGGACAACCGGGCGGGCATCGAGCGCACGCTCCACCGCATCAGCGCCATCAGGAACCGGAACGGCAAGGTCGTGGGCCTCACCTGCCGCATCGGTCGTGCCGTGTTCGGCACCATCGAGATCATCGATGACCTGGTGAGCTCCGGGAAGTCGGTGCTCATCATGGGTCGTCCCGGGATCGGCAAGACGACCATGCTCCGCGAGGCCGCCCGGGTGCTCGCCGAGGTCCAGGACAAGCGGGTGGTGGTGGTCGACACGTCCAACGAGATCGCGGGCGACGGGGACATCCCCCACCCAGGCATCGGCCGGGCGCGCCGGATGCAGGTGCGCACCCCGGCCCACCAGCACGCGGTCATGATCGAGGCCGTCGAGAACCATATGCCCGAGGTCATCGTCATCGATGAGATCGGGACCGAGCTGGAGGCCGCGGCCGCACGCACCATCGCCGAGCGTGGGGTGCAGCTGATCGGGACCGCGCACGGCAACAGCCTCGACAACCTCATGGTCAACCCGACGCTCTCCGATCTCATCGGGGGCATCCAGTCGGTCACCCTGGGCGATGAGGAGGCGCGTCGGCGACGGACCCAGAAGAGCGTCCTGGAGCGGAAGGCGCCCCCGACCTTCGATGTCGTGGTGGAGATCCAGGACCGCGACCGAGTGACCGTCCACAGCGACGTTGCCGAGACGGTGGACGGCCTGCTCCGAGGCGACCCGGTGGCCCCCGAGCTGCGCTGGCGGGACGAGGGCGGTGTCCATCGATCCCAGGCCCGGCCGCGACCGGGGCCCACCACCCAACTGCCGGGTGAGCGGTTCGGGGGCCTGGTCGGGGCCGGCCAGACGGGTTGGCGGATGGAGCCTGGCTGGCGACCCGACCCACGGCGAGGGGAGGTGGGGACCGCTGCCGGGTCGTCCGACCGTGGACGGGCCCCGTACCGCCCCGGCGCGTCGGGAGGCTGGCGCGCCCGAGGACGGACCGGTGCCCGTCTGGCAGGTGGCCGCCCTGACGGTCCGGGTCCGCATGGCCCGGCGGAGGCTGCCAAGGGGGATCGTGGCCGAGGCGTGAGCACGCCGCCGTTCCTGGCGTCCGGAGTGGCCGATCGGGGGCCCCTGGAGCGTGGCACGTCACCACCTGAGGCCCGTGCCCGCGATGCGCGCGAGTTCGAGCGACAGGCGGAATGGCGGGCCTCCGCGGCTCGCGCCATCGCGACCATGCGCTCCGACCTCGAGACCGATGGCGAGCCGCTCGAGGAGGTCGAGGACACACCAGGTGTGACCGCTGGCTCCCCGGAGGTCCTGCGCGCGGCGCTCGCGGACGAGCCGGACGCTCGGATCCTGCGTCTGTCCGATGGTCGCCAGGAGCCCGCGGTCCCCTTGGAGACCATCAACGTGCTCGGGTTCGGGGTCAGCCGCAAGCGCCTGGAGCAGGCGATCCGGGACCTGCGCCTACCGGTCGACCTCGTCCGGGATGCCGAGGACGCGGACGTGGTCATCACGCTCCGCAACCACTACAAGCAGAAGGCGCCCGCCCTTCGGGAGGCCGAGGAGCGAGGCCTTCCCGTGTTCGTGCTCAAGGCGAACACGAGCGTCCAGATCGAGGCCTGCCTGACGTCGCTGTTCGCGCTCGAGACGGACCCCTCCGAGGCGGGCATCCGCGAGGTGGAGGAGGCCATCGGGCTGGTGCGGAGCCAGTCGCGACCGGTGGAGCTGTCACCCCAGAGCGCGTCGGTGCGTCGCCTCCAGCATCTCGCGGTGGAGCGCGCCAACCTGGTCTCGGTGTCCAGCGGTCGAGAGCCGTACCGGCGGGTGCGGGTCTATCCGGACACGGCGCGCGTGCGAAACTAGCGCGTCCGCTCCGTCGCCGCGGGGGCGCCTTGTGACCTACCCCTTGCGACAGGCTCGGTAGGTCTTGCCACCCTTGACGCCGTCCCAGGGCGTGCCTGCGTAGGGGAACGCCCCGAGCGGCTTGCGATCGTTGGCGGCGCAGCCGTCGCCGAGGGCCCGGTTCCTCTTCGCGTCCGCGACGGGCAAGCCCGCGGACGTGAGCAGCTCCGTGAACGAGGCGCCATACCCGTCACCGATCATGCGCAACGTGATGTCGATGACGTCGTCGCCAAGCCTCCTGCCGTTGGGATATCCGGCCAGGTCGCCCCCCATGACCCCGAGGCGGTTCGGCTTCGTGGTGGTCGGGGGGACCGCCACGTTGAGGCGCAGGACGTCGGCGAAGCCGTCGGTGGTGGTCTGGGTCAGGCCCGGGATGCCTCGTCCCAGGACCCCGACGAGATCGGCCCGGTCGGTGGTGCGTGGCGGTTGGATGCCCGGGTATGCCTGTGCCAGCAGGGCCGCGACTTGGGGCTCCTGGTACAGCCCGAGGAACGCGGCGTCCCCGGAGGGCTCGGCGACCCGCCATGCGTCGCGCTGGCCGTTCGGGATGAGCATCCGCTCCACGAGCGGGGCGCCGACGCGTGACACCTGGGTGAGCGAGCCATCGGCGCCCACCCGACTGGCGCCAGCCCAGATGCCGATGACCGAGCCAGGTGCGGCCGGGTCCGTGGGCCTGCTCCCGTCCACGGTCAGCCAGGTGATGGGCGCCTGCATCGCGATGACCATGGTGTCGAGGCCCGAGCGCGTGTCGACCGCCTTGGCCTTCCGGCCCTCGATGGCATGCGCGGCGCCCAGCGGTCTGATGGCGAGCAGGTCGCCCAGGGACCCCAGGTCGCCGAACGCGGGGTCGTCGCGCTGCCCCGCGAACAGGGCGCCGGCCGCGGACGGGTCAGCACCGCCATCGAGGATGTTGACGTAGCTGGACGACAGGCGACCGTATCCCGGCGTGGTCCGTGGCCCGATGTTGGGCGGGGGCACGGTCACCGTGATGGTGTCGATGCCGTCCCGGGCTGCGTTGACGGACTGTACGACGGTGGGCGAGACGCCGGGCACCTGGCCGAAGCCCGTGGCCATGATCGCGTTGGGGTCGACGACGGAAGTGACGACCCGGAAGGACCATGTCACGTCCGCGGCCCCGTCGCCATCGTTGTCCACCTTGACCCAGTAGACGAGGCCGGGGTCGAACCACGCCTCGGTGGCCCAGTCAGCGGGCACATGCGACCCGCCCCACGTGGTGATGATGGTGACTGTGTCCGGCTTGTCGGGGCTCACGAACGCGTACAGGTCACCCGGCTGCGCGGTGCGCTCCAGGACCAGACCGCTCGGGGCCTGGGCGGCGATGGGTGATGCCATGCTGGTCGCAAGGACGGCGACGAGGGGCGCGACCCGTGCGCGAGCGAGCGAGCGGGGGATCATCGGGCTGCCTCCAGGCGGAGCGGACGGTCACAGGGTGACCCACGTGGAGGCCCGTCACCATGACCCGATGGAGTGACGTGCGCGGGGGTCCGGATGGGACCGACGGACCGTCCGACCGTGATTGGATGCCCGGACCAGCTCCCGCCCATGGCCTCGTGCGGCCGACCCAGGGTCACGCACGGGTAGACTTGCCATGTGGCGGAGGTCGAGGGAACCCGGGGCCTGTTCGTGGTCATCGAGGGACCAGATGGCGCGGGCAAGTCGGGCGTGGCCGCGCGTCTCGCCCGGACGTTGCGCGACGAGGGGAACGCGGTCACGCAGGTGCGGGAGCCGGGGGGCACGCCGCTGGGTGAGGCGCTCCGGGAGCTGCTCCTGCGGACCGCTGCGGTCGATCGCTCGTCACTGGCGGACGCCCTGCTGTTCAGCGCGGCTCGCGCCGAGCTGGTCGAGCGTGTCATTCGGCCGGCCCTCGAGCGCGGGGACCTCGTGATCACCGATCGCTACGCCACGTCGACGATGGCCTATCAGGGCTACGGTGGTGGCGTGGACCTCGCGCGTCTCCGGGTTCTGGAGGAGGTGGCCACAGGGGGCCTTCGACCCGACCTGGTGATGCTCATCGACGTGCCCGTCACGGAGGGACTGCGTCGACGCATCGCCCAAGGAGGTGACGAGGCCCGCTTCGAGGAGCGCTTTGACCATGCGTTTCATCAGCGCGTTCGTGAGGGGTACCTGGCGATGGCCGCCGAGGAGCCGGAGCGCTGGCGCATCGTGGATGGCAGCCTGCCGCCGGACCGAGTGGCCGCCGATGTGGAGCGCCACGTGCGATGGGTGCTGAGCGCCGGTGCCGGTGTCGCCACAGGCATCGCGGGAGCACGTGTCGCTCGATGAGAGCGATCTCATCGAGGTCCCATGCCCGTCTCACGAGGATGCCCCAGCCTGACCCTGAGCCGACGGCGCCGACCAGGGGCGGGCGCCGCGAGACCGAAGGGAGCGGATGGCGATGACGATGGGGCGACGCAACCGGGCTGGGCGTCTGGCCATGGTGGGCAGCGCAGCGCTGATCGCCGCCAGCGCGCTGGCGGTCGGCTCGGTGCCCACCGCGGCACACGATGTCGAGCGCGAGACCCGTGGCTCATGCACCCGGACCAGCGACTGGGAGCTGGACCTCGAGAAGGAGCACGGACGCATCGAGGTCAAGGTGGAGGTCGACACGCGGAAGGTTGGCCGCAGGTGGCGGGTGCAGGTCTGGCACAACGGCTCCCGCTTCACGAACGTCATCCGTCGAACGAGCCGCCGCGGCGAGGTGGAGGTGGAGCGGGTGCGTCGCGACCGCCACGGCCGCGACACCTTCCGCTTCCGGGCCGTGGACCAGGTCAACGGCGAGGTCTGCAAGGGCTCGCTCTCGATCTGAGGGCCCATGCCGATCGATGAGGGCGCCGGTCGTCAGGCCGGCGCCCTGGCATGTCCCTGCGTCGGGTGGTGGCTCGCGACAGGCTGAGAAGCTGATGAGACCGATCTCATGGCGGTCACACCTTCGTCTCATGGATCGGACCCACAGTGCCAGACAGCGGATGGCCCTCGAACGAGGGCGACGAGACAGCGAAGGGAGCGACGACATGACGACGACGGTGACACACAGGGGCCGGCTGGGACGCCTTGGCCTCATCGGCAGCGGCGCACTGATGGCCGTGAGCGCGCTCGCGGTCGGGGTGATGCCTGCCGCGGCACACGAGGTCGAGCGCGAGACCCGTGGCTCCTGCACCCGGACCAGCGACTGGGAGCTGGACCTCGAGAAGGAGCACGGACGCATCGAGGTCAAGGTGGACGTGGACACGCGGGTGGTCGGTCGGCAGTGGCGCGTCCGCATCTGGCACAACGGGACCTTGACATCGGACGTCCTTCGTCGGACCGACCGGGACGGGGAGTTCGAGGTCGAGCGCACGCGGCGCGATCAGCGCGGTCGCGACGCCTTCAGGTTCCGAGCCGTCGACCAGGTGAGCGGCGAGGTCTGCACAGGATCGCTCTCCATCTGATCCTGACGGGCCCTCGACCCCACGGTGGCGCCGGTCGTCTGAACCGGCGCCACCTGCCTTGCTGTCCGGGGTGTGGCGCCTGCTCGTCAGGTACCGCTGGCGGTCCTCGGGTCGGCGGCCTCGCGCATGCCCACGATCGAGCCGGCGCCCTTGACGCGCGCTTGGTCCAGGGCGCCCTGGGCTGCGGCCAGGAGGGTGGCCGCGTCGGTGCCATCGACCGGGTGATGGGCGATGCCGGCCCGGACATCGGGGGCCACGCCGGCCACCGGGGGCAGCGACGAGACCGCCTCGATGACCCGGCGCGCCACCATGCCACCCGGGTCGCCCGGGGCGATCACGCCCACCTCGTCAGGTCCCAGCCGGGCGATGGTGTCCACCAGGCGCACGCGGTCGGCAAGGGTGGTCGCGATGAGACGCAGGATGTCGTCCGCGACCCGGCCACCGTGCGCCGTGGAGACGTCCTGGAGGTCGGCCACGGCAAACAGCACCACCGCGAGCGAAGTCCCCTGACGTGACGCACGGATCACCTCGAGGTCGAGCATCTGGAGGAACGTCGTGCGGTCCGCGAGGCCTGTCAGCAGGTCGGTGCGCGTCAGGCGCTCCTGCCACGCCCCGCGCTCCTCGAGCGCCGCACGCAGACGCTCATGCTCCACGGCGACCGCGGCGAGGTCGGCGAGCGCACCCAGGGTGTCACGCACCGCGCCGCTCGCGGCATCCCCGCCGCCCACCAGCAGCACCCCTTGGACCACGGGCCCAGTGCC
>DAOTUX010000402.1:0-1665 GCA_034436475.1 Chloroflexota bacterium | reverse complement strand
GCACGGCACCTCCGTGTGGTACCGTCCCACGCATGATCACCGCGGTCATCGACGACCCGCGTGGCGCGTGCTCGGTCGCCCCACCGTATCCGCGGCCGGCCACGAGATGATGCGTCGGCCCGTGCGCGCACGAGTGCACACCCGTCTCCGGCGGTCCGTGCACTAGGGGCGATGCGGGACGGGGGGCGGGTGCCGACCGAGGACCGGTGCCAGCACGGTGCTGGACGACCCGACGTGTGCTGCCTCCCTCGGTCGATCGGCGATCCCCTCGTAACGCGGTCCGCGCTCCGGGGCATGTGACGCTCGATCGTGCTGTCCTACGTCGTGCGGCGTCTCGGCGGCCTGACGGTCTCGTTGATCGTCCTCTCGGTCGTGGTGTTCACGCTCATGCACACGGTCCCCGGCGGACCGTTCTCGTACGACCAGAACATGCCCCAGTACATGATGGAGAACATCGAGCGGAAGTACGGGCTCGATCAGCCGGTGTTCACCCAATATGTCAACTGGGTCACGGCGATGCTCCATGGTGACTTCGGCATCCCGTTCCAGAGCCCCACCGAGACCGTGGTGGAGGTGGTCCTTCGGGCCTGGCCGGTCACGCTCATGATCGGCGCGGTCTCGATCGCCATCGCATTCGGCGTCGGCATGCTCCTGGGGGCGATCGCGGCGCTCAACCAGAACAGCTGGATCGACAACCTCGTGACCTTCGCGGCGACGCTGGGCATGGCGGTGCCGAGCTATGTCATCGGGTCGATCCTGGTCATCATCCTGGCGGTCCAACTGCAGTGGCTGCCCACCGGCGGATGGGGCGAGCCCCGGCACCTGATCATGCCCGTCATCGCCTTCTCGCTGGGTCCCATGGCGATCGTGGCTCGGATGACACGTGTGAATCTGCTGGAGACCCTGTCCGCCGAGCACGTCCGGCTCGCCCGCGCCCGGGGCATCCCGAGGCGCCTGGTCATGTGGCGCTATGTCCTCAAGAACGCGTCCATCCCCATGATCACCGTGCTGCTGCCGCTCGTCCCCGACCTGCTGACCGGCTCCATCTTCATCGAGGCGGTCTTCTCGGTCCCGGGCATCGGCCGCTTCTTCACCTCCAGTGCGCTGAACCGGGACTACCCCATGATCATGGCCATGGCGATGATGATCGCGCTCCTGTGGGGCCTCATGTATCTCATCTCCGACGTGCTGTACGCGATCATCGACCCGCGCGTGCGACTCGCCTCGAAGGCCGCCTGAGCCGGCCATGACGACTCAGGGGAGCGTGCCGGCGCCCACGCGGCCCGTGACACCCACCGATGCGATACCCATCGAGAGGGCGCCGGGCATCGTGTCCGAGACACGGCGTCGGTTCTTCGCCAATCGGCTCTCCGTGCTGGGCCTCGCGGTGGTCCTGGTGATCCTCGCCGCCGCGGTCTTCGCGGATGTCCTGGCGCCCTACCCGCGGGACCACGTGTTCTTCGCGGACATGCTGCAGGACCCCAGCCCCGAGCACCTGCTGGGCACCGACGCGGCTGGTCATGACACCCTCACCCGGGTGCTCCACGGTGCCCGGACCTCGATCGTCGTGGGCCTCGCGGTGCCATTGCTCGCGGCGTTGCTGGGTATCCCGGTGGGTGCCATCGCGGGCTGGCGCGGAGGGCGCTTCGACACGCTGTTCCTGCG
>DAOTUX010000401.1:0-13784 GCA_034436475.1 Chloroflexota bacterium | reverse complement strand
GTCACCATCGGCGAGCCGCTCGAGCGAGCTACCGGGGCCTGGCGCGTCCCCTGGGTCACCCTCCAGCCATGCGCTCGCGGCGGTGCCCCATGAGAGCGTGTCGATGACCTCGCCGCCGATGACCCGGAGCACGATGGTGCCGCCTGTCGCGGATAGCCCACCGGACCATGTGGCGTCCGCGAGCGACGCCCACGCTCCGCTGGCGTTGGCCATCAGCAGGCTGCGACCAGGTCGCAGCGTGGACCCCGACCACTCGACCTTCTGGCTCACCGAGCCACCCGTGGCGCTCGCATAGAGCAACTCCAGCCCTCCAAGGTCCACCGGCGTCGAGCCGGCATTGAACAACTCGACCCACTCGTCCGACGCCGACACCCCGCCGGTGACCACCTCCGCGACGAGAAGGTCCCGCGACACGGGCCATGGCCCCGATGGCACGGCGGCACCACGCGCGTGGCTGGCGAGACCGACGAGCACGACCATCGCCATGAGCACGCCGATGGTGGGGATGATCGACCGTCCGGTTCGCGGCGGTCGCGGGGACTGGGACATCGTCCGACCTCCCGGCGGGACCGGGGCGGGGCACTGGCGGCGGACGACGATGATGACCCGGGCCTCTTATCGCGTGATCGGCGACGTCTTACGCGGCAATCGCTCCACGCGGCCGCAGAGCCGCCCCACGCGGCCACGAGCCGCCCCACGCGGCCACCGAGCCGCCCCGCGATCACTGACGCGCGGGCGCGGTACCATCGTGCGCCACAGGTCTGTCATCGCGGCGTCCCGTCGGCCGCCGACCTGGCACCCGACATCAGTCGTCGAAGGAGGACCCTTGGCCCGCGCCAAGAACACCAGTCGCGCCGAGGCGCGTCGCAAGTACCGCGAGCAGACCCGTGCCGCGGGGCCCGATGGTGAGGTCGTGGAGGGCGAGGCCGTCGACCTCGCGCCAGCCCCCAGCCGGCCCAGCATGTTCCGGATGCCGGACTTCCGCGAGGACATCCGGGTGCTGCCGGAGATGTTCCGGACGCGCCGCCTCCTGTGGCTGCCGTTCGTGATGCTCGTGGTGACCTTCGTGGTCGCGCTGCTCTGGATCCAGGGCGTCCTCCCGGCCAGCCTCGGCTGGTTGGTGTCCTTGGCCGTGGAGCTCCTGCTGCGCCCGACCGGCCTGTTCGTGTTCTTCATCGGCGGCTTCCTGGCGCCCCGCGCGAGCTATCTCGTGGGGGCGATCCTGGGCCTCATCGACGGCATCCTGTGGGCGCTGCTGGGCTTCCTGGCGCCAGGCTCCACGGTGACGCCCGATGGTCAGCTCCAGACCACCGGGACTGCGATCACCCTCACCGATGCCATCGTGTTCATCCTGGTGGCCATGGTGGTGGGCATCCTCGCGGCCAGCTTCGCCGCGTGGTACCGCAACTTCCTGCGCACCTCGCAGGAGCGCGCGCGGCAGAACCGCATCGCCCGTGACCAGCAGCGTGCGGCCAAGGCCAAGGCGGACGCCAAGGCCGCCCGCCAGTCCGCCCGCCCGCGCTGACCGTCGTCCGTCGGACCCTGTCCGTGGCGTTCGCTCGGGGGTCGGTGGGCGACCGTCAGTCGGGCCGGTCCTGGAGCGGTCGCCTGAGCACGAGCGGCGCCCCGTCACGTCTGGCTGCTGATACGATCCGGCGCCGATGATGGCTCGAATCTCCCTCGCGCTCGTGCTCCACAACCACCAGCCGGTGGGCAACTTCGGGCACGTCATCGCCGCCAACCACGACGCGGCGTACCTGCCCATGATCGAGGCGCTGGAGCGCCATCCCGACGTGCGCCTGGGGCTGCACTACACGGGCCCCCTGCTGGAGTGGCTCCGGAGCGAGCGGCCGCGCACGGTGGAGCGTCTCGCCGGGCTCCACCAACGCGGTCAGGTCGAGATCGTGGGTGGGGGCTGGTGCGAGCCGGTGCTCGCGTCGCTGCCCGAGCGTGACCGCGTGGGCCAGCTGCGACGCATGGCGCGCGAGCTCGCCACGACCTTCGGGGAGCGCCCACGTGGGGCGTGGCTCGCGGAGCGCGTCTGGGAGCCGGACGTGCCCACCTCGCTCCATGACGCGGGCTATGCCTGGACCATCGTGGACGACGCCCATTTCCGCTCGGCAGGCATCGCGGATGACGCGATGTGGGGCCCCTACTCCACGGACGACCAGGGCCGGCGCATCAGCGTCTTCGGGACCGAGCAGGGGCTGCGCTATCGGATCCCCTTCGGCACCGTGGAGTCGGTCATCGACCACCTGCGCCTCAATGCCACCGAGGCTGGCGACCGGCTGGGGGTCATGGGCGACGACGGCGAGAAGTTCGGCGCCTGGCCCACCACGTGGGACCACTGCTGGGGACCTGAGCGGTGGGTCGACCGGTTCCTCGATGCCCTGACGGCCAATCGGGACTGGCTCACCACCACGACGCCGTCCGCATGGCTGGAGCGCGAGTCACCCATCGGCCGGGTCTACCTGCCCACCGGGTCCTACGCGGAGATGGGCGAGTGGTCGCTGCCGCCCGACGAGGGACGACGCTTCTCGGAGGTGCTCCACGCGGACATCGCCGAGGGTCGACCCGAGGCGCGCTGGCTGCGGGGCGGCTTCTGGCGCAACTTCCAGGTCAAGTACCGGGAGATCAACGACCTCCACAAGCAGATGCTGCGCACATCCGCGGCGGTCGAGGCGCTCCCCGAGGGGCCGGCACGCGACATGGCGACCGACCACCTGTACCGGGGGCAATCCAACGACTGCTACTGGCACGGCGTGTTCGGCGGCATCTATCTCTCGCACATGCGCCTCGCGACGCAGGGGCATCTCATCGCGGCGCAGGAAATCTGCGACCGGCAGGGTCGCGAGCAGGGCCTGCCCGTGGATGGCATCCGCTCGCTCGACGCCGACCTGGACGGTGTGCCCGAGCTCGTGGTCACCAGCCCGGGGCAGTCGCTGGTGCTGAAGGCCTCCGAGGGCGCGGGCATCGGGACCTGGGACATCCGCGCCCCGCGTCATGCGCTCGCCTCGGTGCTCCGGCGACGACCCGAGGCGTACCACGCCAAGCTCGTGGCGTTCGAGGCCGGCGGGGGACGGGTCGCCGAGGGCGAGGCGGCCTCCATCCACGACATCGTCAAGGTGCGCGAGCCCGGCTTGGCCGCACGCCTCCGATACGACCCTGTCGAGCGACGCTCGGGGCTCGTCCACATCCTGGGCGCCGACGCGACGCCCGAGACGTTCGCGGACGTCACGACGACCGACCTGTCCGACCTGTCGCACGGGCGATACGCGGTGCTGGAGGCCACGCCCAATGAGGTGGTGCTGGAGCGATCGGGCGTGGTGCGCACGCATGGGTCCCTGATCCCGGTCGTCGCCACCAAGCGCTTCCGGTTCGATGGCGACCGCCGCTCGCCCGGCGTCGGTCTCGAGGTCACCATCCGTCACCAGGGCGACGTGCCGCTCGTCGCGCGTCTCGCGCTCGGCTGGTCGCTCAACCTCCTGGGTGGTGGCGGCAACCCGGCCGCGTGGTGGGACACGGACGGCGACCGTGTGGCGTTCGACACGTCCGGCGCGATCGGGCCGGCGACATCGATCGCGTGTGGCAACGACGCCGTGGGCGTGACCGTGCGGGCGCTGGCGGCGGAGCCCTGCGACATCTGGTGGGCGAGCGTGGACACCATCTCGATCTCCGAGGATGGCTTCGAGCGCACCCACCAGGGCAGCGGCCTGACCTTCGTGTGGCCACTCGACCTGGCACCGGGGTCAGAGCGGACAGTCGCGGTGCGTCTCGCTGTCTCCACGGCGTTCGACCGGGCGAGCGAGGATCCCGCCTGACGAGACTCGCGAGCCGGCGAGGCCTGGGCGCCGACCACCGCGTGCGGAAGTTCACCCTGGGTGGACGCAAGGGTGTCCGATCGCAGGTATTGGTCGTGTCGCGAGTCGCGGGATGCCGCAGGTCTTCAGCCTGGGTGAACCGATGCGGGGTTCGAGGTCGCCCTGGGGGGCGGTGGGGCGCTGTCGAGGGGCCGGATCAGGCTGACGCCGTGCAGGACGGCCATCGGCGTTCAGGCTGGATGAACATCGGTCGGGAGGCGGACCACATCGGCGGCGGGGCCCTGGCACGAGCGCTCGGGCGCCGGGGCGCCGGGGCGGGCCCCGACCCGCGGCGGGCGCCGGCCCGCGAGCACGGCCGGGAGTGGCGGTGCGGGTCGCGGAGCGGTAGCATGCGCGGAACCGTCCGATGTCGCGTACGGGATCCGTCCAGCAGGCTCGCGGAGGGGCACCCCCGCGTTGTCGGCAGATGCAAGGGTCCGCGACGGCATCGACGTGCAGAGGAGGCGTGCCAGCCATGGCCACCGTGACGTTCGATCGCGTCTGGAAGAAGTACGGCGAGGTCGTCGCCGTCAACAATCTCTCCCTGGAGATCCAGGACGGCGAGTTCATGGTCCTGGTGGGACCTTCCGGATGCGGCAAGACCACCTCGCTGCGGATGATCGCGGGCCTCGAGGAGATCACCCAGGGCGACCTGCGCATCGGTGACCGGATCGTCAACAACGTGCCGCCCAAGGACCGCGACATCGCGATGGTGTTCCAGAGCTACGCGCTCTACCCGCACATGACCGTGCGTGACAACCTCGCGTTCGGGCTCAAGCTGCGCAAGACGCCCAAGGACCAGATCGAGCGGCGGGTCAAGGAGGCGGCGGGCATGCTGTCGCTGGAGAACCTGCTCAACCGCAAGCCGCGCGAGTTGTCCGGCGGGCAGCGACAGCGCGTGGCGCTCGGGCGCGCCATCGTGCGCGAGCCCGCGGTGTTCCTGATGGACGAGCCCCTCTCCAACCTCGATGCCAAGCTCCGCGTGGAGACCCGCGCCAACATCGCGCGCCTCCACCAGCGCCTCAAGACCACCACGGTCTACGTCACGCACGACCATGTCGAGGCCATGACCATGGGCCAGCGGATCGCGGTCATGAGCGAGGCGATCCTCCAGCAGGTCGGCACCCCGCAGGTGCTCTACGACCAGCCCATCAACCGGTTCGTGGCGGGCTTCATCGGCTCGCCCTCCATGAACTTCCTGCCGGTGACGGTCCAGGGCTCTGGTGACAGCATCTCGCTCGTGGGCGAGGGTCTGTCCGTGCCCCTGCCGCCCCAGTTCCAGGGTCAGGTCTCGGGCGCGGGTGCCGTGCTGGGCGTGCGACCGGAGCACCTCGACCTCCAGGCATCGGGCCCGGCCGGCACACTCCAGGGCAAAGCGGACGTGGTCGAGTACCTGGGCAACGAGGAGCTCATCCACGTCAGTGCCGGTGGCATGGACGTGGTCGCGGTGGTCGACAGCGCGTACCGCGTCAAGCCGGGTGACGTGCTGGACCTCAAGATCCCGCTCGACAAGGTCCACCTGTTCGACGCCGAGTCGAACCTGTCGCTCCACAGGGACCTCGCCATCCCGGCCGCCGCCTGACCCGTCCGCAGCCACCCTCGGTCCGGCGCCTGGCGGGGCGCCGGATCGCCCTCCCCCAGCGCGACGTGACCCAGCCGCCCGACGCGCTGCTGTACCCGCCCATCGAGCCCCACGACTCGGGCCTGCTCGACGTCGGCGAGGGGCACGCGCTGTACTGGGAGTTGTGTGGCACGCCGGGCGCCAAGCCCGCCGTGTTCCTCCATGGCGGCCCCGGCGCGGGTTGCGTCCCGGAGCATCGGCGCGCGTTCGACCCGGCGCGCTACCAGGTGCTCCTGTTCGACCAGCGGGGCTGCGGCCGCTCCCGGCCCCATGCGAGCCTCCACGCGAACACGACCTGGCACCTGGTCGAGGACATCGAGCGACTGCGGCGGCACGTGGGCGTCGAGCGCTGGCTGGTGTTCGGCGGGTCCTGGGGCTCCACCCTCGCGCTCGCCTACGCCGAGACGCATCCGGAGCGAGTCACCGAACTGGTGCTGCGGGGCATCTTCGGCTGCCGCCCTGAGGAGATCGCGTGGTACTACCAGGACGGCGCGTCGTGGCTGTTCCCGGACCTGTGGGAGGGGTTCCTGGCGCCCATCCCGGTCGACGAGCGGGCTGACATGGTGGGCGCCTATCGGCGACGGCTCACCTCCGATGACGTGGCCGTCCGGCTGGAGGCGGCCCGGGCCTGGAGCCTGTGGGAGGGACGGACCATCACGCTCCTGCCCAGCCAGGCCAACGCCGACGCCTTCGGGCAGGACGAGTACGCGCTGGCGTTCGCGCGCATCGAGAACCACTTCTTCAGCCACGATGCGTGGCTGGAGCCCAACCAGCTCGTCCGGGACGCCCAGCGGATACGGCACATCCCGGGCGTGATCATCCAGGGTCGCTACGACGTGGCAACCCCGATGCGCACGGCCTGGGATCTCCATCGCGCATGGCCCGAGGCTCGCTTCGAGGTCGTCCCGGACGCCGGGCACGCGTGGGACGAGCCGGGCATCCAGCGGCTCCTGGTGGACGCCACCGACGGCTTCGCGCGAGGCTGACGCCCGCCTGGACCGACACGACGCGTGGGCGACCGCCCTGCGGCGTCGGCGTCGCTCAGGGCGTCCCGGCTCCCAGCCTGACGACCCGGAAGCCCTCCTTGTCGGCGGCCTCAGCGAGACGCGCGTCGTACGTCACGAAGTCGAGCGACGCGGGATCGCCATCGGCCGCCGTCAACGCGGCGGCAAGCTGGAAGGCATCGGCACCCCGAAGGGCATGGGTCCGGACGACCCTCCTGGCACGAACGCGGAGCGCGTCGCTGGGGTTCACCACCAGCCACGCGAGGCCCTGCCCGCGACCATGGCCGTGCGACCCTGGTCGCGGGGCATCTGGCGGCTGCTGGTGGACGGACCTTCGACCGGGCCGCCGTCGCCAGTCACGGCCCCGCGTACAGCGCGTCGAAGGGCAGCGGCGCCTCCTCGCCCACGACCATCCCCGCGGCGGCGCCCGTGGGGATGGCATGCTCGGCCAGCCGCCGGATCGCGATGTCATCGCCCACGTCGTGACCCGCCCGCTCGGACAGGAGCCACTTGACCTCCAGGTAGTCGCAGTAGGCCTGGACCGGGTCCACGTCCCCGCCGAGCGCGTCACGCAGGCGCGCGACGGTGGGCTCGAACACCTCGCCAAGCCAGCGCCGGGCCGTCCGATGGAGCTGCTCGTGGGCCTCCCGGGCGACGTCCGCGGAGCCTGGGCCATGGCGGGTCGATCGCTGACCCACGGTGGGGCGTGCCATGTCCGCCTCCGCCGCGAAACCGGCCCACGCGGCGAGGTCGTTGATGAGCACCGTCGCCTGCCCCTCGCCGACCTCCAGGCCCGTGAGCTCCTGGAGTCGTGCCGCGTGGAAGCGTCTCGACCCCACGGCCACCCGGAGGCGCGCCTGGTCCCCGTCGGCGCCGGGCTCCACCAGGACCTCCTCCACCACGAACCCCAGGGCGTTGAGACGCCGGATGCGGGCCTCCACGCGATAGCGCTCACGGGTCCCGATGGTCTCGGCAGCGTGGATCTCCGCCCACAGGCGCTCATATCGGGACCGCAGGCTGAGCGCCGCGGCGAGCTCCTCGTCGGCCTCGTCAAGCGGCCGGCCGGACGCCGCCGCGATGTCCAGCAGGTCGCCCGCCAAGTTCTCGACCGCGATGTCCACGTCCATGCGCCGCTGCCCCTCCGAGAGCGACTCGTGGATCTCGCTGGTCTCGGCATCCACGAGGTACGCCTGGAGCGCCTGGCCGTCACGCATCAGGAGCGTGTTGGCGAGCGAGCAGTCGCCCCAGTAGACGCCCTCGCGATGCAGTTCCACGAGGAGCCCGCCCATGGCATCGAGGAAGCGCTCGCGATACTCCACGGCGGACTCGGGCAACCGTCGGAACAGGCGCCGGAGCTGGATGGACCGGGACAGGTAGCGGGTGATGATGATCGCGACGTCGTCATCGGGGCGCTCCACCAGACCCACGGGGCGGACCGCGGGCGCCTCCCGGTCCTCGAGCTCGCGCATCACCTCGTACTCGCGCCGGCCGGGGCCCAGGGGCAGTTCCTTCAGCGCCAGGAGCTCCGACGCGCCCGCGATGAAGCGGACCACGTGGCGGCTCTCGCCAACAGGCAGCTGCACGAACCGGGCCGTGTCCGCGGGCCAGTCGGCGAGCGGCGTCTCCCACGGCAGGCCGAGCAACGTCGCGACGTCGCCCCGGAACCGCATGAGCACCCGGGGGTTCGCCTCGCCACCCGTCTCGCCATCGAGCGCACGCTGGGCGCGCGGCTCCGGACGCGGATCGGCGGCCATCAGCGGATCGGCAGCCATCAGCGGGTCGGCGGCCATGGGGTCGGCGGCCATGGGGTCGGCGGCCATGGGGTCTGCGGCCATGGGGTCGGCGGTCGCGCCTAGCGGTCGAAGGGGCCCAGGGTCGGCAGGCCCTCGACCGAGACCGTTCGGGTCTGCGTGAAGAACTCGGCCGCGCTCTTACCCTGCTCGCGTGACCACGACGAGGAGTCGCCCATGCCCCCGAACGGGACATGCGGCTCGGCACCGGCGGTCTCGCCGTTGACGTGCACCATGCCCACGCGAGCGGTCGCGACGAACGCCTCCGCGGTCGCGAGGTCCCGCGTGAAGATCGACCCCGACAGCCCGTGGGCCACGCCATTGTGGATGCGCAAGGCCTCATCGAGGTCGGCGGCCTCCATGAGCCCCAGGACCGGACCGAACACCTCCTCCCGGGCGATGCGCATGCCCGGGGTGACCCCATCGAGCACCACCGCCGGATGGAACGTGGGCGGTGCGGCACCGTCCGAGCGCGCGATGGCCCTGGCCCCGGATGCCTCCGCCTCGGCGACCATGCCCGCCACGCGGTCGCGCGCCGCCACATCGATGAGTGGCCCGAGGGTGGTGGCGGGATCGAGCGGGTCCCCGGCCCGGAGCGCCCTGACCCGCTCCCCGATCGCCTCTCGCAGCGGCGCGGTGACACCGCCGTACGTGATGACCCGGGAGGTGGCGGTGCACTTCTGGCCGGCGGAGGCCATGGCGCCGCGCACGATGAGGTCCGCCGCGCGTGGCAGGTCGGCGTCGGGCGCCACGATGACCGCGTTCTTGCCGCCCATCTCGAGCTGGACCTTGGCGTGGGCGCCGATGGCCGTTGCCTGGATGCGTCGACCCGCCTCTTCAGACCCGGTGAAGGTCACCGCGTCCGACGCCCCGGTGGCAATCCACTCCCGCTCCACCGCGGCGCCGTCCGCGAACACCATGTTGAGGACCCCGGCCGGCAGCCCCGCGTCCACCAGCGCGGAGACCAGGTGGTTGCCGGTGAGGGGCGCGGGCCCGGCGGGCTTGAACAGCACGCTGTTGCCGAACGCCAGCGCCGGGGCGATCTTCCAGGCGGGGATCGCGATGGGGAAGTTCCAGGGGGTGATGACGGCCACGACGCCCAGCGGCATGCGCTCGGTGTACAGGCGCGTGCCCCGGTTCCCGGACGCGTACAGCGCGCCGATCGGCTCGCTTGCCTGTCCCGCGAAGTAGCGCACGATCGCGGCCGCCCGACGCGTCTCGCCGACGGCCTCCGCGATGGTCTTGCCCTCCTCGCGCACGAGGTCCCTGCCGATGGCCTCGGCCCGCTCCGCGAGCAGGGCCGCGGCCCGGAACAGGATCTCCCCGCGTGCCGGGGCGGGGGTCGCGGCCCACGCCGGGAGCGCGGCGCGTGCGGCGGCCGCGGCCGCCCGGAGGTGATCGCTCGTGGCTGGTGAGACGTACGCGACGACCTCATGGGTGCGATACGGGTCCCGGTCCTCGCGGCCTGGCAGTTGGGCGACCCACTCGTCCCCGATGCGATGGGCCAGCAGCGATGCGGTCATCAGCCGTGGTCACTGTGGCTGCGGGCTCGGAATGCGCGGGCCTGAATGTTGGTGAGGAACGCGCGGATGCCCATCGTCCATGGAGGAATTTCGTCACACCAGCCAACCTCATTTTGGAGGACGCCCAGCAATGGATTGGAGATTCGCACCACATCCCCCTCGTGATGCGTGAACCCCAGGCCTGGCGCGTCGCGGTCAGCCGTGGGCACGAACATGGTGCCAAGGAACAGGGCCAGGCCATCTGGATACTGGTGTGTGCGACCCATAGCCTGCGACACAAGCGAACGCGGGTCGCGGCTGATTCGCGCAAGCTGATTGACGCCACCGGTCACAAACCCATCACGGCCACGTATCTCCACACTAACCTCGGTTGCCATCAGGTCATCCAACGTGAAATCGGAGTCAAACACCCGGATGAATGGCCCGGTGGCACAGCTGCCATTGTTGTCCTTGGCTTGTGGCAAGAGCAGCGCCGAGCGCCCTTCGAAGTCGCGAAGGTTGACGTCGTTACCCAGGGTCGCCCCGCGAATTCGGGCAGAAGCATCCACTGCCAGCACAACCTCTGGCTCCGGGTTGCTCCACGAGGAATCGCGCCTGACGCCGATTCGATGTCCATGACCTACCGAGGAGAGCACCGGCGCCTTGGTAAAGATCTCGGCATCAGGACCGATGGCCACCTCAAGGTACTGGGACCAAAGGCCCGCGACAACTAGTTCGCGTTTGAACGCCAAGGCCTCGTCCGAGCCTGGCGTGATGGTGCTGAGGTCGCCACCAATCGCGTCGATGAGGCGCTGACGATCCTCAAGCGCCTGGACTGCGTCTCCTCTTGCACTCTCCTCGACGACCCGCTCCACGAGGCTCTCTGCGAACGTCACGCCACACGCGCGGACAACTTGGAGGTCGAACGGAGCGAGGAGCGCCAACTTGCTTGGGGAATGGGGATGGTTGGGGGACTCCAACACCAACTCGTGTGGCATCGCCACCCGCACCAAGTCCGGACGGCGCAGGACGTCAGGAAGGTCATCCCTGTCCAGCAGGTCTGATACGGTCGGGCCAAATGGCAGCAGGTCGTACGCGCCATCGGCTCTGAGGACCACAGGAGTCGGCCCGCCGACTCCTGCAGGATCATGCTCGACGGTGAGGTGCACACGGCCTAGAAGCAGTGCGCCGCGGCGCGCCGACGACTCGTACCACGTGGCTAGGTCCACCGAACTCTCGATTTGTCATTGCAGCTCTCGATTGTCATTACAGCAACGACCGCACAATAGCTATCGACGCTACCTCCTGGGCCTTGAGCCGATACAGACCGTGGCGCGAATGCCATCGCGATTGAAGACAGGGAAGTGCATCCCGACCAGCCAGCCAGCGTCCATGATGTTGCCGTCGACCAGTGCGCTGCGGGCACCGCTCGAGTACTCCAGTCACATGACGGCCCGTGACGCTTTCTTCAGTGGACTCCTGCATCCGGACGTAGATCGGCGCCCCAGGCTGCCCAAGCCACCCCTCTCGAACCATGCCCTGCTCCGGAGAGCCTGTCCCGTGCTCAGGCCACGGCTCATCGTATTATAGTGCGACATACCATAAGGCGAGACCCGAGAGCCCATCGCCAGCTGGACCTTGGCGTGGACCGCGACCGCGCGCCTGGAGTTGTCGGCCGACCAACTCGGATCCTGTGAAGCCGACCGCGTCCGCGGCTCCCGTGACCACCCACTCGCGCTCCACCGAGGGTCCGTCCACGACGACGACGTTGGCCACGCACCCCGGAATGCAACGGTGCCGAGCCACATGCCGGGCGTCGCGGAGGCATACAGCTCGCCCACCGGCCCGCACGCTTGGCCCGCGGAGTAGCGCAGCGTGGCGACCGCGCGACGGGTCACGCCGATGCCCTCCGCAAGCGTCTTGCCCTCCTCGCGCACGACGTCCCGGCCGATCGACTCGGCACGCTCGGCGAGCAGCGCGGAGGCCCGGGAAGGAGTCTCGCCGCGCGCCAGCGCGGGCGTCACGGACCATGCGGGGAGCGCCGCACGCACGGCCATGGCGGCGGCGCGCAGATGCTCGTCCGTGGCCTGGGACACATGGGCCACGACCTCGTCAGTCCGATGCGGGTCCCGGTCCTCGCGACCGGGCAGCTGAGCGACCCACTCATCGCCAATCCGATGGGCCAACAGCGAAGCGCTCACCTCGAGATGGTAGACCTCAGTGCCGCGTGCCTCGTCCGCACCAGTCACTGGTGCGGCCACTCGTGCCGATGTCGGGTTGGTTCGATGACAGACACCAACCGCGATATAATACGATATTATGAGTCATCAAGACAGCGGCACCAGTCCGGACGACGGCCGGACCTTGCTCGATCCGGCGAACCGATACCTGCCCGAGAAGGACTGGCCGGCGGGAATCCACGCCAGCGTGGTCCAGCGCATCGGACGTCGCATCGTGACGGGCGAAATCCCCCCAGGCGAGATCCTTCCCGAGCAGGGGGAACTGAGCCGCCTGTTGAACGTCAGCCGAACCGTCGTCCGGGAGGCCACCCGAGTGCTCACCGCCAAGGGCCTTGTCGAGTCCCGGCCGAAGCGCGGTACCGTTGTACAGCCGCGTTCCAGCTGGCACATTCTTGACCCGGACGTGCTGTCCTGGCAGACGGAAGCAGGGCCCAACGAGGCGTTTCTGCGCAGCGTGTTTGAGATCCGGAACATCATCGAGCCCGGCGCCGCTCGCCTCGCGGCCGAGCGAGCGAACGATGATGAGCTGCGGGCCATCAGCGCCGCGTTCGAAGGCATGGGTCGCGATGGCCAGCCCAGGTCCGACTACCTACACGCGGATGTCCTGTTCCACGGCATGCTGGTCGCGGCGACCCACAATGACTATCTGATCCAGCTGGTCGCCACGTTCGGGGCAGCATTCCAGGCCGGGCTTCGGGCCACCATGGACGACTCGTGGACCTGGACCGACTTCCTGGCCTTCAGCCTGCCGCTGCATGGGTCCGTGCTTGACGCGGTGCTCGCCCGTGACCCGGATCGAGCGCACGAGGCGATGCAACAGCTGGTCGAGGGGTCTCGCAGGGGTGCTCTTGAGGGTTATCGGGGCCGTCAAGAATCCGACTGACCGGTCTCCGGCCGAACTTGGATGCCCGCTCGATGGTGTCGGCCAGAACCGTTGGCGCCCGTCACGGCCCTGAAGCGGATGTGTCGAAAGCCGGTCTCGTGGCGCCAGGCGCCGCAGACATGGACGAGGACCGACGCATGCGATGGTCGAGGGCCTTCACGTCGACCGTAGCGGCGGTGCCCTGCCGTTCGGGATGGGTTCTGGTCGACATCGGACCCCGCGACGGCCACCCATCAGGCGTCACCAGAGAGCGCTGCCGTCGGCCTTGGCGCGCCACCAGACTGTCTCGGGCCTGCTCACTGGGACGCTTGACACCTCTCACACGAACGAATGACAGCCACGCCCCTGGGGGCGCCAGGGTCCCGGGATCGGAACTATCGACCTCATCGACCGCGACACGAGCGATCTCAAGGGCCGTGTCCCGCCATCGGCCTGGCGATGGGAGCGATGACCCCGTGCGGCAGCACCTCGCTCCGCGCGCGACGGTCGATCTCGCTCACCGCCGCCCGACCGGGCGCCAGCCGAGCTCCTCGTGGAGGACGACGGCGTCGTCGATGAGCTCCTCGGCGATCCGGTAGTGGTAGGCGTCGTACGAGACCCCAGGGTCTCGCAGACACGCGGTCCGGTAGATGCCCTGGCGAACAGCGAGCAGCTTGAGGAACTGGTTCGAGATGTCGATGTGCTGGTTCTGCCAGCCGAGGATCGGGAGCAGGCGGTGGAACAGCTCGCGTGCCGAGTCCCGGTCGCCTGCGGCGTAGCGACGCATGATCTCGACGAGCGGCCAGTGGAGACCGCCGGGCATGATTGCGTGGACGCCCCGGTCCAGCGCCTCGATGAGCTGTGGGATCGCCCAGCCGCCCGAGACGTTGAGCCGGCCACCGGTC
>DAOTUX010000400.1:0-2922 GCA_034436475.1 Chloroflexota bacterium | reverse complement strand
GCCAGCGCCTCCAGGTCCGCCGTGGGCATCGCAGCGATGACCCCCGCATCGAGATGACCACCCGTGCGTGTGGCCAGCAGCAGCCCGCCCGAGAACGCCTTGGGGATGGTCACGCGCTGGTCGAGGATGAACCCGACGATCAACGCCAGCGGGTCGCGGGCGAGCAGCGCGTCAGCCTCGGGGTCGCCGGTGTAGGGCAGCGAGGTCATCGGTCCGGCCATGGCCATCCGATCGTAGCGCGGTGGCCCATGTGATCACGGAGCCGGTCGCGAGCGTCGTTCCGGCCCCTCCCCCGGGACACACCGTCCGAGCGACCCTCGCTAGACTCGGGCCCACGGGCGGCGCATGGGCCGCGGAGGGGAGCGGCGACAGCGAGGGGACGATGACACCGGGTGACACACGAGAGCGCTGGGCGTTGGTGCTGGGTGCCAGCAGCGGCTTCGGGGGGGCGGCGGCCACCGCATGGGCGCGCGCGGGCTTCCACATCCTGGGCGTCCACCTGGACCTGCGGGGCACGATCGCCGCGGCGGACGCCGTGCGGGACGCGATCGCCGCCACCGGCGTCCAGGTGGTGTTCCACAACGTCAACGCCGCGGATGACGAGAAGCGCGCCGGCGTGGTGGGGGCCATCGGGGAGCTGTTCGCGGCCCGGCGGGCCGCGGGCCACGACCCATACATCGCCGCGTTCCTCCATTCGCTCGCGTTCGGGGCCACCCTCCCCTACATCGCGACCGAGGCGGGCGCGCGGGAGCTCTCGCGCAAGCAGCTGGAGATGACCGCGGACGTCATGGCGCACTCGATGCTGTACTGGGTGCGCGACCTGTTCCACGCGGGCCTGCTCGGGCCGGGCAGTCGCCTGTTCGCGATGACCAGCGAGGGCGCCACGCTCGCGGTGCCCACCTACGGCGCGGTGTCCGCGGCCAAGGCCGCGCTCGAGGCGCACGTGCGGCAGCTGGCGCTCGAGCTGATGCCCCACGGCATCACCGTCAACGCAGTCCGAGCGGGTGTCACGGACACGCCCGCGCTCCATCGGATCCCCAACTGGGAGCACCTGCTGGCCGAGGCGCAGCGGCGCAACCCGGGAAGGCGGACCACACGCCCCGAGGATGTCGCGGACGCCCTGGTGGCCCTCGCCTCACCGCTCACCCACTGGATGACGGGCAACGTCATCGGGGTGGACGGGGGCGAGGTCATGGGCCAGCGCGACCCCGATGGGATGTAGCACCAAGTAGCACACAAGGGCGTGAGCCGCGGCGGCCGGGCGAGCCGCGGCGGCCGGGCGAGCCGCGGCGGCCCGGGCCATCGTCCAGGGTGGCTCAGATCAGCCGGACGAGGCGAGCTGGTCGCGGAGCCTATCGGCCTCGTCCGCCTCGTGGACCGCCTCCCGCAGGTCCAGCCGGCGCAGGCGTGGCGCGCCCATCGCGACGAGCGCGACCACGACGAGCGTGACCACGCCACCCGCGATGACCGAGGGCGCGGTGCCCAGGAGCCGCGCGGCGAGCCCGCTCTCGAAGGCACCCAGCTCGTTGGACGCGCCGATGAACAGGTAGTTGACCGAGGCGATCCGCCCGCGCATGGCCTCGGGCGAGTAGATGCGCACCGTGACGTTGCGGATGATCATGCTCACCGCGTCGGTGGCACCGGCCATGAACAGCGCGGCGAGCGAGAGCGGGAAGCTGGTGGACATCCCGAACACGAGGATCGAGACCCCGAAGGCCGCCACCGCGGCCATGAGCAACGGCCCGGCGTGGGCGTCGGGCGGCCTGCGCGTGGCGATGAGCAGCGTCGCGAGCGCGCCGAGGGCGGGTGCCGTGCGCAGGATGCCCAGCCCGAACGGCCCGACATGCAGGATGTCCGCCGCGAACACCGGCAGGAGCGCCTCCACGCCCCCGAACAGGACGGCGAACAGGTCGAGCGTCATGGAGCCCCACAGCTGCTCCCTGTGGAACACGAACCGGAGGCCCTCGCGGACGCTCGCGAGCATCGACTCGCCGGCCTCGGGGACCGGCATGGGCTTGGGCGCGATGCGCGCCGTGGCGATGGGTGATGCGACGAGCATCAGGCCGATGAGCACGTAGGTGACCGGGATGCCCGCCACGGCCACCGCGAGACCACCCAGGGCCGGGCCCAGGAGTGCCCCCAGGGTCCAGGTGCTGCTCATCCACGCTGCGCCCTGGGCCGCCCGGGACAGTGGGATGACCTGTGCCTCGAAGGCGGACATGGCCGGTCGCTCGAAGCCGCTCGCGACACCCGCCAGGAACACCACGAGGAGGATCGCGCCCAGCGTGGCGGCCTGCGCCTCGATCGACACGAAGGCGAGCACCAGGACCAGCGCCGCGAAGACGCTCGAGGTGACCAGGATGATGGCGCGCCGGTCGCGGCGGTCGGCAACGTGGCCCCCGAACAGACCGAGGGCGAGGGCCGGGAGCCCGGACACGAGCCCCAGGACGCCCAGCATGAGAGGGTCGCCCGTGAGGTCGTAGACCTGGTAACCGAGCACGGTCAGGAGCGCGCCGCTGCCGATGGAGTGCGCGCCCCGCGAGACCAGCAGCCAGCGGAGTTCCGCGATGCGCAGGACGCTATCGGGTGACAAGCGAGATGTCAGCACGCCCGGGTCACCTGCCTCGCCTGGTCGGCGCGGTCCGAGGGCTCCCGACTGGGGTCAGCATGACCGCAGGGCAGTCATGGGTCCCGGCCAACCGAGAATGCGGCGATGGCGGCTGCGACACGCTCCGGGTAAGCGGCATGGAGGTCGTGGTCACCGGGTCGGAACCACTCGACCCGGACGTCGGCCGCGGACCCGACGATGGCCTCGACCGCCCCGCGTCGCCGTGCGTCCGGCACGGGGCCGTCCGCCACGAGCAGGAGCGCCGGGACCCGCAGTCGGGCGTACAGCGCGACCGGGTCGTGCTCCCAGAGGTG
>DAOTUX010000399.1:0-3991 GCA_034436475.1 Chloroflexota bacterium | reverse complement strand
GAGGTGAAGGACAAGATGGCGGCGCTCCGGCGGGGGCACGAGGAGCAGCGGCCCATCCCCGACCAGCGGGCCAAGGTCGGACAGTTCCTGCGCCGCTGGCTCGACGAGGTCGCCCGGCCCACCCTGCGCGACTCGACGTACCATAGCTACGACGACATCCTCAGGGGCCACCTGGTCCCGGGCCTCGGGCACATCGCGCTCGCGAAGCTCACGCCCGCCGACGTCCAGTCGTTCCTGAAGCGCAAGCTGGAGGGCGGGCTCTCGCCACGCCGGGTCCAGTACATCCACGCGGTGCTGCGCCGGGCGCTGGTGACCGCGGAGCGGTGGGGCATGGTGAGCCGCAACGTTGCCAAGCTCGTCGACCCGCCGCGGGTGCCCCGGCACGAGATCACGCCGCTCACGCCGGAGCAGGCCAAGACCCTCATCGAGAAGTCCGCCGACGACCGTCACCGCGCGTTGTGGGTCACGGCGCTCGCCACCGGCCTCCGCCAGGGCGAGCTGCTGGCGCTCCGCTGGGAGGATATCGACCTCGACGAGGGACGGCTCCGGGTGCGTCACAGCCTCGCGAATGTCGGTGGCACTCTGGTGCTCCAGGAGCCCAAGACCGACCGCAGCCGGCGCTCGATCGCCCTGCCGGACGTGGTGGTCACGGCGCTGCGGCCACACCGGACCCGCCAGCTGATGGACCGCCTGGTCGCGGGGTCGCGCTGGGTCGACTCGGGCCACGTGTTCGCGACCAAGCTCGGTAAGCCGCATCACGCGGCGACCGTCACCCGAGCGTTCCAGGACGCTCTCGACCGCGCCGGGCTGCCGGACGTCCGCTTCCACGACCTCCGCCACTCTGCGGCCACGTTCCTGCTCGCGCAGGGCATGACGCTCGAGGACGTCAAGAACCAGCTCGGCCACTCGACCATCGTGCTGACGTCCAACACCTATGGGCACGTGCTGGAGCGGCGGCAGCGGCAGGTGGCGGCGGCGATGGACGCCGTGCTGGGCGGGTAGTCAGGCGGTAGGTGCTCGGCTCTCGGGTCGGTACGAAAGCAGCCATGCCGAGCCGCTCTTCGGGGCTACCTGCGTCCACGGAGTCGGACGGAGCGCGTCGCCCGTTCACCTTCGATCGGTCCCCGGGCGATGAGGTCAGCGTACCTGCCAGAGTTTCCACGTTCCGTCGCGGAGCGGAGCAACGATCCATACGTCGGCCTGGTTGTTCGAGATGGGACCATGGGTCACCTCGATGAGCCAGGCACGTGAGACGTCGGCATCGCCGAAGTCTATGGGCGCCATGGTCATCCACAGGCAGAGCGCCTCGCGCTCGTTGGTCATGGACCCGAGCTCGGTGTGGGCCGTGGCGGGGGCGAATGCCTCGAAGCTGCCCCACATCCGCTGCGTCTGCGCCGACAGCCGCACCCAGGCCTCCCTGGACCGCCCCGTTGCGAGGTCGTCGTAGTAGCCCTGCAGGGTCGCTCGTGCCGCCTCGCGGGCGTCGGGTCCCGCCGAGGAGCTTGGGGCGGCGTCCAGCGGGCAGGTCGGTGGGACCGAAGGCGACGGCACGACACCCGCCGGCATCCGTCCGGAGAGAACGAGGGCCTTGGCCTCCGCGAGGGTTTCCACCCCATAGATCGACGGCGGCGTGTCGAGGTCCGGGAACATGAGCACGGCCCGGTCACCGGGAGCGATCCGCCACATGACGGTGTCGTCCGTGGTCGGCGACGACGGATCGGCTGTCGTCACGAGATATCGGTCACCCTGACCACCGTTCAGGACGGCATCGCACTCCGGCTGCTCGTAGGAGAGGAGATCGCCGCTGCCGAGCGGCCCGCCGACGAGGGCCTCCTCGACTGACCACACGGCGATCGGTCGACCGCCACCGTCGGACTCGAAGATCCCCTCGAAGCCCCCGACCCAAGCCGCGCCCACGGGTGCCACGAGGAGACGGTCGGGCGGCGGCGGGCACGAGGCCTCGGGCGCCGGTGAGCCCGACGGGACGGGAGATGCCGGCATGGCTCCTGTCGTGGCCCCAACTATCAGCGTCAGTGCGATCCCGAGCAGGGAAGGCGTGCGCACCGGTCCACCTCCGGGTGTGTGGCGAGGCCCTGATGATGCCGCCACATGTCGTGACGGCATCATCGACCCCGCTGTTGGGTATGTCCATCCTCGGTCGGCCGGGTCAGGGTGCCGCTAGGAGTCGGCCGTCTAGGACACCACGCCGATGAGGCCCGACCAGATGTCGGCGGCGGGGACCCAGCGGCCACCGCCGTTCGGGTTGTAGCCGTAGCTACACGCGCTGCCACACGTGTCGACGATGTAGTACTTGTCCGTCGAGGTGTTGAAACCCATCACCGCCACGGAGTGGTTGACGTTATGCGCGGAGGGCCAGCCGAGCGCCGGGGTGGTCCTGACGTTGAAGATCATGGCGACGTCATCGAATCCGATCCTCTGCTGCGCCATGTCCATCAGCATCGACTTGGATCCGATCTGGCTCTTGGAGTCGTAGGTGTAGTAGTAGTCCTCCCACCAGGACCCGTGGTCGGCGATCTCCCAGTTGATGGCGCCCTTGAGATCGTTGACGTAGGTGGTCGCAGACCAGTTGCTCGAGCTCGTCCCGAACGCGACCATCCCCCGTGTCTCCCACCCTGTGGGCTTCACATCCATGGCGAGGTACACCAGGTACGAGCGCAGCCGATGGCCACCGGTGGTGTCGTTGTCCCAGTTGGTCGTGACGCGGTGACCGGCGCTGGCGGGCTCGATGTACGAGTCGTCGGGGAACGCCTCCGTGTAGTTCTTGCGCCACTCGTGCAGGAGGACGGTCGCCGCCCCCGGGCTGCAGAAGTTCGCGAAGTACCCATCGTAGTATGAATGGCCGTTGTCATCGGTCCCGCTCGTGGGCGGCTCCCAGATCTCCACGGCGAACGTGGTCGTCGGCAGCGAGTAGCTCGCGTCATAGACGATGGGTGGATAGTCGTCGGCTCCCGGGAGGACCGACGCGACGAGCGCTTGGCTCTCGAAGACCCTCGGATCCAGCGGGCGCTCGTGGACGCGCGGCTTTCCGTCACCGTCACGCCAGACACGGAACTCGCGCTTCGCCTTCTTGAATGCCTCGCTCTGGCGGTCCACCTCGCGGCCGCCCTCCATGATGGCATTGACGTCGGTCCCGTCTCCGCCTTCGGAGGCAGGCTTCCCCGACCCCGGCGAATCCTGCGCACTGGCCAGGGATGCGAACGCGTTGAACGACAAAGCGGCGGTCGCCGCCAGGATGAGGACCCGCCTCCCGATCATCTGGGCCCGGTGGCTTGGTTGAGACATCGACACTCTCCTCTATCTTCGCCGAGCGGCTTGAAAAGAGCCCGCCTGGTCGAGGGTCTCAACCTCTGCCCCGGCGGTCGTCGCGAGCCGACATTGGTCGGGTCGCACCGATGCGCCAAGGGCCATTCGTCACCAGATTCCGTACTCCGCGGCGCGGTCGCACAACCGTTCACATCGCCTGGGAGCGACGCGGACGCGGACGCACCTGCTGCGCCGATGTCCAAGGTCTACTGTGGTGTCCGGCGTCCACGACGTCGCACCCCGTGTGTCCGCCGTGGCTGGCAGCGGGGCTGGCAGGCGCCGTCAGAAGCCCGCAGCGACCGCCGTAAAGCTAGGTATTCGCGCTCGTTTGCACGGGCAACCTGGTGAGCCGGCTGGGATTCGAACCCAGGACACGAGGATTAAAAGTCCCCTGCTCTGACCGCTGAGCTACCGGCCCGCCCCGTATCGTACCGGCGGTCATCCGAGACGCTCCCTCAAGATGCCCGCCTGTTGACGAGCAATCGCTCCGGAGGCCACCGTGCCGGGTCGCCGCGGCGCCTCGGTCGTGGCCAGGGCGATCGGGGATGGGCTCGTGTTCGTGCTTCAGGCCGCGGGCGTGCCATCCATCTCTGGACTGGGGCCCGGGGTGACCGCCACGATCCGCCGCGCGAGCGAATCGGGGATGACCGCGGTGATTGACGACCTC
>DAOTUX010000398.1:0-9887 GCA_034436475.1 Chloroflexota bacterium | reverse complement strand
GCGAGCGCCACGGGTGGCTCGGTGAGCCAGAAGGTCGAGTGGTCGGGATCCACGCTGCGGCCTGGTCGCAGCCTGCTGATGGCCAACGCCACCGGGACGTGGGCATCGGTCGCGGACGCCACATGGTCCGGTGGGCTATCCGCAACAGGCGGCACCATCGTGCTCCGGGTCATCGGCGGCGAGGTCATCGACACGCTCTCATGGGGCACCGCCGCGAACGCATGGCTGGAAGGTGACCCAGGGGACGCGCCCGATGCCGGTAGCTCGCTCGAGCGACTCGCCGATGGTGACGCCCGGAACGGTCGGGACACGAACGACAACCGTGCGGACACTTGGCTCCAGCCGCTGCCCATCCCGGACGCGCGGGCGGCGCAGCCGGAGCCGACGCCTGAGCCGGAGCCGACGGCCGAGCCGACGCCTGAGCCGGAGCCGACGGCCGAGCCGACGCCTGAGCCGGACCCGGAGCCGACCACGGAGCCCACGCAGGCGCCCACGCCCGCCCCGACCGCCGAGCCGACCGGCGAGCCCGAGCCGACCGCCGAGCCCGAGCCCGAGCCGACCGCCGAGCCCGAGCCCGAGCCGACCGCAGAGCCGACCGCCGAGCCCGAGCCCGAGCCGACCGCCGAGCCGACGCCGGCGCCTTCGCCCGACCCAACCGCCCAACCGACGCCCGTGGCCACCCCGGCCCCCACGCCCGACCCAACACCGGCGCCCACGCCGGGTCCGACACCGAACCCCACGGCGACCCCACAGCCGACACCGAACGCCACGCCCACCGCCCATCCGACCGCGACGCCTCGACCCACGCCCACCGTCCGGCCGACCCCGACCCCGACACCGGTGCCCAGCGCGACCCCGCCAGGTGCCACGGCGGTGCCGATCATCGCCGTGCGCGCCCTCGCGGAGGGCAGCCGCGCGACCGTCGAGGGCGTCGTGACCGTGCCTTCTGGCCGCATCCTCCGACCCGATGTCACGTTCCTCCAGGATGCGAGCGGTGGCATCGCGATCATGCTCCCCCGGGGTGTCGACCCAGCACGCGTCCGACCCGGCACCATCCTCCGGGTCACCGGGCGGCTCGCCGACCCATACGCCAACCTGGAGCTGCGACCAGGCAGCCCCTCGGACATCGTGCTCGTGGGCACGGGCGACCTGCCGTCGGCCGCGTCCATCACCTCCGATGCGCTGCGGGAGTCGAGGGAGGGCACGCTGGTGCGTGCCGAGGGCATCATCTCGCGCGTCGAGCACGGCCCGAGCGGCGCGCTCAGCGTGACCCTGCGAGATCGGGCGGGCGAGATGCGGGTGTACGTGTTCGGGACCCTCGGGTTGCCACGTGACGCGCTCCCCGTGGGCGCCTCGCTCCGGGCGACCGGCATCATGGGTCAACGGGAGACGTCGTCGGGCGCGGGTGACGGCTATCGCGTGTGGCCCCGCGACCGCGGGGACCTGGGCGTGACGGTCCCGTCCCCCACGTCGCGTCCAGGGGCCCCGACGCCACGGCCCGGGACACCGACGCCTCGTCCCACGGGCCGACCGCGCCCGACGGCCCCGCCCGAGCCGCCCCTCGTGCGAGTCTCGACCGCGGCCGCGGGCAGCGTGGTGACCGTGGCAGGCATCGTGACCTCGCGGGTCGGCCTCTTTGACAGCGACGACCGCCGCGTGACCGTCCAGGATGGGAGTGGCGCGATCCTGGTCCGACTGCCCGATGGCGCCACCGCACCTGGCGTCGGCACGCGGCTCCGCGTCCGCGGAGAGGTGGGCACATGGTTCGCGGCGCGTCAACTCGAGGCGGATACGGCCCCCCGGGTCGTCGGCAAGGGCCCGGTGCTGCCCGTGGTGCTCCGGCGGGCACCGGCCGAGAGGGACGAGTGGCGGCTGGTGCGGCTGACGGTGCGTGTCACCAAGGTGACGCGTGATGGCGACACGTGGCGCGCCGAGGCATCGCTGGGCGCAGCGGGGACGCTGCCCATCGTGGGCGTGGCACGGAGTGGCATCAGCGCCGAGGCTCTGATCGAGGGCCGGAGCGCGACCATCACCGGCATCGTGAAGCGGGCTCACCCGAGCGCCACGGACCAGCGCTTCGGCATCGCGCCCCGCGACAGTCGGGACATCCGGCTGGGCCCGGCACCCCGAGTCACGACCGACCGGGGCATCGATGACTCGACCGATGGCACGGGGACGCGGCCGGACGGGTCGGACGACGGTGAGGGGGACGCGAGCGACCTCGCGACACCACGCCTGCCTGACACGCCGGTTGGCACCAGCCTGAGGGCGGCGGCGGGGTATCTGGGACGGCGGGTCCGGGTGGCGGGTGCGCTTCGGGCGATCGAGACCCCGCTCCTGACCATCGACGACGGCTCGGGGCGTGGTCTCGTCCGACTGCTCGACTTCGAGCCGACCTTCCAACCGCCCCTCCATCTGGGCGAGGTGGTCAACGTCACGGGGACCGTCGCGAACCGGGACACGGGTGGCTGGGAGATCGTCGCACGGTCCGCGAGCGTGATGCGCGCCTCGGCGCTGACGCTGCCGGACCCGACGCCGGCACCGAGCCCCACGCCGACGGACCCGGGGATCGTGGGCCTATCGGGCTCGGGTGGGCCCGAGCCTTCGGTCGGTCCCCACGGCCTGACGCCGGGGACGGGCGGGGCCAGCCGGCCGGTGGCACCGGGCGGTCCGGACATCGGGCGCCTGCTGCTGGCGCTCGTGGTCGGGGCGAGCATGGCAGGGCTCCTAGCCCTGGCCGGGTCGTTCGCCATCCGCGCCTCGCGCCGCCGATCGCGGCCTCGACCCCGGCAGGGGGGCACCCCTGGAGGGCCCGGCCCGCATGCCCCCGCTTGACGCTCGTGGATGGTGATGCCTAGAGTGCGCGCGACCCCCGAACCGTGCGGGGCGCAACCGAGGAGGCATGTTGCCCAACGGCGACCGCAGGGTGGCCCTGCCCGCGACCGACCGCCAGTACCACATCGACCTGGCGCCCGGCGAGCTCGCCGACCTGATCCTGCTGCCGGGTGACCCCGCGCGCATCGCCCGGATCGCGGGCATGCTCGACGTCGTCGAGGTGCGACGCGAGCACCGGGAGTTCGCCTCGGTCACCGGGTCGCGCGATGGGCTGAGGGTCTCCGCGGTGTCGACCGGCATCGGCACCGACAACGTGGAGATCACGCTCGCGGAGATCCTCGCGCTCGTGCCCCGGCCGACCCTCATCCGCATCGGATCGTGTGGCGTGCTGCGCCCCGAGATCGCGCTCGGCGACCTGGTGATCACGAGCGGGGCCGTGCGCCTCGAATCGACCACATCCTGGTACGTCCACGACGGCTATCCGGCCGTGGCCCACTACACCGTGGTCGCAGCGCTGGTGGAGGCCGCGGCAGCGCTCGGTCATCGGGCGCACGTGGGCCTGACGGCGACGGCACCCGGGTTCTACGGCCCGCAGGGACGGCCGATCCCCCAGCTTCCCATCCGCTACCCTGACCTGGCCGCGGAACTGGCGGCCCAGGGCGTCGTGAACCTGGAGATGGAGGCATCCGCGCTGCTGGTCCTGGCGGCGCTGGCGGGGGCCAGGGCAGGGGTGGTGTGCACCGCCTTCGCCCAGCGAAGCGAGGGGACGTTCCTCGACGAGGCTGGCCGCGCCGCCGCCGAGGCCGCGTGCATCGAGACGGGCATGACGGCCCTGCGTATCCTCGCGGACATGGACGTCCGCACCAGGGAGGCGGGCGCCACGCACTGGCGCCCCTCGCTCTGGCCCGCCATGATGGCAACCTAGGCACGTGACTTGGATGCGGAGACCCGGCAGATGCCCGGGTCCCGCGGACGGACCCGGGGGAGCCCGGGGCGAGAAGGAGGATCCGGGATGGCCGAGGCGTACTGCGTCAAGGACAAGAAGAAGGTCGAGATCAAGAACCCCACCAAGATCACCATGAAGAACGGCAAGCCCGCGACCAAGGGCACCTGCCCCGTCTGCGGTGGGAGCGTCTTCCGCATCGGCGGCTGACCCCGCGTCGAGCCTTCGGGGACGCGAGGTCCCCCGAGGACCCACCAGGCAGCGCCCGGCCGACAAGGCCGGGCGTTCGCGTGTCCGGGCATCGCTCGGGTCACCGGGCACGGCTCAGCGCTGCCGGGCGCCGCTCGCTCACGGCCCGTTCGGCCCGGCCTGGTCGTGCCCTGACCCGGAGCGTCCGGGCCGTTTGGCCCTCGGGGAGCGAAGGGCGCGTCTGGTACGATCCGGGGGAACCTGAACCGGAGCGTCCGAACGACGCGGCGCGCCGCGTGGCGACGTGGCCGCCACCACATCATCTGAGCATGCCCACCATCACAGCCCCTCCGACCCCGCCCCTGACGACTCGGCATGCCGGGTCGTCGCCGGGATGTGGGACTTCCCGCCTCTGCTGGGACGTGAGGCCGGCGCGGGCCCGATGGTCGCGTGACACATCGATCGTGTGCATCCATGGACGCGCCGAGCGTCCCCAGCTTCCAGGAGGATCGGGATGACCGTCAGGGTCGGCATCAATGGCTTCGGTCGGATCGGGCGCCAGTCGCTCAAGGCGATCATCGAGCGTGCCCCGGACGTCGAGGTGGTGGCCGTCAACGACCTCGTGGACGTGGCGACCAACGCGCTCCTGTTCAAGCACGACTCGACCTACGGCGCCTACCCCGGGACCGTCGAGCACACCGATGACTCGCTGGTCGTCGACGGTCGGACCGTCAGGGTGCTCCAGGTCAAGGACCCCGCCCAACTGCCCTGGAAGGACCTGGGCGTGGACATCGTGGTCGAGTCCACGGGCATCTTCACCGACGCCACCAAGGCCGCCGCCCACATCGAGGCCGGCGCGCGGAAGGTCATCATCAGCGCCCCCGCCAAGGGTGAGGACGTGACCATCGTCCTGGGCGTCAACGAGGGCACCTACGACCCCGACAGGCACCACATCATCAGCAACGCCAGCTGCACCACCAACTGCCTGGCGCCCGCGGCCAAGGTGGTCCACGACCGCTGGGCCATCAAGCGCGGCCTGATGAACACCATCCACAGCTACACCAACGACCAGCGCATCCTGGACGTGGCCCACAAGGACCCGCGCCGCGCCCGCGCGGCAGGTCAGAACATCATCCCCACCACGACCGGGGCCGCCAAGGCGCTGGCCCTGGTCATCCCGGACCTCAAGGGCAAGTTCGACGGCTTCAGCCTGCGGGTCCCCACGCCCACCGTGAGCGTGGTGGACTTCACCGCGGAGTTGGAGCGCCCCGCGTCTGCCGAGGAGCTCAACGAGGCCTTCCGAGCCGCCGCGGCCGGTCCCCTCAAGGGCATCCTGGGCGTCTCGGACGAGCCGCTCGTGTCCACCGACTTCCGTGGCGACAGCCGCTCCTCGATCATCGACGCGGCCTCCACGATGTCCCTGGGCGGTGACTTCGTCAAGGTCATCACCTGGTACGACAACGAGTGGGGCTACAGCTGCCGCGTCGCCGACCTCACCGCGTTCGTCGCGAGCAGGCTCCCGGCGGCCGCGCGGGCCTGAGCCGCGACCCCAGCCCTCGCGGTTCCACGACCGCGACCACCCCGCACGCCTGACCCGCGAGCGCGCAGCGCCCAGGAGGCCATCGGACCCAGAGCCATGGACAAGCTGACCATCCGCGACTTCGACCCGCAGGGCAAGCGGGTCCTGGTCCGTGTCGACTTCAACGTGCCCATCGAGGACGGCCAGGTCAAGGACGACACCCGGATCCGCGCCTCGATCCCGACCATCGCCAACCTCGTCAAGCGAGGGGGCATCGTCATCCTCATGAGCCATCTCGGCCGACCCAACGGCAAGGTGGTCGAGTCGGCCCGCCTCCGCCCCGTCGCGGAGCGGCTCTCGCGCCTCCTGGGCGGCAACGTGCCATGCACCGGGGACGCGCTCGGCATCGGGACGCAGGATGCCCTCGCGAGGCTCAAGCCCGGCCAGGTGATCCTGCTCGAGAACCTGCGCTTCCATGCGCGGGAGGAGGCCAACGACCCGGAGTTCGCCAAGGAGCTGGCGGCGTATGGCGACGTGTACGTCAATGACGCGTTCGGCACCGCGCATCGGGCGCACGCCTCGACGGTGGGCGTCGCCAAGCTCCTGCCGGCCTACGCCGGCCTGCTCATGGAGAAGGAGATCGTCAACCTCTCCAACCTCGTCGAGTCGCCTGCCCACCCGTTCGGCGCGGTCATCGGTGGCGCCAAGGTGAGCGGCAAGATCAAGGTCCTGGAGCACCTCATGGACAAGGTGGACACCTTCGTCATCGGTGGCGGCATGGCCAACACGTTCCTCGTGGCGAAGGGCCACAGCGTGGGCAAGAGCCTGCTGGAGCGGGACCGGGTGGAGGACGCCCAGCGAATCCTCGAGACCGCCGAGCGCAAGGGTGTCCAGATGCTCATCCCCACCGATGTCGTGGTCGCCAAGGAGGTCACCCGGGGCGCGGAGCACAAGGTGGTGCCTGTCCACAAGGTCCCCAACAGCTGGTCGATCGTGGATGTCGGGCCCCAGAGCACCCAGGCCTTCCAGGAGGCGCTGGAGCCCGCGAGGACCATCGTGTGGAACGGTCCGCTGGGCGTCTTCGAGGTGCCCACCTTCGGCGACGGGACGCGCGCCATGGCCCGCTTCCTCGCGGCGCGCTGCGAGGCGGGGACCACCGTGGTGGTGGGCGGCGGGGATTCCGTGGCCGCCATCGAGGAGCTCAAGCTGGCCGACAGGTTCACCCATGTCTCCACGGGCGGCGGCGCGTCCCTGGAGTTCCTCGAGGGACAGGAGCTGCCCGGCATCGCCGTCCTCCAGGACCGGCCGGTCGCGGTGGGAGCGGGTGCCTGACATGAACGTCATCGACCTGGTCGACGCACAGGAGATCCTCGACTCGCGCGGCAACCCCACGCTCGAGGTCTCGGTCCTCACCGACGACGGGAGCGTGGGCCACGCCGCGGTCCCATCGGGTGCCTCCACGGGGGCGCACGAGGCGGTGGAGCTCCGGGACGGCGACAAGAAGCGCTATGGCGGCAAGGGGGTGCGGACGGCGGTGACGAACGTCATCGACCTCATCGGGCCCGACCTCCTGGGTGAGGACGTCACCGACCAGGCGCGCATCGACGCTCGGCTCATCGCGCTCGATGGCACACCCGACAAGGGCAAGCTGGGTGCGAACGCGCTGCTCGGCGTGTCGCTCGCGGCGGCGCATGCGGCGGCGGCCTCCTTCGGGCTGCCGCTGTACCGCTACCTGGGTGGCGTGGGTGCCCGCACGCTGCCTGTGCCCATGCTCAACATCCTCAATGGCGGCAAGCACGCCCTGGACTCCACCGACTTCCAGGAGTTCATGGTCATGCCCGTGGGCTTCGATACCTTCGCCGAGGCGCTGCGTGCGGGCGCCGAGGTGTTCCACGCCCTGCGCGCGGAGCTCCATGACAAGGGCCTCGCGACCGGCCAGGGCGATGAGGGCGGCTTCGCGCCCAGCCTGCCGTCCAACGCGGCCGCCATCGAGACCGTGCTCCGAGCCATCGAGCGAGCCGGCTACCAGCCGGGGGACCAGGTGGCCATCGCGCTCGACCCCGCGACCACCGAGCTCGTGAAGGGCAAGCCCGACAAGAACGGCGAGCTGACCTACCGCCTCGACAAGGAGGGACGGTCCCTCAAGACGTCCGAGATGGTCGACCTGTGGGCCGACTGGGCCGCGAGGTACCCCATCGTATCCTTGGAGGACGGTCTGGCCGAGGACGACTGGCAGGGCTGGAAGCTGCTCACCGAGCGCATCGGGGGCACCGTGCAACTCGTGGGTGACGACCTGTTCGTGACGAACCCCACGCGCCTTGCGCGTGGCATCGCCGAGCGGTCCGCGAATGCCATCCTGATCAAGCTCAACCAGATCGGCACGCTGTCCGAGACGCTCGATGCCATCAACCTCGCACGCGGGCACGGGTGGGGGGCCGTCATCAGCCATCGCTCCGGCGAGACCGAGGACACCACCATCGCGGACCTGGCGGTGGCGACCAACACCGGGCAGATCAAGACGGGCGCCCCGTCCCGATCGGAGCGGGTCGCCAAGTACAACCGACTCCTGCGCATCGAGGCGGAGCTGGGCGACCAGGCGGTCTTCCCGGGCCGGTCGGCAATCGCCACGAACCGGTGAGCGAGGTCGTGCTTGCGGCCGCCCGTGCCCGGTGCCGCCCCGTGACGCCGCCCGCCCGTGGCCGGTGCCGCCCGGTGGCGCCGCGCGCACGACCGGTGCCGCCCGGTGGCGCCCGGTGGCGCCGACCCACGGGCCGCGGACCAGAGGCCGTCCCGTGACGCCGCCCGGTGGCGCCCGGTGGCGCCGACCCACGGGCCGCACTTCTTGGACAAACCGTCTCGTCACAGGTGTTCGCCGGTCCAGCTGCGTCGATACCATGACAGGCTGCCCTCAGTTGGGTGATCGACAGGGTGTCGGGGTTGCCTCCGAGCGTGACGAGGTGGCCGCGAGCGGCGCGTCGTCAATGACCAGGCGGCGAGTACGCCCAGCACGTCGGATCGTCCAGGAATCCCGCGGCCCGGACAGAGGGCGTGGCCCGGTCAGCCGGCGCGGCCCGGTCAGCCGGCGCGGCTGGCGGCCATCAGCGGAGCATGCCGGCACATGAGCACCGGCACCCTCCTGTCGGAGCGCGCCCCGGCACCCACACAGCCGGGGCGCTTCGTGGATCGTGGCTCCGTGTTCGCGGGCTATGTGGGCATGGGCATGGCCATCGTGGTGGTCATCGCATTCGCGCTCATCATCCCGGTCCAGACGCTGGTGTTCGCGGTCGTGCCGCTGTGTGGCCTGGTCATCGGCAACTACGCCAACAATCGATCGGGACGCTGGCGGCCGATGCGACGCGTCTTTGCCAATGCCGCGTGGGCGGGCTTCGTGACCGGGCTCTCGATCGCCCTCATGTACATGGCCATCCGGCTGCTGTTCGTGTTCGCGGACACCGGCCAGATGCCCGATGGCTCGATGGTCACCGCGGGCGTGGGCAGCGACGGCAAGCCCATCCCCTGCGTGCCCGGACCTGACTGCACGTACCATCGCTACTTCGCCGACCCGGACCTCAGCGAGGCGGGGCTCGACCTGGTGGCACAAGGCATCGTCGACGGCGACACGTTTGCGCGCGCGTTCGTGGGGCAGTTGGTCGCCGGTGGCACCTGGGTCGTGGTGCTGACCGTGGCCGGCGCTCTGGTCGCAGGTGGCATCCGGGCGGTGCGTGCCGTGCCGCCGGAGGCGGCGGCCACGGGCCTCGTGACCCCACCGGCCCCGACGCGCGGCCACTGACCCCGGAGGCCTCCGCCCGGCCGGCGACCGCGCCCGGCCGGTGATCGCGCCCGGCCGGTTGACCCGGTCCCACCCGACCCCCTCGCCGGGGCCTGCGTCCAGGTCAGTGGCGGACCACGAGCGGCGGACCTGCGCGTGGCGAGCGGACCTCGATGTCCGAGCCCACCTCGGAGTAGGTCACGGACATGCGCAGGCTCGGCGCGACGACGCCATCCGATGCCTGGCCCACGAGCCTCAGGTCCAGGCGCACGGGCACTCCCCGCTCCGTGGCGAGCACCTCGCCCGAGGTGATGGTCATGCCCGAGGCCGCTCCCAGCGCGCGAATGAACCGCTGGATCCGGTCATCGTCGGCGTCCCACTCGTATCGATACAGTGATGCGCCATCCGTGTCGGCCATGCCCATGAACGAGAGCTGGCGCGCATCCGTGAGGTCGAACAGTGGGGCCGTGGCCTGATCGCGATCGGTCTTGCGACGCTGCACCCAGTCGGTGCGTGCGCCACGCTCCCAGACCGAGTTGACCAGGATCGCCTGCTCCAGCACCTCGGCATCGGCGCCGGGACGGCGCACCTCCTGCAGTCGCCACTCACGATCCCCCATGCGGCCGAGCCGC
>DAOTUX010000397.1:0-59978 GCA_034436475.1 Chloroflexota bacterium | reverse complement strand
GGCCGACGCGCTCGCCGCCCTGCTCGACGCGGGCCTCCAGCCGGGCGAGCGCTCCGAGCGCTTCCACGCGAGCGTCCCCGCGGGCGCCCTCCTGGGCACCGACCCCGGGGCGGGCGCCGAGGCGCCCCCGGGCAGCGCCGTGGACTACGCGGTGAGCGCGGGCCCCGAGCCCACGCCCACCCCCGAGCCGACCCCCGAGCCGGTGGCCGTGCCCGACCTGCGGGGCGTGGCGGAGGCCGACGCGCTCGCCGCCCTGCTCGACGCGGGCCTCCAGCCGGGCGAGCGCTCTGAGCGCTTCCACGCGAGCGTCCCCGCGGGCGCCCTCCTGGGCACCGACCCCGGGGCGGGCGCCGAGGTGCCCCCGGGCAGCGCCGTGGACTACGCGGTGAGCGCGGGCCCCGAGCCCACGCCCACCCCCATCACCATCCCTGACCTGCGGGGAGCCGACGAGGAGGATGCACTCCGGCAACTTCGTGACCTCGGCCTCGAGCCGGGCACACGTCGGAGGCGCTTCCATGACACCCTGCCCTCCGGCACGCTATTGCGCACGGACCCGGCGTCCGGCACTGAGGTGCCCCCGGGCACCGTTGTGGACTACTACGTGTCGAAGGGTCCAGAGCCCACCCCCGAGCCAACCGCGACGCTGGTCGAGGTACCGGACCTGCGAGGCTTCCGAGCCGACGACGCAGTGAACGCGCTCCTGGACGCGGGCCTCGAGCCGGGTGAGCGCAGGAACCGTCCGCACGACCGCGTGCCTCGCGGCCAGGTCATCCGTACCGATCCCGGGGCGGGCGAGCGTGTCGGCCCGGGCACCCGCGTGGACTACGTCGTGTCGCGCGGTCCGCAGCCCACCGAGGAGCCCACATCCGAGCCCACCGAGGAGCCCACATCCGAGCCCACAGCCGCCACCTCCGACGCACAGGCCGCCATCGACGAGGTGGCGGCCCAGGTCCAGGCAATCCGGGAGCTCGAGGCCCGGGCCGAGGTGCCCTACCGGGAGATCTCACGTCGCGCATTCCGCCGCGAGGTCGAGCGCCAGTTCGATGAGACCAACCCACCCCGCCGACTGGCGGCCGAGGAGTCGTTCCTCAAGCGGATGGGTCTCATCCCATCGGACATGGACCTTCGTGGCTCGATGCTCGACCTGTACGAGAGCCAGGTGGCTGCGTTCTATGACCCCAGGACCGGGGCCATGACCGTCATCGGTGGCGACGACGACTTCGGAGCCGGGGACCGTCTGTTCACATCGCATGAGTACGACCACGCCCTCCAGGACCAGTACTGGGACCTGGAGAAGGTCACCGACGTGAGCCCGTCCCAGGGCGATCGTGCGTTGGCGCGGCTCGCGCTCATCGAGGGTGACGCGACGAACGTGATGTTCCAGTGGGCCATGGAGAACCTGGGACCTGACGACATCGCCGAGCTCTCGGATGCGGTATCGAGCATGGACCAGCGGCTGTTGAACGACCTGCCACCGATCCTGCGACGGCAGCTCGAGATGCCCTACCTCGATGGCCAGGCGTTCATCGCCACGCTCCGCCAGACGGGCGGATGGGCGGCCGTGAACGACGCCTGGGAGCGACCTCCCGCGTCCACCGAGCAGATCCTCCACCCCGAGCGCTACCCCGACGACCGACCGGCGAGCATCTCGCTGCCGGATGTCGCGGCTGCGCTGGGCGATGGCTGGACGGCGAGGTACACCCAGACGCTGGGTGAGCTCGGCGTGCGGGTGCTCCTTGCAGATGGCGCCTCCGAGTCCGATGTGGCGTTCGCCGCGGAAGGCTGGGGGGGTGACCGGCTGGTGATGGTGGAGGGTCCCGACGACGCATGGGCCATCGTCTGGCAGACCGCGTGGGACAGCGGCGAGGACGCTCGGGAGTTCGCGGACAGCGCGAGGCTGGGGGGTGTGGCGGGCGCGCACGCGGTCCTGCCCGGGACGGATGTCACAGGCGACCAGGCCGCCCCGGTCCTCGTCCTGGTGGCCAGTGACGACCAGACCCTCACGCAGGTCCAGGACGCACTCGGGCTCTCCGAGGTCGTGCTCCAGTGAGGGGGCCGACGCTCTGACCGATGGGCCGGCCGCCGCGCCGGCCCATCGTCACATCTGCTCGGGTGTGCTGATGCCCAGCAGGCCGAGGCTGTTGCGAAGCGCCAGTCGCGCGGCGTCGACCAGCGCGAGACGCCCGGCGGAGGTGACAGGGTCGGAGGCATCGAGGACCCGCCGATCACGGTAGTAGCCGTGGAAGACCGTCGCCAGCTCCGTGCTGTACGAGGTGATGCCATGGGTCGCCTCGGCGGCTGCCGCGTCTTCGATCACCTCGGGAAGTCGGAGCACCTGGCGTGCCAGCCCCTGGGCGACCTCGTCACCCTGCAGCGTCCCGGCGAGCGACCGCGCGGGCTCGATGCCCGCCTCGGCCGCCTTGCGCAGGATTGAGCAGATGCGCGCATGCGCGTACTGGACGTAGTAGACCGGGTTCTCCGAGGACTGCGCGCGGGCGAGCTGGATGTCGAAGTCGATGGGGGAGCTTGCCGCGCGGGCTGCGACCGACCAGCGCGCGGCGTCCACGCCGACCTCCGCCAGGAGCTCGTCAAGCGTGATGAACTCGCCTGCCCGCTTGCTCATCGAGACCTCCTCGCCATCGCGCACGAAGCGCACCCAGGCGACGAGCAGGACCTCCACCGCGTCGGGGTCGTAGCCCATCGCCCGCGCGGCGTTCCTCAGGCGGGCGATGGTGCCGTGGTGGTCGGCGCCCCAGACGTAGATGAGCTTGTCGAAGCCGCGGCTGAGCTTCTCGGTGACGTACCCGATGTCCGCCGCGAAGTAGGTGGGCTCGCCATCGGAGCGATAGATGACCCGGTCCTTGTCGTCGCCGAATGTGGTCGAGCGGAACCAGGTCGCCCCGTCCTGCTCGAACACATGGCCCCCGTCCCGGAGCCGCTGCACGGCGCGTGCCACCCAGCCGTCCTGGTGCAGCGTCGCCTCGCTCCTCCAGACGTCAAAGCGCACACCCAGATGCCCCAGGCTCGCCTCGATGCCGGCGCGGATGCGGCCTGATGCCCAGGCCCCCACGATGGCATCGGTGTCCGCACCGGGCGCCATCGCCGCGGTCCAGATGTCCTCGGGCAGGTCGCGGGCGAGCGCGTCGACATAGGCCCCCCGATAGGCCTCCTCAGGGAGTTCCTCATGGCGACGGCGGGCGGCGACCGATGCTCCCAGCACGCGCACCTGGCGACCGGAGTCGTTGAAGTAGTACTCGCGCGTGATGTCGAGGCCGGCTGCCTCGAGGACGCGGCACAGCAGGTCGCCCACGAACGCGCCCCGCGCGTTTCCCACGGTGAGCGGACCGGTCGGGTTCGCGGATACGAACTCCACGTTCACCCGCCGCGGTCGCTCGGGCCTCAGATGACCGAAGGCGTCGCCCGCGACGCGGGCCGCGTCCAGCGTCTGCTCCAGGACGGAGGCCCGGAGGCGCAGGTTGAGGAACCCCGGTGGCGCGACCTCCACGGATGCGAAGGTGTCGCGGTGATGGGACCGGAGCTCGGTCGCGATCGCATCGGCGATGGCCATCGGCGGTCTGCGCAGTGGTCGCGCGAGCTTGAGCGCTAGATTGCTGGCGAGGTCCCCGTGCGATCGATCGGCAGGGTGCTCGATCTCGACCACGGGGCCGGTCGTCCCGGGCGGCAGCGCCGGCAGCGCACCCGAGGTGACCGCGGTCTCCCAGGAGCGCCCGACGGCGATCCGACCCACGGTGCGAAGGGGCAGGACGGGGCCGATGGGTGTCACGGAGGTCTCTGCCATGGGTGCGGGATAGGTTACGCGAGGCCGCGCGTGTCCGGGTCGTTCGACCAGAGCTCACCCACGCGCTCGGTGAGCTCGGTCAGTGAGCGCACGACCAGGTCCGCACCGGGGGCATCCGATGCGATCACGCCCCACGGCCCTCGGCGGAGCCAGACGGCACGCATGCCGGCTGCGAGCGCTGGGCCGACATCGTTGTCCGGACGGTCCCCCACGTACGCGACATCGCCAGGCATGGGTCCGCCCATGCGCGCGAGGGCATCGCGGAAGAATGCCGGGTCCGGCTTGGACACGCCCATCGCCTCGCTCATGGCCATGACGTCTGGGTCGACCCCGAGGCCCCGCAGCTGCGCGGCCCGGCTCGCAGGCTGGTTGGCGATCACCGCGATGCGGTGGCCGCCAGCGTGCAGCGCGCTGATGGCTGGCAGCGCGTCCGGATACAGGTCCACCTCCTGGAACCCGCCGAACCGCCCCTCCACCTCGGCCGCGTGCGCGCGCCAATCGGGCACGCCGACCAGGTCGAACGCCGTGTCAGGAGGCATCCCACGGGAGATGGCAGCCCCGAACGCCGCCAGGAACGTCATGGCCGGGATGCCCAGCACCTCGGCCCAGACGGACCAGACGCGCGTCTCGTCGATGAGCGTCTCACCGACGTCCAGGCATATCCACCTCTGCGACACGGCGCTGGAACGTCAGCCGCAGACCCGTTCCGGGGTCTGCGGTCCGTCCTGCCACTGGTTCGCGAACGCGAGCAGCTGGTCCTGGTCGAGTTCCTTGAGCAGCAGCACCCGGTCCCACGCGACCGCCGCGAAGTTGACGCTCGGGTCCATGTCGTCGAACCGCAGGGCGATCACCTTGTTGACCGGCCCGCAGTTCTGGCTGGCCCAGGCGCTCACCGCGGCCTCGTCCATGACCGCCCGGAGTTGGTCCAGGGCCTGGGCGCCGGGGTCCCCTCGATACAGGAGCAGCACGTAGCCATGCTCCAGGTTGTGGATCCACTCGGGCGGGATGACGTTGTCGGTGGGCCCGAAGAAGCGGCGCGCCAGCGGCCCGCGGCCGCCACCCAGGTTGTAGTGACCGCCGCTCGCAGGCGGGCAGTAGGCATATCTGACGGTCGCGTTCTGCACCGTGTGCTCCCGGCCCACGTCCTGGGTCTGGAAGCCCAGCAGGGGCGACTGACCCGGTGCCGGGCTTGCCGGCGAACCCGGTGGCGGGGTGAGGAACGTGACGCACTCATAGGCCTGGGTGCTGGAACGGGTCAGGAACAGGACCCCGAGGAGCACCACGAGGACGCCCGCGCCACCGAGGATGAGCACCTTGTAGCGATCGAACAGGGACGGCTCCGGCGCGGCCTTCGCGATGCTGGCACGCCGACGGGCCTCGGTGCGGGAGCCAGTCCCCGGCGTCGTCGGCGTCGCGGTCGCCACGGGGGTCGACGCCTCGGGCGGTGTCGCGGGCGCGACTCCGCTCGATGACCCATCCGCGGGCTCGGGACGGGTGGCCGACGGCTGGAAGGTACGCGATCGCTTGCTCACTCGACTCCTCGTGCGCGTAGGGGATTGGGGTTGCCGGGGTGTCGGCGGTGTCAGGGCTCCACGAACCAGGCGCGGGTCGCGTCCCTTCGGAGCGCCGCGAACAGGCCCACCGCGAGTGTCGTCGCGATGGCAGCCCCGGGCAGCCCGGCGGGGGACAGGAACAGCACCGGGATGAGCGGGACGCTCAGGGTCGCGAGGCCGAGCGCCAGGGGATATCCCGCCTGCTTCCGCTGCAGGACCAGCGTCAGGGTGAAGATGAGGTAGGCCAGGAGCAGCATGTACACGACGCCGATGGGCGACACCGCCGCCTCCACGGCCTGATCGATGACCAGGGGCATGGCCACCGCGAGACCCGCGAGCATCACGAAGCCGTACACCAGGAACAGCAGGACGCCGACAGGGACGGACCGACGCTGACCGATCATGGGTGGGCGATCGTACTACAGGGCGCCGATCCGGCAGGTGGCGCGGGCATGGTCGGGTCACCCGCGGCGCCGGCCCACGGGCCGGGAAGGGTATTGACACCCACAGGGGCGCGCCGCTACCGTGTCCTAAACCGGTTTAGCATCCAGTTCGCAACCCAGGCGACACCACATCGCATGGGAGACGCCGGACGATGGGGCACGCGACCGACGAGGAGGAGCCCGGGTTGGGCAAGCCATCCGATCAGCGGGTCGGGATCAGCGACGTGGCGCGAGAGGCAGGTGTCAGCAAGGCCGCTGTTTCGTTCGCGTTCAACAGCCCCGACCGTCTGTCCATGGAGACCGTGACGCGCATCCGCGGCGTGGCCGACCGGATGGGCTATCGACCACACCCTGTGGCACGGATGCTCTCGGCTGGGCAGACCACGACCATCGGCATCCTCTCGCCACAGGCGCTGGGTCAGGTGTTCGCCAACCCGTTCTTCGCGCTGTTCGCGGAGGGTGTCGCGTCGGTGACCGAGGAGCATGGCTTCGGGCTGCTGTTCATCTCGCCGCTCCACGGCTCGCTCGCCCGCGCGCTCGATCGCGCGACCGTCGACGGCGTGGTCGCCCTTGGGCTCGATGAGCGCCACCCTGAGCTGGGCTCGATCCGGTTGGCGGGCCTGCCGGCCGTGGTGGTGGACTCGCCGGCATGGTCGGGCCAGCGGGCCATCCTGGTCGATGACGAGGGCGGGGCGCGCCTTGCCGCGGAGCACCTCCTGGACCTGGGGCACCGAGATGTGCTGGTGATGGGTGTGGAGCCGGCCGTGGGGGAGGCCCCCGATGCGGGGGTCGCGGGCAGACGGTTGGCCGGATACCGCGCCGCGTTCGCCGCGGCAGGCATGGTGCTGTCACCGGATCGGCTCGTCCGACCACCGGCCACGATCGAGGGCGGCGAGAGTGCCCTCCTGCGGTGCTGGTCTCGCGGCGACCGACCTACCGCTGTCCTGTGCATGAGCGACGCCGCTGCCGCGGGCGCGCTCGCTGCGGCTCGGCGCCTTGGGGTCCGGGTCCCCGAGGAACTGTCCATCGTGGGCTTTGACGACCTGCCCCTCACCCGGTTCACCGACCCGCCGCTCACCACGGTCCACCAACCGGTGCGTCGGAAGGGCGAGGCGGCGGCGTCCATGCTGCTGGAGGCGCTCGCGCGACCTCCTGCTGACGACCAGGACCGGGTCCTGGTCCTGGAGACGCGACTGGTGGTCCGCCGATCGACGGCGGTGCCATCGGGCGACCGGAGTCAGGAGGTGGTCGTCGCCCGCTAGCCTCGGTCCGTTCCAGTCACCGACCCGACACCGGGTGTTCCGGTGCGCATCACTCAAAGGAGGAACCGATGTCTCGAATGACGAGGTTGGCGGGTGTCGCCGCCGCGGCCGCGTTGGTCGCCGGCAGCGTCGTGCCTGTCGCGGCACAGGACGCGAGCGGCGCCCTGGAGGGCGAGCTCACCCTGTGGCACAGCTATGGGTCCGGTGCGGGCACCGAGGCCGATGCGCTCGCGGCCGCGCTCGCCAGTGTCCAGGCCGCGAACCCCGGCCTGACGGTCAACGTCCTGCCGGTGGACTTCGGCGCGATCTTCAACAACTGGTCGCTGGACGTCGCGTCCGGTGCGACCACCCCCGACCTGATGATCGTGCCCAACGACAACCTGGGCCAGCAGACCCGCGACCAGATCATCGCGCCCCTGGACGCGCTCGTGCCCGCCGAGGTCCTGGCCGGCGATGTGCCCCTGGCAGTCGATGGCTCCCGTGTGGGAGATGCGCTGATGCAGGTGCCCGAATCCCTCAAGGCCGTCGCGATGTACTACGACTCCGCGAAGGTGGCGACCCCACCCGCGACGACGGATGAGTTGCTCCAGGCCGTCAAGGACGGCGCCATCAAGCTCGGCCTGGTCCAGGGCATCTATCACGACTTCGGGTTCGCCGGGGCGTTCGGAGGCACGCTGATGGACGAGACCGGCAAGTGCATCGCTGACGCTGGCGGGTTCGCCGAGGCGTTCCAGTACCTCGCCGACCTCAAGGCTGCGGGCGCAGTGCTCGACCCCACCTACGACAACATCGCCGCGGGCTTCAAGGACGGCACGTATGACGTGATCATCGACGGTCCGTGGGCCGCCGGTGGCTACGTCCAGTCCGTGCCCTCCGTCGCGGTGGCTCCCATCCCGGCGGGTCCCGCGGGACCGGCACTGCCCTTCACGGGCGTGGACGGCTGGCTCATCAACCCCAACAGCGCCAACCAGCAGTTGGCCGTGGACCTCGCCATCGCGCTCACGAATGCGGACAACCAGAAGGTCTTCGCGGACACCGCCTATCACATCCCGGCGAACGCGTCGGTGACCATCGACAATCCCATCAGCCAGCAGTTTGCGGCGGCCGTCGCGAGCGGCTACCCACGCCCGCAGACCACCCAGTTCGGCGCCTTCTGGGGGCCCTTCGGTGACGCCCTCAACAAGGTCCTCGACACGGGAGCCGACCCCGCGGCAGCGGTCGCCGATGCGTGCGCTGCGATGAATACCGCCAACGGCCTGTAAGGTCCCACGACGGCCGGGCGTCGCGTTCCGCGGCGTCCGGCCAACCTCGAGGGAGGAGGGAGGGCTCGATGACAGCGGTCCCCGTGAGCGCGTCGGCTCGTCGCCGGTCGTCCTGGCGACCTGGCCGTGACAGCAGGCTCGTGCTCCTGTATCTCGCCCCCGCATTCATCGTCATGGGCGTCATCACCTTCTTTCCGCTCGCGTTCCAGGTCTTCATCTCGTTCACGGACTTCACCACGGGCTCCCTGCGATCGGGGAACGCGCCCTGGGTGGGCCTCGACAACTACGCCAAGATCATCGAGAACAACCTCGCGATCCCCAACTTCTTCTTCTTCCGGCAGGTCCTCTACAACCTGTGGTGGGCGGTCGCGAACGTCGCGGTGCATGTGATCCTGGGCGTCGCCATCGCGCTCCTGCTGAATGCCAAAGGCCTGCGCTTCAAGACCTTCTGGCGGGCGCTCTACATCCTGCCGGTCATCATCCCGCCCATCATCGTGGCCACCGTCTGGCGCAACATGTTCGATACTCAGAACGGTGCCATCAACCAACTGTTGATCATCGTCGGCGGTCTGTTCAAGATTCCCGCGGAAGCATTCAACATCGACTGGCTGCGCTTCCCCGGGGACGTCTTCCCATTCCTGCCCAGCGAGATCAACTACTTCATCCCGCTGGCGTTCTTCGCGCTGCTCACCGCCAATACATGGCTGGGCTGGCCGCTCAACGCGGTGGTCGCGACGGGTGCCCTGCAGAGCATCCCGGGCGAGCTCTACGAGGCGGCGGAGATGGACGGCGCGGGCAACTGGCAGAAGTTCCGGAACGTGACACTGGTGTATCTGCGTCCGGCCATGGTCCCATATGCGATCTACGGCTTCGTCGTCACGTTCAACCTGTTCTTCCTCGCGTACTTCATGTCGGGAGGCGGCCCGTTCGGGCGCACGGAGCAGCTGGTGACCCAAGCGTTCCGGCTGGTCAACGAGCGTCAGTTGTATGGCGTGGCGGCCGCCTTCTCCGTGTTCATGTTCTTCATCCTGCTGGCAATCACCCTGGTGTTCAATCGGTTCACCAAGGCCACGGCGAGCTTTGATCGATGAGTCAGCAGTTGGGTGGTACCCCACGCGCCATCACAGGCTCCGGCCTTCGCGCCTGGAGGCGACGCGACACGTCGAGCGACGGCGTCAGGATCCCGCTCCGGCGACAGCTGGCGCTCCAGACCCTGTGCGTGTTCGTGGCGATGACGGTCCTGTTTCCCATCATGTGGGTGCTGAGCCTCGCGCTCGACCCGCGTGACCTGTCGCGACCCGATGGCCTCAACCTCATCCCGCCCGGCGCATCGCTGGACAACTTCGTCGCAGCCCTGGAGCAGCCGAGCCAGGCACCCGTGTCCTTCTGGACGCTGGCCTTCAACAGCTTCGTGCTGGCCATCTCGACCGCCCTGTTCTCGGTGCTCATCGGTGTGTTCGCCGCGTATGTCTTCTCGCGCGTCCAGTTCCGGGGCCGGCAGGTGCTGATGCTGGCGGTACTGGCCGTGTTGATGCTGCCCACGGTGGCCACGATCGTGCCGCTGTTCATCCTGCTGGGGCAGGTCCGGATCGGGGACGTGATCCTGCGGAGCACGCTCGCGGGTGTGGCATTCGCGGTCGTGTCGGGGCTCCTGCCATTCGCGATCTGGAACCTCAAGGGGTACCTCGACACGGTCCCCAAGGACCTTGAGGAGGCCGCGGCGGTGGATGGAGCCACCCGCCACCAGTCGTTCACCAAGGTGGTGCTCCCGCTGGCGGTGCCGGCGCTCGCTGTGACGGGCTTCCTGGGCTTCGTGGCTGGCTGGACCGAGTATTACTTCTCGGTCACGTTCCTGCGCGACCCCAACACGTACACCCTGTCGGTCGCGCTCAACGGCATGGTCGGCGCGTTCGCGACCACGACGCCGTGGGGCAAGTTCTGCGCCTTCGCCATCCTGTTCGCGCTCCCCGTCTCGCTCGTGTACGCGGTGTTCCAGCGCTGGATCATCGGCGGTCTCGCGGTCGGCGGGGTCAAGGGTTGATCGGCGCCTCGACCACGGGCCAGCGACGCCGATGAGCGTGGACACGCCGCGCTGGGTGCGGGAGGCCGTGTTCTATCAGATCTTCCCGGACCGTTTCGCATCCAGCGCCCGGGTGCCCAAGCCCGCCGTCATGGAGCCTTGGGACGCGCCTCCCTCGGTCCACGGCTACAAGGGCGGCGACCTCCTGGGCATCGTGGAGCGCCTGGGCGACCTCCAGGACCTGGGCGTCACCGCGCTGTACCTGACGCCGGTGTTCGTGTCGGCGTCCAATCACCGGTATCACACTGACGACTACCTGCACGTGGACCCCCTGCTGGGTGGCGACGCGGCGCTCCGGGAGTTGCTCGACGAGGCGCATGCCCGGGACATGCGGGTCGTGCTGGACGGGGTGTTCAACCACTGCGGCCGGGGCTTCTGGCGCTTCCACCACGTTGCGGAGGCGGGGATCCACTCGCCGTATCTCGACTGGTTCCATCTCGACCGGGAGCGCCTGGCCGTGGGTCACCCGCTGGTGGTGTATCCGCATCCGGACCAGGAGGACCAGATCCGACGGCTCGTGAGCCACGGCGTGGGCCCGGGCGAGGCGTCGAGGCAGGTCCTCGGCTTCGAGGGCTGGTGGGGCCTGCCGGCGCTGCCCAAGCTTCGTCACGAGCACCCTGAGACACGCGAGTACCTCCTGGGCGTGGCCGAGCACTGGCTCCGCCTGGGCATCGATGGCTGGCGCCTCGATGTGCCCGAGGAGATCGAGGGCGACTTCTGGGTCGAGTTCCGGGCGCGCTGCCGTGCCGTGAACCCTGAGGCGTACCTGGTCGGCGAGGTCTGGCATCCCAAGCCAGAGTGGCTCACGGGCCATCACTTCGATGCGCTCATGGACTACCCACTGGCCGAGGCGATCCTGGGCTATGCCGCCGGGCGCGACCTGGACACCCGGGTGGTCAGCCAGCACGACCAGTATCGGCGACACGTCATCGTGCGTGATGGGCCGTCGTTCGGCGCGGAACTGCGGCGTCTGCTGTCCCTGTATGACCCTGACGTGACCGCCGTGATGCTCAACCTCGTGGGCAGTCATGACACGCCACGGATGCGCACGGTCATGGGCGACTCGGCGGATGCGGTCCGTATCGCCACGCTGCTCCAGATGTGCCTGCCGGGCGCGCCGTGTGTGTACTACGGCGACGAGGTCGGGATGCGGGGTGAGCAGGACCCCCTCAATCGGGGCGCCTTCCCCTGGGATCGGAGCGCCTGGGACACGGACCTGCGAGCCTTCGTCCGGGCGCTCATCGGTCTGCGGAGGCGTCATCCCGCCCTGCGTGATGGCGAGCTCGCGGTGCTGGAGAGCAGCGGTGGCGTGTTCGCGATGGCGCGGCGCGCCGCGGGCGAGCGCTTCATCGTGGTGACGAACGCCGATGTCACGGAGCGGCGCGCGGAGCTGACGCTGCCCGATGGCTGGGGCCCGGTCGATGTCGCCGAGCCAATCGACCTGGGCGGTCATGCGAGTGCCCACAGCTCGCCCACGACGAGCGGTCTGGCGGTGACGCTCGGGCCCCGCTCGGGGGCGATCGTCCGCCTCGGCTGAGGGCGCCGGCCTATACTCGCGGCGCCGTGCCCGATCCGCAGCTCCTAGAGCCGCTCGTGCGCGTCATCGACGCGGATGGCAGGCTGCCCGCGGCCATCGCCGCGCTGGGCCCTGTGGCGAGCCGCGACGTCGCCGTCCTTGACGATGCGGTAGGTCCCGGTCCACGACGGCTCCTCGCACTGGGCGCGTGGGTGCGCGTGGCGCCCGGGTCGTCCCTCCGACAGCTGTCCGATGCGTCCGCGGATGTGATCGTCGCCTGGCGCCAGGGCTTCATGCCCACCACCGACCACTGGCACGATGACCTGGCCCAGGCCGCCCGGGTCCTCCGGGCTGACGGTCGCCTGATCGTGGTCAAGGACTACGGGCGCGATGACGTCACGCCCCTCCTGTGGGACGAGGCGCGCGCCCGCGACCTGGTCTCGTTCAGCCGCCCCAAGGGCCCCTTCCTGGCGGCGGGCTTCCGGGTCCGGGTCATCCATTGCTGGTGGCGCTGGGACACCCTCGAGCAGGCCGCGCAGGCGCTCGGCCGGTCCTTCGGGGCACCCGGGCTGGCCGTCGCCCAGGGGATGCGCCGGCCACGCCTGGCGCACAAGGTCGCGGTGTATCACGCGGACGCCCCGATGCTGTCGAGGGGCAACGCGTGATCATCCGGGTCATCCTGCTGCTCGCGCTCATCGGGTCAGCCGCGGTGGTCGCGTACGGCCTGTTGTTCGACCGGAGTGGTCAGGCCATCGCGTTCACCGTGGCAGGCCTGCTCGTGCTCGGCGTCACCGCCGCGGTCGTCTCGGTGGGTCTTGCCAGGTCAGCCCTGGGGGCCGGCAACGATGGGCGTGCCATCCGGGCCATCGGCGGCGCGTTCCTGGGCGGGCTGTTCGCACTCGGTGCGTCGGCGTCGCTCCTGTTGGCCGTGATCCTGGGCTCGATCCGGATGTCCGTGTAGGGTCGGCGGTACACTCCCGGACCACGGGCCCCCATCGTCTAGAGGCCTAGGACGCCACCCTTTCAAGGTGGAGATCACCGGTTCGAATCCGGTTGGGGGTACCAACCCATGGACGGACACCCGGGACGCGTCGCCTGGATCGCGATCGCGCCAGTCAAGGCGATGGCGCTCGTCCAGCTCACTGCCGCACGTCTGGAGCGCACGGGCATCCGAGGCGATCGTGCGTTCGCGGTCGTGGACGGCGCGATGCGACTGGTCAACGGCAAGCGCAAGGGCGCCCTGGTCACGCTCCGTCCGATGTGGGACCCCGACTTGGGTGCGCTCACGCTCCGGTTCCCGGACGGCACGTCGAGCACCGCTGCGGTCGCGCTGGGTGCCCGGACCGAGGCTGCCTTCTTCGGGCGTCCGCGACCGGTGCGCATGGTCGAGGGACCCTGGGCCCGGCTGCTCTCCGATTGGGCAGGTCGACCGCTGCGGCTCGTGGTGCTGGTCGGCGATGGCGCCGGGATCGACCGCGGCCCGTCGGTGTCGCTGCTCTCCACGAGCGCCCTGGACGTGCTGGCAGCGGCGGGCGGTGTCGACCACCCAGTCGATGGCAGGCGGTTCCGGATGACCTTCGGGGTCGATGGCATCGGTCCCTTCGCGGAGGACGCCTGGCTGGGACGTGACGTGCGGGTCGGGGACGCTGTCATACGCCCGGTCGACTACGTGGGTCGCTGCGCGGTCACGACCCAGGGGCCGGACTCGGGCATCCCGGACTTCCCCACGCTCCGGATCCTCGAGCGTCTGCGGGGCCACATCTCGAGCGAGGACGAGGACCTCCCCTGCGGCGTCTGGGCGGAGGTGGTTCGGGCCGGCGAGGTGAGGCTCGGTGACCCGGTCGGCCCGGTCGACGGCTGAGCGGGCCTATCGGCGACGGTCGCGGTCGCGCGGGGATTCCTGGCGCATCTCGGCCGCCACGGCCCGTTCGCGCGCGCTCCCCGCCCCGAGACCCGCCACGACGCCGTCAAAATCGACCGCGAGCCGGTTCTGGCTGAGCTTGCGCTTGGCCTCGATGCTCGTGATGGCCAGCTCGAGGCCCACGATCGCCCGGGCCTGCGTCGCGACATAGCCCTCCGGTGGGTCATCGATGGACCACGCGTCGGGCCGCCCGGCCTCCTGGCGGTCCACGAGCGCCCGGAGATGCTCGAGCAGCCAGGGCTCATCCTCCCGGATCGTGATGGGCCCGCGCGCCTGCACGGTGACGTAGTTCCAGGTGGGCACGTCCTTGCCGGTCCGACGCTTGGTCTCATACCAACCGGGTGTCACGTAGGCCTCGGGCCCGTCCAGGAGCACCAGCGCAGCGACATCGGCGTCGATGTCGCGCCACTGGGGATTGGCTCGTGCGAGGTGGCCCCGCAGGGCGCCGTGCGCACCCACGTCCCGATGGAACACCATCGGCAGGATCGAGGCCATCAAGGCCCCCGCGGATACGGTGACCAGGGTGGCCGGGAACTCCGCGGCGAGGCGGCCCAGCTCGGCCGCGGGATCGGAGACCGCGAACCGGCCATGGCTCGGTTGGTAGGGCATCGTCAGCCCTTCCGCACGAGATCCGCGACCTCGTCGTGCCAGCTGTGCGTGGGGCGCCAGCCGAGATCCGAGCGTGCCGCCGAGGTGGACAGGAGGGCCTGCGTGCCGGGGATGTCATCCCGGACCGGGACGCCCGGGAAGGTCTCGCGGAGGAGCTCTGCGGTGGGTCGCTCCATGACGGTGTCCGCGTTCGCGATGATGTAGCTGCGAGCCCCGCTCACCGGTGCCTCCAGGGCCAGGCGACACGCCGCCGCGGCGTCCCGCAGGTCGATGTAGCTCCACAGGTTCCACCTGCGCGCCTGGGGATCGTCCTGCCATGTGGCGAACTGCGCGTAGTCGGCGGGGGCCATGATGTTCGAGAGCCGGAGCGCGACGAACGGGATGCCCGACCAGGCGGCCATCTGCTCGGCCATCGTCTCCGAGACGACCTTGGAGAGGGCGTAGGTGCTGGTGGGATTGGGGTAATGCGCCTCGTCGACGGGCACGTACCGGGGCGGCACGTCGAAGGGCACCCCGAGGGTGGTCTCCGATGACGCCCAGACCACTCGCGCCATGCCCAGGAGCGTGGCCGCGTGGAACACGTGGAAGTTCATGGTGACGTTGCGGGTGAACGTGTTGGCGGGGGTCTCCATGCCGGGCGCCGGGATGTTGGCGAGGTGGACGACGGCATCGACGCCCTGGAGGATGTCCACGGTCTGACCCAGGTCGGTGAGGTCGGCGTGCGCGAGCGGGACGGCAAGCTCCGACAGGTGGCCGGTGGCACCCGCGACATCAGTGGCCATCACCTCATGGTCGTGGGCGAGCAGTTCCTCCACCACCCCGCGTCCCAGCTTCCCGTTCGCCCCCGTGACGCACACGCGCATCGCACACCCTCACCTGCTGCCGAGCCGCTCGAGCCGTGACAGGGTACGCCGCGCCATCCCGGGGTGCGGCTGGCGTGCGCGGTTGGGCGGCGCGACCCCGCGTGGTCGCCGCGCTGAGCCGGGCTTGGCCCGACCCTGCTACGATCCGGGCGTGGCGGCGACAGGTTTCCGGGGCGGCTCGATCATGGGGATCCGGATTCCCACGGTGTTCGAGGAGAACGACGGCAAGCGGTGCGCTGGCTGCGGCGAGCCCATCACGGGCACGCCCTTCCGGGTGTCCATCATGGACGCCGTGGCGCTCGAGGCTGCCGCATCATGGGCGGAGCGGGCGCCCATCAACCCTGGTCCCCATCAGTTCCATGCGGACCCCGAGCACTTCCGTGCCTGGGCGCGCGCCCGGGGCCATTACCTGTGCCGGCTGTCGACGGTGCGCGAGCTCATGCGCCCGGTGCCTCTGCCCACCGAGCCGCCGGCGTTCGGACTGTGCGATGGGGTCCATCACGAAGCACACGAGTTCCTGCCCGCCTGACACGAGCCACCGTGCTCGGCGATCCCGCCGCGCGTCGCGGACCAGCGCATGGCCACCCTGATCCCTGCGCTCACCTCGCTCCTGGCGGCGCTCATGGCCATGGGCCTGCTGGCGCAATGGCGTGACCGACACCGGACGTTCCAGGCAGTGTGGTTCGTGGGCATGGCGTGCTTCGCGATCGCATCGGGCTGCGAGGCGCTCGCTGCGGCACGGGGCTGGGACGAGGCCCTGTACCGGTCGTGGTACCTCACAGGGGCGGTGTGGACCGCGGGCTGGCTGGGCCTGGGCAACGCCTTCCTCCTGGGACACACCCGGTTCGGGTACGGCTTCGCGCTGTGCCTGTCCCTCGCAGGGCTGTTCACGTTCCTGACGCCGAGGCGCTTCCCGGCCGAGTATCCGGATGTGGGCATCGTGCCCCTCGTCTACCTCCTGATCGCGGCGAGCCTTGCGCTGGCGGTCGCGGTGGCGACCTGGTTGGGCGACTGGCGCTGGCCGCGGCTCGCCGCCCTGGGCGTCGGGGGCGCGACGCTCCTGTCCCTGGCACTGATGGCTGGCACCACCATCCCCCCGCCGGGGTATGCCATCGATCCGTCATCGGGTGCGCCGACGGGCGCCCTGCTGCCGGGTCAGCTGCGCCTCCTCACACCGTTCATGAACGTGACCGGCGCCTTCGCCCTCATCCTGGGTGCCCTGTTCAGCGCCTATGTGTTCATGCCCAAGCGACGGGTGCTCCACCACTCGCTCGACCCGGACCAGCCGGGCGAGCAGCTGCTGTTCCAGCTGCTCATCGCGCCCATCGCGATCGCCGTCAACTTCATCGCGTCGATGCCCGACGCGGTCCGAGCCCTCGCCCGGGGCAAGCTCCACAGCCGCGTGCCCGCAACACTGCTCATCGCCGCAGGCGCGCTCGTGCCGACCATCACCGACAGCCTCAATCGGTTCGGCTCTACCGACTACTACGGCGTGGGAAAGCTGCTCGGCGTCGTGCTCCTCCTGGCCGGGTTCCTGGTCTCGAGCGAGACCTTCGCGGAGGTCCGTGTTCCGTTCACCTCGATCGTGCTCCGTGCCCGGCGGGCCGAGCCCGAGCCCACGGGTGGGCCGGTCTCCGGGTCCGGGGACTGAGCCAGCCGCCCGCCGCGAGAGCGAGGGTCAGGGTCGGGACCAGCTGTGCGCGGGTGCGGTCGCGCGCCCGATCGTGACGTGCCCCACGGCGTCAGTGACCCGAACCTCGACCGTGACGGCCTGGTCCACCGGCGCGAGCAGGGACCCGGCCGCGAGTGAGTCGAGGGTCCGCCAGTCACGGGCCAGGCCGTCCGAGACGAGCCAGCGCACATCGACATGCACCGGCCCGCCCGTGTCGCTCGCACGGAGCAGCACGACCCATGAGCCCGCGACGGGCCCAGGTCGGAGCGAGGGGCCGTCGAGCGCCGGCGGGGCCCGGTCGACCCGTGTGACCAGGGTGGTCGGCAGGGATATGGCCCCGGTGCCATCGACGACCTGCAGGTGGACCGAGCGGGGCCCGTCAGGTCCCTCTGCGAGCGCCCATGCGAGGCCCTCGCCGGAGGGGTCGAGGAGCGCGGGATCGAGCCAGTCGGTCCACGCGGCCCCATCGTTGGACAGGCGCACCCCTGTGGTGGCCGCCAGACCCGGGTACACGCGCGCCGTGATGCGAGCGGCCGTGTCGCCCGTCGAGGCCGCGGACGCGTGGTCGATGACCGGTCGGGCGAACAGCTCGTCCACGAGCGCCGGATAGCCTGGGTGCCCCCAGTCGTAGCCCAGGGTCCACATGCCCACTCCCGCCAGCCCCGCCTCGTGCGCCAGCAGGTACTTGGCACGCAGTGTGGCGGGCGTGTCGTAGTAGGTCTGGAACCAGGACTCCCGGTCGGGCTGGAACCACGTCACGCGCGCGGAGCCCTCGACCGGGTCGGTGTCGAAGGTGACGTCGGTGGCGCCGGGCCGGGGTCCCACGACCCGGAACAGGGTCGTGCTGCCCCTGGGCGAGACCCGCGTGGGTGCGCGCCGGGCGTGCAGCTCGGGCCCCCGGGTCGCCCACGTCATGCCGTAGGCCGGCAGGCCCACGATGATCCGGTCGGCTGGGACGTCGCGCTCCGCGTACAGTCCCAGGCTCGCGCGCAGGCCCAGACCGCCGTCGCTGCGCACGAGCGGGGCGATGCTGCCCGCGGTGGGAGAGGCTGGGCCGCGATAGGAGTAGCCCATCAGAAACACGCGGTCGGCGCCACGCCGGATGGCCAGCGACGCCATCCGGGCACCCGAGCGGTTGCCGTTGGTGGCGGCCATGATCCGCGCATCGGGGGAATGCGCACGGACCTCGCGTGCCAGGCGGCGGACCATCCGACCGTATCCCTGGAAGCGGTCGCTCGGCAGCTGCTCCACGTCCAGGTCCGCGCCGTCGAGGCCCCGCGCACGGACCAGCGCCGCGGCCTCTCGCGCGAACCGGTCGATGGCCGCGTCACGGGACATGAGCACCTCGTTGCGGTCACGCCCGAAGCTCGTGAACGAGACGAGGACGCGGATGCCCCGTTCGTGGGCCGCGCTGATGACGCGCGCCGCGTCCGGACCCAGGATCCACCGGGCGCCCGGCTCGTCGAGCCGGAGCGACCCGTCGCGGGCCACGCCGATGCTGAACAGCACCAGGTCGGTGAGGCGGCCGTCGGTGATCCAGGGCTCGGTGGCTGGGTCCCACGGCAGGTCCCGGTGCTGCGCCACCCAGTACGGGAGGTACGCCACCACCTCGCGGGTGAGCGCCGGCCCGGGCTGCACGAGCGGTGCGACAGGGACCATCGACGGCAAGGGTGGCGGGGTGGTGCTCGGCCGTGGCGTGACCACGGGCCGGGCGGATGCCCCCGGCAGGTCGGTGGCGCCGGGGGCGGCGGAGGCCGTGGGTGGGCGTGGGCTCGGGTCCGCGGCGAGCACGGGCGGGACGATGAGCATCGTGAGCAGCAGGAGCGGGGCGACGAGCCGCCCGGGGTGCGAGGGCGCCACCGCGGGACCCTACCATCGGATGCCCGGTCGTGCCCGCGTCCGGGGTGGTCGGTGCGACCGAGGCCGCCGGTATACTCGGGTGACGGGTCGCAGGATCGCAGCGGCCACCCAGCGCTCGAGCACGACGAGGTCAGATGCGCGTCCGAAAAGCCGTCTTCCCCGCCGCCGGATGGGGCACGCGGTTCCTCCCCGCCACCAAGGCGCAGCCCAAGGAGATGCTGCCGCTCGTCGACAAGCCCGTCATCCAGTACGCGGTCGAGGAGGCGGTCGCGGCTGGCATCGAGCAGGTGATCATCGTCACGAGCAGCCAGAAGCGGGCCATCGAGGACCACTTCGACCACAGCTACGAGTTGGAGCACCTGCTCGAGTCCAAGGGCGATATCGAGATGCTGCGCCGGGTGCGCCAGATCGGTGACATGGTCCAGATCAGCTATGTGCGCCAGAAGGAGCAGTTGGGCCTGGGTCATGCGGTGCTCATGGCCAAGGAGCTGGTCGCCCACGAGCCGTTCGCGGTCATCCTCTCGGACGATGTCGTCGCCGCGGAGCGGCCCTGCATCGGCCAGCTCATCGACGCCTACCACCGGACCCACGCCTCGGTCGTCGCGGCGATGCAGGTACCCATGGAGGACACGAGCCGGTATGGGGTGGTCGATCCGGCCACGCGAGGCCATGACGGTGATGATCGGCTGCACAAGGTCCGGGGTCTCGTGGAGAAGCCGGCACCGGGCTCCGCGCCCAGCGACCTGGCCATCATCGGGCGCTACGTGCTGACCCCCAAGATCTTCGAGAAGCTGGAGCAGACGCCTCGTGGCGCGGGCGGCGAGATCCAACTCACGGACGCGATCATGGCGCTCATGGCGGAACAGGACGTCTACGCCTACGAGTTCGAGGGCACGCGCTACGACGCCGGCACCACCATGGGCTGGCTCAAGGCATCGGTGGAGCTGGCGCTCGAGCGGCCGGACATCGGCGCCGAGTTCCGCAGCTACCTGGCCACGGTCGATCTGCGCTGATGCTCGCCCGCGGGGGCTGATCGGGATGCCGGCACATGGCTGACGTGGGGCGCGTGCTGGGCGGCAGATACGCGCTGGTGGAGCTCATCGGCCAGGGGGGCATGGCCACCATCTATCGCGCCCGCGACACCAAGCTGGGACGGGACGTCGCGATCAAGGTCCTGCGGGGCGAGTACGGCTCGGACGCCAGCTTCCTGGCGCGGTTCCAGCGCGAGGCGCAGGCCGCGGCGCAGCTCAACCATCCCAACGTGGTCGCGGTCTTCGACTATGGCCAGGACCCGGTCGGGCCATACATCGTGATGGAGCTGGTCACCGGAGGCGACCTCGCGGGCGCGCTCCGCGAGCGTGGCCCGCTGCCGGCCACGGTGGCGGCCAGCATCGGCCAGCAGGTGGCCGACGCCATCGACGCGGCACACGGCCGTGGCATCGTCCACCGTGACATCAAGCCCAGCAACGTCCTGCTGTCGACGGGCGGACGGGTCAAGGTGGCTGACTTCGGCATCGCGCAGGCGTTCACCGACGCTCAACTGACGATGACCGGCGTGACCATGGGCAGTGTCCACTACTTCAGTCCCGAGCAGGCGCGCGGCGAGCCGGTGACGGCGGCCTCCGATGTCTACTCCACGGGCCTCGTGCTCCATGAGATGCTCACGGGTCAGCGGGCGTTCAGCGGGGGCACGGCCGCTGAGGTGGCCATGGCTCGGCTCGGTGGGCGCATCCCCTCGCCCATGGAGCAGCGTCCTGATGTGCCGGCCGCGCTCGATGCCATCGTCCGCTGGGCGCTCCAACCGGACGCCCACGCGCGGCCGGGCGCGAGCGAGCTGGCGTCATCCCTGGGTCGGTTCCTGGCCGATCCCCTGGGCACCTCCACGTGGCGCACCGGATCGGTGTCCGGCGCCATCGCCAGCGGTTCGACAGGGACCGTGGGGAGCACGTCGCTCCGGCTCCCCGGAGCCGCGGCGCAGCATGGTGGCCTGGGTCGGGTCGGCTGGGTGGTCGGGCTGTTTGGCCTGTTCGTGCTGGTGGTCGCGGGGGTGCTGCTGGCCCTGTCGCTCCTGGAAGGCTCGGGATCGGGTGGCTCGGCGGACGCCACGACACCGGGCTCGGGCGCCCAGGCGCCCACGCCGGTGGCTGTCCCGGGGTTCGTGGGCATGCTCATCGAGGATGCGCGCATTCTTGCCGACCGAGCCGACGTGCAGCTCGACGAGCGCCCGCGGACGAGCCACACAGACAGGCCCGGCACCATCATCGGGCAGGATCCGACGCAGGGCGCCCCCATCCCGCCAGGCGGTACCGTCGAGGTGGTGGTGGCACAGGAGGCGGACACCGTCCGGGTCCCGGACGTGCGGGGCGACTCCGAGGCACGGGCGCGGACGCGACTGGTCGAGGCGGGCCTGACGCCCACCGGGCGGTTCCAGACCTATGACCATGTGGTCCGCAAGGGCCGCGTCGTGCGAACCGAGCCGGGAGCCGGGACCGAGGTCGCAGCGGGCACTACCATCACCTACTACGTGTCACGCGGGCCGCGACCCGCTGCGACGGAGCCGCCGCTGTCCGCGCCCATCGTCGTCGGCGACTTCCGGTGCCTGTCGCTCGACGAGGCCCGTCGTCAGATGGAGGGCGCGGACCTGACGCTGGGTGCCGTCCTGCCCCCGGAGCCACAGAGCGATGGCTCGTGGCTGGTGGACGAGCAATCGCCGCCTGCGGGGGCCCAGGTGGAGCCGGGCACCCCGGTCCGGCTGTGGGTCATGAGCCCAGCCGAGGCCTGCCCCTAGGTCGGGTTCGAGACCGCACATCTGGTCTGATCGGGAGCACCGTCGGGCCCGGTCGTGGAGCACGCGGCGAGTGCTGCGCGCGCCGGTCCCGCGCAACTACACTACCCCCCGATCGTGGAGACGTGGCGATGTCCCCACTGCGGCACGACCCAGACCGACGGTGCTCGGTGCTGGGCCTGTTCCCGCCACCCCCTCACGTGCGCCACCTGCCGCAACCACGTGCGGGCTGTCGCGGGGAGGCTCGGGTACTGCGCGCTCGATCGAGCGCGAGCCGTGCTCCAGGGCGACGAGGTCCGCGCCTGCTGGCAGCCGCCGGCCCGCTCCGAGCCACTCGAGGGCCTGTTCCGGGACCTGAGGGCGGGTGCGGCGGTGATCGCCACGTCCGGGGCGTCCCAGGCCGATACGCGGACACCCAAGGTCCTGATGGGCGACGCCGCCGGCACCCGAGCGTGGGCGGCCAACGGTGGGTGGCAGCGGGATGGGAGGACCGACGACACGGGAGCGAGCCTCGTGGGACGCGTGAGCGGCCTGCGGGATGCGACCCATGTCCCGCCTCGGACGCTGACGAGCGCCCAGCCGCGGTCGGCAGGCGGGCCGGGGTCAGTCGATGTCGAAGGTCTCGGTGTCGGTCAGCTCCCGACCATTCGGCAGCGTGACACGCACGGTGACCAGGCCGCGACCGGCCACCGCGTCCTCGACGATCCGAATCCCTGACCAGGACGCCAGCCCTTGCTTCGAGGTCGTCCGCTCGCGGACCTGGGCGGGGAGTCCGGGCGGCCCGAACGTGAACACGACCGTGGCGCCCCTGATGGGCCGTCCGTCCGCGTCGAGGACCGACACCGAGGCATCCACGGCGCGTGGCAGCGCCGCCCGCCTGAAGCTCGTCCGCGAGAGCCTCAGGCGAGCCTCAGCCTTGCCGTTCCCACGGACGATGGGCAGTGTCTCGACCTGCTGATTGCCCGCCGCGTCCGCGACCGCGACCTTGATGGTCGCGCGACCCCGCCGGAGACGCAGCTGGGCCGCGAATCGCCCCTCACCGTCGGCGAACGCCACCTCCTTCTGGTTGGTGGTCACGTTCCTGACCACGACGCGGAGACCGGGCACCGTGATGCCGCGCACGACCACCGTCTCGGCGTTGAGCGTCATGCCCGACCGTGGTGCCGTGACCTTGAGCCGAGGCGGGCGATCATCGAGCCGCAGCGTGAGCGTGTCCGAGACCGGCCCGACGCCGCTCGCGTTCGCGAAGGCCACAGTCAGCTTGTTGGTGCCCCGCTTGAGCGGGACCCCCTTGAGCGTCAGGCGACCCTTGGAGTTGACCTCGTCAGGGGTGATGGGTCGGCGGAGGACCTCGCTCCCGCCTCGCAGGACGAGCAACTCCAGCCCCTCCCACGGCACCCCAGGGTCAGGGACTCGCACCCGGAGGTTCCTCTTGGGGGTGTTCACGAGCAGCGACTCGGGCACGACGAAGGCTGGCTGGCCCACGGGGGTCGTGGTCAAGGCGCCCGGCGTTGCCGCCGGGTCGCTCACCGGACCGGGTGTGGCCACGAGGCCGCTGGTGGGAATCGCTGCGAGACCACCGGGTCGGTCGCTGCGCCCCCCGTTGGCGGCCAGCACGATCGCACCACCCAGCACCACCAGGACCACGAGCACACCGATGCGTCGCCCGAGGGTGAGTGACGCGTCATCGGGGGTCGGGAGCGCGCGAGCGTGCGCCGACCGTTCCGGGAGACGCACAGGCCCTGTCCCCGGGACGTGCCGTTCGGAGGGACGCGCCGGCAGGAAGCTCACCATCGACCGGTCGGGGCGGCGCGTCCGCGGAGCCAAACCGTCCATCGATGCACGATCATGGCAGACGTCACGCAGGGACGCAGCCGAGCGAGGGTGGCACGGATACGTGCTGTCCGCTCTGATCGAGTAAGGTACGGAGGTCGCCACGCCTGTGGCATGAGGGAGGCCCGTTGTCAGCCCAGTACCGGAAGCCCACCCAGTCCGCGCCACCCCGCACCGTCGGCGGTCGTCCAGCACCGCCACCGCCGCCCCAGGGTCCGTTCGGCAGGGCTCCTGCACTGTCGCGAAGCACGGTCGCCTCGGCCCAGCTCGCGGCCGCTGGGACACGGGAGCGGTTTGGGCTCCCGAACCTGCGCCGGAACGTGTGCCCGCATTTCTACGTGACCGGCCCGCGCGGCCCCATCCCCATCCACGCCCCTCACATGCTCAAGGCGCTCATGCGCCACGATGCGACCATCTGTCGCTGCCAGCTGCGGGGTGGGGTGCACCTCGACTCGGGCTATGTCACCGACATCTGCCTGTCCTCGCGCTTCAACCAGTGCGTGTTCTACGAGGACGACCTGACGGGTCGATGACCAGCCCGGGGACGGACCCCCCGCGATCCATGCCGGGACCCGCCGCGGAGCCGGTGTCACCGGCCGTCGCGGCCCTCCAGGCACGCGGTCGCTTCGGGGTGCGCCTGGGCCTGGGCAGGACACGTGCCCTGCTCGCCGCGCTCGGCTCGCCCGAGCGGGACATCGCCGGTGTGCTCATCGGGGGCACGAACGGCAAGGGCAGCACCCAGGCGATGGTGGCGTCCGTCCTGCGCGCCCAGGGACTGCGCGTGGGCCAGACACCGAAGCCGCACCTGGTGAGCTATCGCGAGCGGATCGTGGTCGATGGCCGGCCCATCGACGCGGCCGATTTCGACGGGGTGCTCGGCGAGGTGCTCGCCGCGGCTGCCAAGGTGGAGCGTCGCCACGGACCACCCACCGAGTTCGAGGCACTGACGGCGACCGCCTTCCTGTGGCTGGCGCGCGCACGGGTCGAGGTCGCGGTCATCGAGGTCGGCCTGGGGGGACGGCTCGATGCGACGAACGCGTGGGACGGTGGAGTGGCGGCCATCACCAACGTGGCGCTCGACCACACCGAGCACCTAGGGCGCACCATCCCCGTCATCGCGCGTGAGAAGGCGGCCATCATCAAGCGTGGCGACCAGGCCGTCACGGGTGCGGCGGCCGACGCGCTCGCCGTCATCCGGCGACGAGCAGGGCGGTTGGGCGTCCCACTGACGATGACTCAGCCCCTCGACATCGTGGCTGTCGACCGCGCCGGTCAGACGTTGACCCACCAGACCCTCGGGGCGCTCCGCCTGGGGCTCCTGGGGCCACACCAGGCGGCCAACGCGGCAGTGGCGATCGCGACTCTCGAGGCGCTTGGGCGGGCGGGCGTCGCGGATGTCGCCGCGGACGCCATCCGCACCGGCCTGGCAACAGTCCGATGGCCCGGACGCCTGGAGCTGCTCGAGGTGGGTGGTGTCGACGTGCTGCTCGATGGTGCGCACAACACCGACGGCGCACAGGCGCTGGCCCGGGCGCTGGACATGCTGGCACCCCACCTTGGAGGAGGGCGGATGACGCTCCTGCTGGGCGTCCTGGAGGACAAGGACGTGCCGGGCATCGTCAGGGCGCTCCAGGAAGCCGCGGCCCTGCGTGACGCGCGGGTCCTGACCGCACCCGTGCCGGGCACGCCACGCACCCTCGACGCGGTGACCCTGGCCCACGCCTGGGGCCCCGGCGCGCGGCCCACGGCGCACACGGACGAGGCGCTCGAGCGAGGACTGGCACTCGCGGCTGCCATGGGCGGGCCCTTGGTGGTCGCAGGATCGCTGTATCTCGTGGGGCACGTGCGAGGCCTGCTCACGGGCGGCCAGGTCCCGTGAGCGCCGCCGATCGGGGCTCGCTGCGCGTCCGAGGGACGAACCTGCGCTGGGGGTCGCGGACGCACGTCATGGGCATCGTCAACCTGACACCCGACTCATTCAGTGGCGACGGCCTGTGTGATGTCGGGGTGGATGCCGTGCTCCACCGCTGTCAGCGGATGGTCGCGGATGGTGCCGAGCTGCTGGACCTGGGCGGGGAGTCGACGCGTCCAGGTCACGTGGCCATCGACGCGGCGGAGGAGCTCCATCGCGTCCTGCCGGTGCTCAGGGCCGTGCGTGATGCCTTCCCGGACCTGCCGATCAGCATCGACACACGGAAGCCTGCCGTGGGCGTGGCTGCGCTGGAGGCAGGGGCGGACATCGTCAACGACGTCGCGGGGGTCACGGGCGACGGGTCGATGGCCGCGCTTGCCGCGGAGCGGGGGGCCCCTTACATCCTGATGCACGACCGCCCGCTGCCCACGACGCCTGACATGGTTGGTCGTGTCGTCGCCGAACTCGCAGAGGCGGTCGCGCGCGCCCAGTCCGTGGGCTGTGCCCGTGACCGCATCATCGTCGACCCTGGGATCGGCTTCGGCAAGGACGCCGAGGGCAACCTCCTCCTGCTGCGTGACCTCGCCCGGCTCCACGAGCTGGGGCTGCCCATCCTGCTCGGCGCGAGCCGCAAGTCGACCATCGGGCGGGTGCTCGACCTGCCCGCGGACGATCGCGTGGAGGGCACCGTCGCGACGACCGTCATCGGCGTGGTCGCCCGGGTGGACATCGTGAGGGTCCATGATGTGCGCGCCAACGTCCGCGCCGCTCGCATGGCCGATGCCGTTGCGCGCGGGTGGCACGACCCCACCAGCGCAGGAGCCTCATGACCGACACGATCCTCCTCTCGGGCATGCGCTTCGAGGGCGTCCACGGCGTGTCGGATGACGAGCGCCTGCTGCCGCAGCTGCTGGAGGTCGACCTCGAGGTCTCGCTCGACCTGTCGCGCGCTGCCGCCAGCGACGCGCTCGGCGACACCCTCGACTACGCGGAGTTGATCGAGACGTGTCGACGTGTCGTCGAGGCGGGGACGCAGCGGCTCCTGGAGGCGATCGCCGGCGCCATCGCGGACGACGTCACATCGCGGCCGGGTGTCCAGGCGGTCAGGGTGCGCGTGCGCAAACCCGCGGTGCCCGTGGATGTGGAGATGGAGTTCGCCCAGGTGGAGCTGCATCGCACCGCTCGCTGATGCGGCCTGCGCCCCTGCGGCCCATGCCCGCGCCGCGGCCGGTGCGAGCTCGCTCACGCACGATCGGCGCCGCGCCCGCGCTCGCTCAGAGGCCCTCGCTGCGCACGCCCAGGGTGAGTTGGCGCTCGATGGGCGTTCCATCACGCAGCACGGACACCGCGAGCGGGTCCTGGTCCTGGGGCCGGTACTGGGACAGGATGTCGTCCAGGCTGTGCGAGGAGTCGATCCGCTGATCATCGATGGCGGTCAGGATGTCTCCCTCCTGCAGGCCGGCGAGGTCGGCCGGGCCGCCAGGGACCACCGCCGGCAGAGTGCCATCAGGGGAGGCCCGCAGCCACGCGCCGTGGTCGATGGCGAGCCCGTGCGCCTTGGCGATCCCTGGAGTGAGTGCCGTGTAGGTGATGCCCATCCACGGACGCGACAAGGGCTTCCCCTCCAGCGCCTGCTCCATCAGCGGCTTGGCGATGTTGATAGGGATCGCATGGCTGGCCCCGTCCTGCGGGTCCCCCACCACGCTGGTGCTGACGCCGACGACCGCGCCCGCAGCGTCCACGAGCGCCCCCCCGGAGCTGGCCGTTGTGACCGCGGCATCGATCCTGATCACGTTCCGCAGCGCGCGACGAGCACCATCCACGCACGGGTCAGTGACGACGAGGTCCTGCCCCAGGGCGCTGATGACGCCACTGGTGACGGCTGTGGTGAGGCTCGCCGCGGAACCGCCGATGACCATCGAGGGCTGGCCGGGTCTGAGCGAGGCCGAATCGCCGATGTCGGCGGCGGTCAGCCCGGAGGCATCCACGCGGATGACGGCGAGGTCCGTGAGGCTGTCAAGCCCGTACACCCGAGCCGCCAGCCTGCGACCATCCGCAAGCAGGACCACGATCAGGCTCGCATCGCAGACCACGTGGCGGTTGGTCACGATCCAGCCGGCCTGATCGAACACGATCCCGGACGCGATCGCCGTGCTCGCGCCGGTCGGGCGTGCTGGCGGTGCGACCAGGTCACCCGGGGAGGCCCCCACCACGACCGTCACGACCGCGGGGCCGACCTCCGCCGCGATGCGCGTCGTGTCCGGGCGCCCGACATGCAGCGTGTGCACTGGAGGTTGGCTCGCGCCGATCGCCGGGCCTCCTCCATGCGTCGCGGGGTCATCCAGCCAGCCACCGGTGGCGAGCAGCCCCACCGTGACGGCGGACCCGACGACGGCCGCGACAAGGCCCACGGCCACGCCCCCGACGACCAAGGGTGTCCGGCGCGAGGGTCCGCCGGAGTGGTGCTCGCGTGAGGCCGATGGGGGCAGTGGGGGGGCGGGCTTGTCTGGTCCGTGGCCCTGACGTTGCGCGGTGCCCTGTGGGTCAAACCAGTGCTGCGCCGTCACCTGCGCGCCTGCGGTCTGCGCGGGCGCTTCCATGCGGCCCCGGTCGACCCAGCGCGGGCGCATGGCACGCGGGGGCGAGTAGGAGGTGGTGGTGTCCTCCACCTCGAACCGGGGCTGATCCTTCACGCGATCCCGATCTCCATCGATGGCCCGCCGTGGACGCCGTCCGGGCCGAAGCGCAGCATGCGCCATGGCTGTTCATGCCCGGGGTCTCGGTGGTTAAGGTTCTTCAACAGATTCACCGCTGGTGCCTGCCATCCGTGGCAGGTCCACCGTCACACGCGTGCCCACGTCCGGAGTGGATGTGATGTTGATGGAGCCTTCGTGCATGTCCACGATGGATCGGACGATCGACAGACCCAGCCCCGACCCACTGGCACGCAGCTCGGGTCGGCGCGCGCCTCGCCAGAACCGATCGAACACGTGTGGCATCTCGTCGGCGGGGATGCCAACGCCGGTATCGGAGATGGTCAGGCGGGCGCCCTCGGCAGTCCTGGCCACCTCGACGTCCACACGCCCGCCGGCGGGCGTGAACTTGATGGCATTGCCGATGAGGTTGGTGAGCACCTGACCGATGCGTGGGGGGTCATGCGGCTGCCGCACCGGGTCGGGTGGCAGGTGCGCCACGAGGTCGACGCCTTTGCGGTCGGCCACCGGCTGCGCCTGCTGGACGGCGTTCTCGACCACCGCCCGCATGTCGTCGGTGCGCAGGCCGAGCGACACGAGTCCCGAGTCAAGCTTGGACTGCTCCAGCAGGTTCGTGGCCAGCCAGTCAAGGCGCTCGATCTGATGGCGGCTCTGTTCCAGGAACTCCTCGCGTGTGGCAGGGTCGTCCCCGGCACCGCCCTGGAGCAACTCGTTGAACGTCCGGAGCGCCGCGATGGGCGTGCGCAGCTCGTGGGACACGTCAGCCACGAACGCGCGGCTCCGATCCCGGTCGGCACTGATGATGTCGATGGACTCTTGGAGGCGCTCCGCCATGTCGTTGAAGGAGTGGGCGAGCTCGGACAGCTCGGGCGACCCGAACTGGCGCTCCGGCACGCGCACCTCGAGTCTGCCTGCCGCCAGCGCGCGTGATGCCTGGGTGAGACGGCGGACCGGGCTCGTCAGCCACTGCGCGAGCAGGACCGCGGCGACGATGGACGCGCCCAGCGCGGCGATGGCCGCCCCGATCATCACGTTCACGAGCGTGGTCACGGTCTGCTCCCGGTACGTGAACGGGCGCGACAGCGTGACCGTGACCACGCGCTGGGGCGCAGCCGCGGGGTCCTCCGACCAGTACACATCCGGCACGCTGAAGCTGGAGCTCTGGGTCAGCTGCTGCTCCCGAGCCTGGCCCGGCTTCCCGGCGCTGTCGGGCAACGGCACGGCCAGTTCGTAGACCGAGCGCTCTCCGGGCGCCGGGGCGATGCTCACCGTCACGTCCGCGAGTGCCACACTGGGCGTGAGATTGCGCACGAAGTCCGTCTCCTCGAGCGCTTGGTACACGGCGTCGCTTGCTCGGGGCGGCTGCTCGTAGAGCACCGGGAACGGATTGCCCGCGAGCGTGGTGACCATCACGATCTGGTTGCCCACGAGGGTGGCCATGGCCTCCGTGCGCGCCCGCAGGTTCTCACGGTCCTGCTGTGCGAAGTAGCCGTCGAGCTGTCGAGGCAGGGCGACGAGCACGATGGCGAGCGCCATGGCCACGACCACTCCGATGGCCAGCACGAGACGGACACGGAAGCTGTTGAGGAACAGGCGCAGGAGGCGCATGGCCCGTCAGCGCCGTCGCTCGATGCTCGTGGTCAGCGCTCGGCGAACGCGTACCCGGCGCCGCGCACCGTCAGGATGAACGACGGGTCACCCGGGTCATCCTCGAGCTTCTCGCGCAGGTGGCTCACATGGACGTTGATGGTCTTCTCGTCCTGGTCGAGCGCCTCATAGTCACGCACCAGCTCCAGCAGCTCCCGCCGCGAGAACACGCGGCCCGGGCGCGAGGCGAGGTGGCGCAGGATCTCGAACTCGGTGGCCGTGAGCGAGATGCGCCGGGCGCCCCGCTGGACCCGCCGACGCTCGAGGTCGATGATGAGGTCCTTGTGCCGGATCTGGCGACCCCCCGCGGCATCCGCGAGGTCGCCATACGCGCGCCGCAGGAGCGCCTTGATGCGGCTCATCAGCTCGCGCAACCCGAACGGCTTGGTGAGGTAGTCGTCCGCACCCAGCTCGAGCCCGATGACCTTGTCCATCTCCTCGTCGCGAGCGGTCAGCATCAGCACGGGGGCCTTGGAGCCGACCGCGCGCAGGCGGCGCAGGGCCTCGAAGCCGTCGATGCCGGGCAGCCGGACGTCGAGCACGATGAGGTCCGGTACGAGCTCCTGGGCGATGGTGAGCCCCTCCTCGGCGGACGATGCGAGAGTCACCTCGTAGCCCTCCTGTTGGAGGGCGTACTGGACGCCGCGGGCGACCGCGTACTCATCCTCGACGATCAGGATCGTGGCAGCCATGGGTCAGCGATGGTACCCCGAGGGCCATCGTGTCGCTCGTGCTACCATGCCGCTCCCCGGCCCGGACGCTCGATCGCATCGCGCCCGCCACGGTGCCCCTGCGCGACACCGCGGTTTCCCCTCGCCGGCCCGGACGGATACGACACCACGAGAGGTCGGTCATCACAGTGAGCACCAGCACCCGTCCGCGTCTCGCCGCGGAACCCCGTACGATCACCGGCAAGAAGGTCGCCGCCCTGCGGCGCGCGGGCAAGGTGCCCGCGGTGGTCTACGGCCATGGCCAAGCGTCCCAGCCCATCCAGGTCGACGCCCACGAGCTGGACCAGCTCCGACGACACACCGGTCGGAACGCCCTCCTGGACCTCACCCTGGGCAAGGGCAAGGCGACGCCGGTCATGCTCCAGCACATCCAGGAGCACCCGGTCACGCGCCGACCGGTTCATGTGGACCTGTTCGTCATCAAGCTGACCGAGGAGATCAGCGTGGATGTGCCCGTGTCGTTCGTCGGTGAGTCGCCGGCGGTCAGGCGCGATGGTGGCACCCTGCTCCACCTGCGGGATGGTGTCACCGTCCGTGCCCTGCCCACCGACCTGCCCAGCGTCCTGGAGGTCGAGGCAGAGCGGCTGGTGGACTTCGACACCGTCATCACGGTCGGCGACCTGGTCCTGCCCGCGGGGGTGACCCTCGTCACCGATCGCGATGAGCCGCTCGCGCGGGTGCAGCCTCCGCGGGTCTCTGAGGAGCCCGTCGTGGCCGAGGCCGTCGCGGCGCCTGCGGAGCCCGCCGAGGTCGAGTCCGCCTCGGAGGGCTAGCGCCAGTCGACCGCCGCCCTGTCGGCCCGGAGGTCAGCGCCGGCTGGCCAGCGGCCCGGTCGCCTGCCACCGGTCATGCGGCCGGGGCAATGGCTCGCGCGACCTGTCAGGCGCGCTTGGCGAGCTCGTCCCGGATCTGGGTGAGCAGCTCCACCTCGGTCGGTCCGGCCGGGGCGGCCTCCTCATCCTTCTTGAAACGCCGCATGGCCGCGTTCATGGGCCTCACGACCAGGAAGAAGATGGCAGCCGCCACCACCACGAAGCTGATGAGCGCGTTCAGGAACAGGCCGGGCTTGAGCTCCGCGGTGCCGACCGTGATGGTCCAGGTGGAGAAGTCCGGTATGCCGAGGATCCCCAGGAGCGGCGTGATGATGTCCGCGACGAGCGAGTTGACCACCGCGCTGAATGCCGCGCCGATGACCACCGCGACCGCGAGATCGACCACGTTGCCGCGCAGCAGGAACTCGCGGAACTCCCTGACCATCCCCTCGACCCTCCCTGTCAGCCACCCGAAGGTGCCCTGGCGCACCGGTCCGGCACGTGCCGTCCGCGGGCCCATTATGGTGATGCTCGGCGACCTCGGGACCCGCACTGTGGGAGTCGGGCGGTCCGGGCGGCCGCCCGGCCTGGTGTCGACCCGGCGTCCTCCTTGGGCTCCAGCGATTAGGCTGTCACGATGATTGACCCGAACGCACCGCCCGCGCCTGCCGAGGCGCTGCCGCGTGCGCGCTCGCGGACCCTCGACCGGGTCATCGAGATCGCCACCACCGTCGTCCTCGCGGTGGGTCTCTATCTCGTCATCCAGACGTTCCTGGTGGGCACCTATCGTGTCGAGCAGGTGTCGATGCTGCCCACGCTGCGCCAGGGCCAGCACCTGCTGGTGGACAAGCTGTCGCCACGGTTCGACCCCTACAGCCGCGGCGACATCGTCGTGTTCCATGCGCCGGGGACCCCATCGGACTCCATCCCGTACATCAAGCGCGTCATCGGCGTGGCCGGCGACCACATTGCCCTCCGTGGCGGAGATCTCTATGTGAACGGAGTGGCGCTGTCGGAGCCGTACCTGTCGGATGACGGCCCCGGCTCCGGTGCCACGATGCCCCTGGACGGCACTGTCGAGTGGGACGTGCCTGTCGGTGACGTCTTCGTGATGGGCGACCATCGCGCTCGCTCGGTGGACTCACGGAGCTTCGGCCCGGTCGCCGTCGATCAGGTGATCGGCCGGGCGTGGGTCCGGTTCTGGCCGCTCGACAGCGGTGTCGGGTTCCTGGATGCGCCGCGCTACCCGGGGGTGCCGGACGCGGCCGAGACGGCACCCACGCCATGAGGGGCGGCGGTGCCGCGACCGATGCGACTGGCGACTCATCGGCGCAACTCCTGCGAGCGGGTGCCGCACGACGCTCGGTGGACCCGCCCCTGGGCATCCGGACCGCCGGCTTCTCGTCTCGCGAGCACGTGGTCCGGGGGCTGGACGAGCAGCTCTCGGTCACCGTGCTGGTGCTCGAGGGCATGGGCCGACGCGTGTGCGTCGCGGCCATCGACCTGTGCATGGTCCCGCAGGACGTCGCGCGGGCGTGGCGGTCGGCCATGGCCAACGCCATCGGCACCGACCTATCGCACGTCCTCATCAACCTCAGTCATACCCACAGCGCGGGTGCCCTCCTGCGGACGCAGCCCGAGTTCGCCGACCAGGCGGACGTGCTGATGGCGTACGAGCGGATGCTGGGAGAGCGCCTAGTGGAGGCGGCGGTCGCGGCCACGGCTGCGCTCCGACCGGCGCGGATCGGTGCCGGGTCGGGGCTCAGCCACATCGGTGTCCAGAGGCGCGAGCGCGGAGCGGACGGCTACGTGGTCCTGGGTGAGGTCCCGGACGGCCCGATCGATCCCGTGGTCGGCGTGGTTCGGGTGGACGACCTCGCGGGTCGCCCGATTGCCATCCTGGCCGCGTACGGATGCCACACCGTGTCCTTCGGTCCGCGCTCCACCCTCGCCTCCCCGGACTTCCCTGGTCCGCTGCGACGCATGGTCGAGGCGACGCTGGGTGGCGTGTGCCTGTTCCTGCAGGGTGGGGGCGGCGACATCATGCCCCTCTGGGGGATGAGCCATGACCCCGACAGCACGGACAACAAGGAGCGCATCGGCTGGATGCTGGGTGGTGAGGTCGTGCGCGTGGCCGCGTCCATCCGAACCGATCTCGAGCCAGGTGAGCCGATCACCCTGGCGTCGCTCCTGGGCCGAGGGATCACGACGCGCCCCCTGGTCCCGGTGACCGGGCCGTCTGTCACCGCTTTGGGCGCGCGCAGCGCCACGGTGACACTGGACCTCGTCGCGCTGCCCGAGGCCGCTGAGGCGGCGCGCCTGCGAGCTGAGCGGCTGGCGGATCTCGAGGCCGCGCTCGACGGTGACAGCGACCGGGCCGTGACCATCGCACGGCACTTCGTGGCGTGGGCCGATGGGCTGATCGCCGCCGTCGAGGCGGGCGAGCGGACGCGCACCATGGAGGTCCAGGCCATCCGGGTGAACGACATCGTGCTCACGGGCATCGCGGCCGAGGTGTTCTCGGCCACGACACGCGCCATCAGGGATGCCTCGCCATTCGCGCACACGATCCCGCTGGGCTACTCCAACGGGGTGCTGTGCTACCTGCCCTTGGCCGGCGATCACCCGGAGGGCGGCTGGGACGTCCGGGATCGCTATCGGGTCCCCGATCTCGTATTCCAGTCATATCTGCTGCCGGTCGCCATCGCGCCCGACTCGGAGGGGCGCATCCGGACAGCGATCGCCGGCCTGCTGGCCGAGTTGGAGTCCGGTGCCTGATCGTGGTCAGGGCGGACCCCGCACGACCCGGGGGCCTATAGGGCAGACCCGAACCAGGGCGCGACGGGGGGCAGGTCACCCGGCGCATGGAGCCCCGCTGATGCGGCGAGGGCTCGCGGGATGCCGTTCACCAGCAGGGCGGCCGTGCCGCGCACGCCGGCACAGCCAGGGTCCACCCGGACGTGGATGGGGTTGCTCCCCTCGATGTGGATCTCGTCCACGGGCGGGACTCCGGCGTCACGCGGCGCGCCGTGCACCATCAGCTCCACGGTGATCCACGGGGACCCGCCCAGCCATGCCTCCGCCCGCTGGGTGGCACCGATGGTGCGACCTGGCTCGATGGCACCGTCCGGGAGCTGGTACCGCCGATCGGCGATGACCGGCTCGATGCTCATGCGGATCTCGTCGATCGGTCGGCCCATGCGTGCCGCGAGGATGCGCAGGCTCTCCGGGAACCCCAGGTGGCCCACCACCGAGCCATCGTCGACGCCCGCGAGGAACGTCCCGGGGGTGTGACCCAGACCCAGGCGCGACCGCGTCGCGGGGGCGAACGCCGCGACGTCCGAGATGCGATGCGCATGGATCGACGTGATGTCCCACGCGAGCCCCGATGCGACGAGCGGCCAGAGGTCCAGCACGAAGCCCGGATTGAGCCCCGTGGCCACGACCGCTGTCCCGGAGTCCGCCGCAAGGGCCGCCAACTCATCGCGGCTCGGCCCCGGCTCCACCCAGGCGAGCTCCTCGGCGGTGCACAGGATGGCGCGTGGGCGGGCCTCCAGAGCGAGTCGCAGGTGCGGCATGACGTCCGCGAGGCGCGAGCGGGTGGCGACGATGACGACATCGGGCCGGAGCGCAGCCAGGAGCGCGCGAGCGTCGGATGTGATCGGGAGGGCGGCCGTCAGCGTGCCATCGGCGACGCGGTCGTGGGCGGCGATGAGCCCCTCGACACGGAGCCACGGTCGCGTGGCCGCAAGCTGATGGACGGCGCCGTTGACCCGTCCGTAGCCGTACAGGACCGCCCGGACCAGGTTCGACGACGGCAGGCGGGACATCGCCGGCATGATACCGGTACTCGGCCGCACCGCGATAATCGTTGACCACGCAACTATTATCGGGTACCATCCGTGTCGGACCCGTCGAGGGCATGGTCAGGCCCAGAGCTCGCACGGGGAGCCCTGAGGTCATGGCGTGCAGTTCGGCATCTTCTCGGTCAGCGACATCACCCCCGACCCAACCACGGGTCGGACCCCCACCGAGCATGAGCGGATCGGCGCGGTGGTGACCATCGCGCGGCACGCAGAGGAGGTCGGTCTGGATGTGTTCGCCTTGGGCGAGCACCACAACCCGCCCTTCTTCAGCTCGTCCCCCACCACCACACTGGCGTTCATCGGTGCCCGCACCGAGCGCATCATCCTGTCCACGGCGACCACGCTCATCACCACCAACGACCCGGTGAAGGTCGCCGAGGACTTCGCGATGCTCCAGCACCTCGTGGACGGGCGCGTGGACCTGATGCTGGGTCGCGGGAACACAGGCCCCGTGTATCCCTGGTTCGGCCAGGACATCCGCAACGGCATCCAGCTGACGGTGGAGCACTACGCCCTGCTCCACCGGCTCTGGCGCGAGGACGCGGTGGACTGGCAGGGGCGCTTCCGGACCCCGCTGACCGCCTTCACCTCCACGCCACGGCCGCTCGATGGGGTCCCACCATTTGTGTGGCACGGCTCCATCCGGAGTCCGGAGATCGCCGAGCAGGCTGCCTACTACGGCGACGGCTTCTTCCACAACAACATCTTCTGGCCCGCTGACCATGTGCGACGGATGGTGGATCTGTACCGCAGGCGGTATGCCCACTACGGACACGGCCCCTACGAGCACGCCATCGTGGGCCTGGGTGGCCACGTGTTCATGCGCCCCGACTCCCAGGCCGCGGTCCGTGAGTTCCGGCCGTACTTCGACCACGCGCCGGTGTATGGCGGCGGGCCCTCGCTCGAGGACTACATGGAGCAGACACCCCTCACCGTGGGCTCGCCGCAGCAGGTGATCGACCGGACGCTGGGCTTCCGGGACACGGTGGGTGACTACCAGCGACAGCTGTTCCTGATCGATCACGCGGGCCTGGCGCTCAAGGTCGTGCTGGAGCAGCTGGACATCCTGGGCGGCCAGGTGGTGCCGGTGCTCCGACGCGAGTTCGCGGCGCTCCGCACGTCGGGCGTGCCTGACGCGCCGACCCACGCGACCCTGAGGGCGGCGGCGGAGTCGGCCGGCACGGGCACCGACGGCTCCGCAGCGCTGATCGCCGCCGCGGCTGCGGACCCCACGCTGGACACCGCGGCCGCCATCTCCCCGGTGAGCGCGGCCTGACGATGCCCACCCGGCTCCTGGCGGTGGTGGCCGCCGGCATCCGACAGCCATCGTCGACGCGCCTGCTCGCCGACCGCATGGCGCATGCCACGGTCGCTTCCCTCGAGGGCCAGGGGGACAGGGCCGAGGTGGTGGTGGTGGAGGCGCGCGAGCTCGCCCGCGACCTCGTGGACCATCTGCTGACGGGGTTCCCGAGTCCCACGCTGCGCGCGGCCATCGACCGGGTTACTGGGGCCGACGGGGTCATCGCGGTCACGCCGGTCTTCAGCGCGTCCTACAGCGGGCTGTTCAAGACGTTCTTCGACGTGCTGGAGATGGATGCGCTCAGGGGCGTGCCGGTCGCGCTGGGTGCCACGGGCGGCTCGGAGCGGCACTCGCTGGTGATCGATCACGCCCTCCGCCCGCTGTTCGCCTACCTCGGCGCGGCAATCGTGCCGACGGGTGTCTTCGCGGCCACAGACGACTGGGGCGCCCCGGACGTGGCTGGCGGTCTGGCACGACGCATCGAGCGTGCGGGCCGGGAGCTCGCAGGCGCCCTGGCCGTCCGTGCCCGACCCGTGACGATCGACCCGTTCGCGGACCCCACCCCGTTCGCGCGCCTCCTGTCCGGCGAGGGCTGACCACCGGGACGGCACCCGCTGTGACGCCACAGGGGTGGACACGCAACGTAAGATGGTCGCCGGAGGGTCGCGGCCGCCCCAGCCGTGCCGGTCCCAAGGCCTCTGCGGGTCGTGTCCGTGGTGGTCGCCTTGGCGCATCCGTGCGTGCACCGAGGGAGGTCCCGGGGCGTGAGGTGTTCGGACCGGTGAGGTCCGGGCCCCTTGCGAGCGGAGCGGGCGCGTTACCTCCGACCGATCAGGCGGCACCGTGGTTCCCATGGAACCCGCGGATGACGCTGTCTACCGTGGCCTCGTCATCCACGAGAGGGGAGCCCAGTGCCCAGGCGCCTCACAGCCATGTTCGCCGTCGTCCTGACCGTCGTGCCCCTGCTGGGTCACGGGACCGCCGTCGCGGCCGCGCCCACCACGGCCGAGCTCGATGCCGCCGAGTCCATGGTCGAGGGGCTCATCAACCGCCGCCGCGATGCCCGCGACAAGCGGGCCCTCCGCCATGACTCCCGCGTCGCCGCCCTGGCGCGGGCCAAGTCACAGGACATGGTCGACCGCAACTACTTCGACCATGAGGACCGGCGGGGTCACTACGCTGAGTACTACCTCGATCGTGCCGGGGTGCACTTCACGCGCGTGGGGGAGATCATCGCGTGGGGGACATGGGACGGGGACCTGCTCGAGTCCGCCGAGGAGGCCGTGGACATGTGGATGCACTCGGCACCCCACAAGGCGCAGATCCTCTCCGGCAACAACTACTTCGGTGCGGGCGTGGCGACCGATGGACGGACCTGGAAGTGGACGGTGATCTTCATCACGGGTCGCGACCGCACCGACCCACGGGCGAGCCTCACGTCGGCGCGGGTCGATGGCCACACGGTCACGGTCAAGTGGACCGGATACGACCCGCGCCTCGTCACAGGGACCGCTGGGCTGCGTGGGTATGACCTCGAGCGTCGAGAGCTCGGCGGGGAGTGGAAGCGCATCCGTAACCTGACCCGCGACCGTTCGTACGTGCGGGAGCTGTCGTCCGGCAGGACCTACGAGTTCCGGCTTCGTGCCAGGGACAGGGCCCGCAACATCTCGCGGTGGACCGAGCCCATCAGCGTCACCATCCCCTGACGGACCGGGCACGCAGCTCGCGGTCACCGGGCGAGGGCCGCGCCGGTCTGGTCAGGCCGACGTGGTCGACAACGGCAGCACCGGCTCGAAGTCCTCCTCGCGCGCGACCCGCGCGCCGGTGCGTGGGTAGACGAACAGGGTCACCACCAGGGCCACGATGGCGAGCACGCTGGCGACGCCAAACACCGCTGTCGCCCCGATGCGCTCGTAGATGATTCCACCTCCGACGTTCGCGATCACCGCGGCCAGCCCGAAGCCCGTGACCTGGTAGAGCCCCTGCCCCGTGGCCTGCAGCCGCGGCGGGAGCAGGACGGCCATGGTGAGGACGTTGCTGACCCACAGACCCGCGAAGGCAATGCCCGTCACCGCGCGGACCGCGATGATGACCATGGGGTCGGTGACCACCACGAGGGTCGCGAGGAACACCGCGTACAGGAGCACGCAGCCGGCCACGACGATCCGGATCCCCACGCGTGCGACCAGGCCACCGACCAGCAGCATCGCCGGGATCTCCACGAAGGCCGCGACCGAGACGAGCAGCGCCACCTCCTCCGGGCCAGCGCCCAGGTCGACGATGCGGAGCGACAGGAAGGTGTAGCTCGAGGCCATCCCCACATGAACGAGGAGGATTGCCGCCAGGACCCCCCACAGGCGTGGCTGCAACCGGAGCGCGACCGCGAACGACCCTCGTGCGGCCCTGCCCGCATCGGCTGCCATGAGGTCAGCCCGGGCCACGTCGGGTGCCAGCAGCGCGGTGACGCCGAGCACGCAGGCCAGTGCCGCACAGAGCACGAACGCCGCGTCGTACCCCGTGACGCCGTACAGCGCACCCGCGAGCAGGGACATGACCGCGAACGAGAGCGACATCATCACGCGGATCCGGCCGTACTGCCGACTGTGGTCGGTGAGCGCGTTGACGACGAGTGCGTCCGTAAGGGGGGCCCACGCGCTGTAGAACGCGTAGAAGGCGACGAAGGCGACGACCGCGACGAAGCCCGGGGCGGGTGACCCTGCGATGAGGGAGGCCGCCGCGGCCCCGAGCGCCGACACCGCGAGTGCGCGCCGGCGCCCAAGGACCACGTCTCCGATGTGGCCCCACGCTGGGACCGACACCACGAACGCGACCGAGGTGACCGCCAGCAGGGCACCGATGGCACCGGGACTGGCCCCGCGCCCGGCGAGGATGACGGCCACGAACGGGAGGAAGACCCCAACCGTGGCGCCGTTGAGCAGGGAGATCGCGCGGATGGCAGGCATGCCCCACGATGCTACCGGTGTTCCCGACCGGGCTCGCGGGTCATCGCGTCGGGCGCCCCATCGGGCGCCCCGTCAGCGCAGCAGACCCAGCTGTCGCGCCTTGGACACGGCTGCGGTCCGCGAGGTGACGTCGAGCTTGGAGAAGATGTGCACGAGATGTGACTTGACCGTCGTCTCGGTGATGAACAGGTCTCCCGCGATCGCCGCGTTGCTGTGGCCCTCGGCCACCAGGCGCAGCACCTCAAGCTCGCGCGCGCTCAGGCTGGTCGTCGGATGGCGCATGCGCTGGATCAGGCGGGCCGCGATCACCGGTGCCAGGGCGCTCTCGCCGGCGGCCGCGGCCCGCACGGCGGCGACCAGTTCGTGCGGCGGCGCGTCCTTGAGCAGATAGCCGCTCGCCCCTGCCTCGATGGCGCCCAGGATGTCGGCGTCCGTGTCGTAGTTGGTCAGCACCAGCACGTACGGCGGAGCATCGAGCGCGCGGATGCGGCGGGTCGCGTCGACGCCCGTCAGCTCGCCACCGAACCGAAGGTCCATCAGCACGACGTCGGGGTTGGTCCGCTCCGTGGCCACGACCGCAGCCTCCGGGTCGTCGGCCTCGGCGACGATGGACAGGTCCGGCTCGGTCTCCAGCAGGGCGCGCAGCCCGGCCCGGACCACCGGGTGGTCGTCAGCCAGGAGCAGCCTGATCACGTGGTCGTCACTCCCATCGCGCCGGGCAGTCGCACCAGGAGCGTGGTGCCGCGTCCCGGCTCCGACTCCACGCGGGACGACCCGCCCAACTGGCCCGCGCGCTCCGCGATCGCCGTCAGGCCGAAGGAGTCGGTGACACCCGCGGCCCGGTCCACCTCGACCGCCCGCGCATCGAAGCCCCGACCGTCATCGGTGACCGACAGCAGGACGTCCCCGGCCGCACGCGTGAGCTCCACGGTGACCGTGGACGCCCGGGCATGCTGGATGACGTTCGCGACCGCACCCTGGGTGATGCGCAGGATCGCGGTCTGCGTCTCCATGGGCAGGGTCAGCGTGTCCGACGCGACGACGCGCACCTCGAGCCCCGCCGCCCGCCACTGCGTGTCCGCCAGACGTCGGAGCGCCGCGACCACACCCTGCCCGTCGAGATCGGGTGGCGTCAGCTCCCGGATGAACCGCCGGGTGTCGGCCAGGCTCGTGGCAGCGGTCTCGCGCGCCATCCGGATGTGGCCGATGCCGGGCCCCGCCGGATCCGCCCGCTCCGCGGCATGGAGCAGCAGCTGGATGCTGGCCAGGCCCTGGGCCACCGTGTCATGGATCTCCCGTGCCAGGCGTGCCCGCTCGGCGAGCACGCCCGAGAGCCGCTCCGTCTCGGCCAGCCGGTCCTGCGTCCGCAGCAGGTCCGCCAACAGCCGGTCTCGCTCGGCGGCCTCGCGCGCCAGCATCCGGTACCCCCACGTGACCAGCAGGGCGACCCCGGCGCCCAACAGCGGCCCGATCACGATCGCGGCGCTCCAGCCTGTGTGCAGGCCGAAGCCCACGATCGCGGCGCCCGCCGTGACCAGGACTGCCAGTGTGCCCCATCGCCCGAGGATGTGGAGCTCCACGAAGAACAGGCCGAACGCCACGTACGCGGCATCGGGCGTGCAGACGAGCAGCAGGAGCCAGATGCCCACCACGGCCGCGAGCCAGGCCAGGGCCAGCCACCCACGTCGCGCCGCTGCGGTCCCGGAGGCCGCCACGCCCCCCAGATACACCGCGAGGAGGAGGACGCCGAGCACCATGGTCGCGCCGCTCGCGGGGGTGGGTGACGTCACCGAGCGCGCGAGCACGATCGCGGTGGTCGCGAGGACGAGGGCATGGACGCCGGCCCGGACCACGCCTGGCACCGGCGAGAGGTTCGGATGCGTCATCAGGGTCCCGAGGCCGCCCTCCATGCCGTCCATGTGCGCCGGCCGACGGACGACGACCGACCCGCGGAAGGTAGCGGCCCTCGCGTGTGGCCGCATCCATCGAACGATGGGTGCGGCCACCCCCCGAAGGATCGCTGAGGTTCCCCCGGACGCACGATGCCCGCGTGCCCGGGGACCGTCAAGGTGGACGGGCACGCCCGAAGGGGGCGTGACGTTCATGCGGAGGCTGGTGCGATGTTCGTCGGATGGCGCGAGATCCGGTTCGCGAGAGGCAGGTTCATCCTGATCGGGGCGACCGTCATGCTGATCACGGTCCTGGTCGGGTTCCTGTCCGGTCTCACCGGCGGGCTCGCCATCCAGAACGTGGCGGGCGTCCTGGGCTGGCCCGCGGACCGGATCGTGTTCGCCGCGGGCCCCGGCTCAGCGGCCGCGCGGACCTTCGCGGACTCGGAGGTCAGTGCCGAGCAGGCGGCGGCCTGGGCGCGGACGCCGGGCGTGCGGTCGGTCCATCCCGTGGGGGTCAGCCTGACGAGGGCGCGCTCGGCGAACGCCAGCGCCCCGGTCGCCGTGTTCGGCGTGGATCCCGGCTGGGTGCCGACCTCCCCCACGCTCCCCGGTGCGATCGGGCTGTCGTCGGAGGCCGCCCGACAGCTGGGCGTGGTCGTGGGCGGGTCCATCGCGATCGACGGGCGAGACTACACGGTGGAGAACATCGGGGGAGACTGGTGGTACAGCCATTTGCCCGTCGTCCAGATGACCCTCGCCGACTGGCAGGCCCAGGCGCCATCGGGTGACGCCTACGCCTCGGTGCTGGCCGTGACGGGGGATGCTGACTGGCCTGGTGCCGACGACGCCACCGGGACGAGGTCCAAGGCCACCTTCGACGCGCTGACGGCCATCCCGGCCTTTCGCTCGGAGACCGGCTCCCTGCTGCTGATGGTGGCGATGCTGTTCGCCATCTCCGCCCTGGTGGTGGGCGCCTTCTTCAGCGTGTGGATGATGCAGCGGAAGGGGGACCTCGCGATGCTCAAGGCCCTGGGTGCGTCCACCTCGTCGCTCGTGCGGGATGCGCTGGGCCAGGCCCTGGTGGTCCTGGTCGCGGGCATCGGCACTGGCCTGATGGTGGTGGTGGCGCTCGGCGCCACGGCCGGCTCCGTGCTGCCGTTCCTGCTCAGTCCGCTGACCACGCTCGTGCCCGGCGTGGCGATGCTGGCCCTCGGCCTGCTGGGCGCGTCGCTCGCGCTCCGCTCCGTGGTCACCGCGGACCCCCTCACCGCGCTCAGCGCCAACCGATGAACCCCGCACGACAGGAGGCTCCGATGCTCGAACTCGATGACGTCACCCTGAGCTACCCCGATGGCACCGGCCGACTCACGGCGGTCGACCACGTCACCTTGGCCGCCCATCGCGGGACGGTGACGGCCATCACGGGGCCCAGCGGCTCGGGCAAGTCCAGCCTGCTGGCCGTGGCCGCCACCCTCATCCGGCCGGACTCGGGCCGCGTGCTGATCGACGGGCTGGATGCCACGGGGCTGGGTCCTGGGGATGCCGCGCGACTGCGACGCGAGCGCATCGGGATCGTGTTCCAGCGTCCGAGCCTGCTGCCTGCCCTGACCGCGCGGGAGCAGCTCCAGGTGATGCGCGAGCTGGGCCCCGGCAGGTCGCTACCGTCACGGGCCGAGGTCACGCGCCGCGCCGACGAGCTGCTCGATGCAGTGGGCCTGGCGGATCTCGCGGGTCGTCGCCCGGCGCAGTTGTCCGGTGGGCAGCAGCAGCGCGTGAACATCGCCCGAGCCCTCATGAACGAGCCGCGGGTGCTGCTGGTCGATGAGCCCACCAGCGCCCTGGACTCGGAGCGCGGAGCCGCGGTCATCGACCTGATCCTGCGGCTCACTCGGGAGCAGGGGACCGCGACCCTCCTGGTCACCCACGACCGTCTGCACGCGGCCCAGGTGCACGGTGAGCTGCACTTGGTGGACGGGCGTGTGACGGACGGGCGCCCGGGCCGCGTGACGGGCGCCCGGGCCGCGTGACGATGACCTCCAGGCCCGTGTGACCCGTGTCCTCGTCGCTTGGACCAGGACACCTGTCGACCCCGGCCTACCGCTCCAGCATCCGCTCGATGCCGTCGAGGATCACGTCCAGCCCGACCTCGAACTCCGAGGCGTAGGACGCGCCCGATGCCAGGAAGTCGATGGCGACCTGCGCCATGCTCGGATACGCGTGCGCGGGCAATCGCTCGAGAAAGGCCTCGCCAGCGCCCGTCCGCCCGTCCGAGTCGTCGAACGGCAGGCTCTGCTCCTGGAGCGCGAACCCGTAGATGTAGCTGTCGAGCAGGCTGTAGGCGCGACCGGCCATCCGGCTGGAGAAGCCCGCCGCGAGCAGGGCGGTCAGGACTGCCTCGTGGTGTCGCAGGGTCGCGGACCCGGGTCGAGCCCGCGACTCGACCAGGCCGAGTGCCCACGGGTGGCGCAGGAACGCGGCCCGTGCCGACTGGGCGCGTCCGCGCATCGCAGCCCGCCAGCCGTCCGTCTCGGTGGGCAGCACGATCTCCGTCACGACCAGGTCCACGAGACCGTCGAGGATGTCCTCCTTGTTCTGGACGTGGCGATAGAGCGACATCGCCTCCACCCCCAGGCTCCGGCCCACGCGCTGCATCGTCACCGCCCCGAGCCCCCCGCGGTCCGCGAGCTCCAGCGCGGCGGCAAGCACCCGCGCCCGACTGAGCGGCTCCCGATTCGCGCGTCCCCGGCGGGCGGTCCCCTTCATGTCCGACTCCTGACCGTCGAACGGTGCTTGACCGCTCGCTGGGCCCATGGTAGCTTATGGCTTACGCTTATGTCATAAGCATCACAGGCTCGGCGGCACAGCCGTCACGCAGGCGCACACGCCGGGCATCGGGCCGAGAGGAGCCCAGATCATGACCACGACATCCGTCACCGCGGCCGTCGAGGGGAGCCAGGGCGCCCATCAGGAGGCCGCTCGGACTGCCGCTCGCGCCGACACCATGCGGGCGGTCGTCCGAGACCACTACGGCCCGCTCGGCAATCTCGTGCTGCGGCAGGTCGTGAGGCCGCGCCCGGGGCCCGGGCAGGTCCTCGTGCGCACGGTGGCCGCGTCGCTGTTCGCGGGCGACATCTTCGTCATCCGAGGCCGACCCCGGATGGTGCGCCTGTCCGCCGGGCTGCTGCGCCCGCGTCAGCCGATTCCCGGCGTGGACGTGGCCGGCGTCGTGGCCGAGGTCGGTGGTGGCGTCACGGACCTGCGACCCGGCGACGAGGTGTTCGGCTGGAGCAGCGGCACGCTCGCCGAGTACGTCTGCGACGACGCGGACCACTTCGTCGTGCGACCCGAGCGCCTGACGCTCGTCGAGGCCGCGGTCGTGCCGGAGACCGGCATGACCGCGCTCCAGGGCCTCAGGGACGCGGGCCGGATCCAGGTGGGTCACCGGGTGATGGTCATCGGGGCGTCGGGTGGCGTGGGCACCTTCGCGGTCCAGATCGCGAAGGCACTGGGAGCCGAGGTCACCGGCGTGTGCCGCAGCCGGAACGTCGACCTCGTGCGCTCGATCGGCGCGGACCACGTGCTCGACCACACGCGGGACGACCTCGCGGCGCTGGGCGGTGGGTATGACGTCATCCTCCAGGTGGCCGGCACCGCCACGCCCGGTCGGCTGCGGCGTCTCCTGGCACGCGATGGGACGCTCGTGCTGAGCAGCGGCCAGGGACGCCTCAACGGCGTCGACCGCATCCTCAAGGCGCTCGTCACATCCCCCTTCGTGAGCCAGCGCCTGGTCACGTTCGTGACCCGCGAGAACCGCACGGACTTGCTGGAGTTGCGTGGCCTCATCGAGACCGGCAAGGTCAGGCCGGTCATCGACCGGTCGTTCGAGCTTACTGATGCTGCGGAGGCTGCCCGTCATGTGGCCGAGGGCCACACGCGTGGCAAGGTCGTGATCACGATGCCGACCTGAGGGCGCGCTCCGAAGCGGAATGTGGCGTGGCATCATCGGCGGGGTGCTGGCGTCGCATGAGGAGGGTGGTCATGGAGATCTCGATGAGGGCCATCGGTGCCGGCATCGACCATCCGGAGGGCGTCTGCTGGGACCCCTCCGGGGCGATCGTGGTGGGCACCGAGTCGGGCGAGGTGCTGTGGCTCCACCCGGACACGGGGGCGGTCCAGCAGTCGGTCCGGGTGAGCGATGGCTATCTGGGTGGTGTCGCGCTCGACGCGCGTGGTCGCGCCTATGCCTGTGACACCTCGACCCGCAGCGTCAACCGCGCGGACCCGGCCACCGGGACGGCTGAGCCATACAGCCACGGACCCGCCGACCGGCCGTTCGTGACGCCCAACTACCCCGTCTTCGACCGGTCCGGCAGGCTGTATGTGTCCGACTCGGGGGAGTGGGGGAAGGACGACGGGTGCCTCGTGGTCATCGAGCCGGACCGCACCGCCCGGGTCGTCTCCACCGAGCCGGCCGCGTTCACCAACGGGCTCGCCCTGTCACCGGACGGCGCCCATCTCTACGTGGTCGAGTCGTCGCTGCCAGGCGTCTCTCGCGTGCCCCTGCGCCCAGATGGGTCGGCTGGGCCACGGGAGCTGGTCGTGGAGCTACCCCGCACGGTGCCGGACGGCCTCGCCTTCACCCACGATGGCCGGCTGCTCATCTCCTGCTATCGGCCCGACCTGGTGTACATCTGGGACGGCTCGGCCGCGGAGGTGCTCGTCGAGGACTGGACCGGCCTGCTGCTCTCGGCGCCCACCAACGTGGCGTTCGGCGGAGCCGACCTGGGACGCCTGCTGAGCGCCAACCTCGCGGGATGGCACGTGACGGAAATCGAGGCGGGCCTGCGTGGCGCGCCGCTCCACTATCCGGACCTGCCCTGAGTCACGAGTCGGTGTCCTGAGCGCGGGCGCGCCATCCGATCAGCCCTTCAGCCCGCCCGATGCCAGACCCCGGATGAAGTACCGCTGCCCCAGCAGGTACAGGATGAGCATGGGCAGGCTGGCCAACAGCATCCCGGTCATGGCCACCGGCACGTCCGAGTTGTAGCGCGACCCGAAGACGGTGACGCCCACCATCAGGGTGCGCATCTCGTCCCTGGGCAGCAGCACGAGCGCGATCAGCAGGTCGTTCCAGACCCACAGGGCGTTGACCACCACCAGCGTCGCGATGGCCGGGGCCGAGAGCGGCAGCATGATGCGTGCCAGCACGGTGTGACTGGGCGCCCCGTCGATGCTGGCCGCCTCGATGAGCGGATGCGGGATGGCTCGGAAGAAGCTCGTCAGCAGGAACACCGAGAACGGCGTGAGGAGTCCCGCATACACGAGGATCACCCCCGGGTATGTGCTGGTCAGCCCCAGGCGGGTCAGCAGCAGGAACAGCGGCAAGATGAGCACCACCGGTGGGATGACCATGAGGGCCGAGACCAGCGCCAGCAGCATCGTCTGGCCGCGGAAGCGCATGCGGGCGAACGCGAACGCCGCAGGTGCCGACACGACGAGCGCCACCGTCACCGACCCACCGGCCAGGATGATGCTGTTCAGGAGCCACGTCCCGAAGCGGCCACCCCGCATCGCCTCCTCCACGTTGGCGAGCGTGGGCAGGGACGGCAGTCCGATCTTGTCCGCGGAGTAGTCCGCCTGCGTCTTGAGCGCGGTGAGCACCACGAACACGCTGGGCAGCAGCACCATCACGGCGGCCGCCACCAGGACCAGCTCCTTGATGAGCGTGCCCCACGACGGACGCCGCCAGCGCCGGCTGGGTGTCACTCGATCTCGTCGAGGTGCGACTGGGCCCGGACCCGGAACAGGGGGATGATGAGGATGACGGTCACCGCGAACAGCATGACCGCGACCGACGCCGCGACACCCGGCAGGTTGCCCCGGAACGCGAAGTTGAAGATGTACAGCTCGATGATCTGCGTCGCCGTCCCGGGCCCACCGCGGGTGACCACGTAGACGTAGGCGAAGACGGCCGACAGGATGGTGATGACGCTGATGATGGTGTAGAACTCGATGACCGGCTTCAGCTGCGGGGTCACCACGTACCACAGCCGGCTCCACCAGCCCGCACCGTCGATGCGCGCCGCCTCCTCGATCTCCTCGTTGAGCGCGGTCATGCGGGCGCTGAACAGGATGATGCCGAAGCCGACCTCGCGCCACAGGATGATGCCCATCACGGTCCACAGGGTCAGCGAGGGGTCCCCGATCCAGTCGAGCGCCAGGGCGTCCAGACCCGCGGCGCGCAGCGCCACGTTGAGCGCGCCGTTGAGCTGCAGGAGGTTGCTGAACACGGTGCCCACGATGGGGATGGCGAGGATGTAGGGGATGAACACGATCGTCCGATGGGCACGCCAGCCCGGCACGCGGTCATGGAGGATCGCGGCGACCAGCAGCGCGCTGACCACGAGGATGGGCACCGCGAGCAGCAGCAGGAGACTGTGCGTGACCGCCTCGGCGAACATCGGGTCGCGGAACACACTGGTGTAGTTGTCCAGGCCGATGAACGGCCCGCTCGCGCCGCGGATGCGCCGGGTGCTGAAGTCGACGACCGCCAGGAGCGGGTACGCGAACACGAACAGCAAGAGCCCGATCATGGGCGTCAGGTAGAGCCAGGGCGTCAGCCGGGATGTGCGCAGCATCGTGTGTCAGAACGTGCTGGTCAGTCCGCCATCCACGATCAGCGTCTGGCCCGTCATGTAGCGGCAGTAGTCCGAGGCCAGGAACACGGCCGTGCCAGCCACGTCCTCGGGCAGCCCCGTGCGTGCCATGGGCACCTTGCGGCGACCGACGTACCAGGTCTGGAACTCCTCGGTGGTCGTCTCGTCCACGCCGTTGACCACGGACATCGGCGTGCGCATGAAACCCGGTGCGATCGCGTTGGCCGCGATGCCGTACGGGGCGAGCTCCACCGCGAGCGACTTGGTGAACGCGATGATGCCGCCCTTGGCCGCGTTGTACGCACCCGCCTCGCCACTCGCGGCGAGGCCTTGGATCGACGTGATGCTGATGATGCGACCGGACCCGCGCGTCACCATGTGCGGTGCGACGAGCTTGGCGCCCATGTAGACCGCCTCCAGATTGACGGCGATCTGAGCCCGCCAGTCCTCGAGCGTGTCCTCCAGGATGGTCCCGTACCGCGCGATGGCGGCGTTGTTGACGAGGATGTCGATCCGCCCGGTGCGCTTCACGATCTCGTCCACCGCCAGTCGATAGGCTGGGTGGTCGGTGAGGTCGAGGGTGAACGCGAGCGCCCGGCCACCCGCGTCCTCCACCAGCCGCCGCGTCTCCGCGACCGTCTCGGGGACACGGTCCAGCAGGGCCACGATGGCCCCCTCTCCCGCGTACTCCCGCGCGATCGCTCGGCCCAGGCCCTGACCCGCCCCGGTGATCAGGGCGACCTGGTCGGTCAGCAGGCCGCGGCCCATCGCTCGTCCCTCCCGGTCAGGCGACGGCTCACCACCCAGGAGCCGTCAGCGTACGGTCGACCGCTGCCGTCAGAGTCCCAGGTCCTGCGCCCAGGTGGTGTAGTTCTCCAGCAGGTCCGGGTTCTGCTCGCGCCACTTCTGGGTGACCTGGTACGCGTTGTCACCCGCCTGCTCGCCTGTGAACTCGCCGGAGACGATCTTCTGGGAGTTGACGAACATGGCATCGGTCCAGAACAGGGTGGGCATCAGGTTGGAGATGTAGGGCACATGGTCGCCCGTGATCCAGACGTCCCAGATTCGGCGCAGCGTGGGGTCGGTCACCTGGCTGCCGTCCCAGGTGGCGTCGGAGGGGAACTGCTTCACCTGGTCCCAGATCGCCTGGACACGCTCAGGCGTGTGGAGGAAGCGGATGAAGTCGGCCGCCACCTCCTTGTTGGCGCTCTGCGACGAGATGCCGATGCCCTGGGTGTCAAAGATGGGCTTGCCGGCCATCGCACCGGTTCCGAACACCGGGAAGGTCATGGCGCCCACCTTGTCGGCGCCCAGCTGAGCCTGGGCGTTGGGCACCAAGGGGCCCACGATCTGGGTCATGGCGCCCTTCCCGGCGCTGAACAGGTCGATGCCCGGGTAGAGGTCGATCGAGTTCATGTCGTCGTTGAAGTAGCCGGCGCCCCATAGCTCGGCCAGCCGGGACCACCCCTCGTAGTACTTGGGCTCCCGCCAGTCCAGGTTGCCTGCGAACAGGTTGACGGCATCTGCGGGAGAGTCGAGGTTCTGCCCGGTGGCATGCCCCACGTACCACTCGCCCCACGGGCCGTCCTTCAGGCCACCCACGAGCGGGGTGATGCCGGCGCCCTTGAGGGCATCGCACGCGGCAAGGAAGGCGTCCCAGGTGGCGGGCGGCGCATCCGCGTCCAGGCCGGCCTTGTCGAACAGGTCCTTGTTGTAGACCCACAGCAGGGGCACCGCGTACCAGCCGGCGCGATACTGCTTGCCTTGGTACACGCTCAACGGTGTGGCGTTGGAGTTGGCCAGGAGATCGTCCGGGAGCAGCCCGTTGAGCGGCTCCACGTAGCCCAGCCAGACGCTCTCCATGTGGTAGATGCCGTTCCAGAAGTACTGGAGGTCCGGCGCGGCGTTGGCCGCGGAGGCCGTCTGGAACTCCGAGATGACCACGCTCGTGTCCTGGAGCGTGGGTTCCACGACGTTGCCGGACTGTGCCTTGTATTGCGCGATGCTCTCGTTGAGCCACGCCTCGAGACCGGGCGCCTCCTGCTCGCCCCACCACCAGAACTTGACGGTCTGGCCCGTGGGGACCGTCTGTGCCCGGGCGACACGCGTCGCGAGCGGGGCGAGCGCCGCCGCACCCATCACGCCACCGGTCAGTTGGAGCATCTGTCGACGGGTGTAGCGACGCATGTGGACCTCCCGCTCCTCCGCGGGGCCCGGAGAACGGACCCCCTCCGCCCTCGCAGGATAGGGAGCGGGCTGGCACAATGCAACGCATCGACCACGTGAGGAGCGCATGATCGACGATCGTCTGGACGACCGGGTCGCGGTGGTCACGGGCGCTGGCCGCGGCATCGGCCTGGCGATCGCCGAGCGTCTCGCGGGCGCGGGTGCGACCGTCGTCATCGGCGAGCTCGTGGAGGAGCTGGGTCGAGGCGCGGCCGCCGACCTGGTCGCCAAGGGCCATCGGGCGGAGGCGATCCCCCTGGACGTCTCGAGCGGGGCCTCCTGTGCCGCACTGGCGGACGCCGTGGTCGCGCGGCACGGTCGGATTGACATCCTGGTCAACAACGCCGGCCTGTTCCGGCTCCATCGGTCGGAGGACATGCCAGAGGCCGACTGGCGGCTCCAGATCGATGTGATGCTCACCGGCACGTTCCTGTGCACGCAGGCCGTGGGGCGCAAGATGATCGCCCAGGGTGGCGGCGCGGTGGTGAGCATCGCGTCGATCGGCGGCATGGGTGGGTGGCCCATGCGCTCCGCCTACAACGCGGCCAAGGCCGGGGTGATCGTGCTCACGGAGGTGCTCGCCACGGAGTGGGCGCACTTTGGCATCCGGCTCAACTGCGTCTCACCAGGCGTGACGCGCACAGACATGCTGGAGGTGGCCGTGCGCCAGGGCCTCGCGAGCCTGGAGCGCTATGAGGCGCGCACGCCGCTCGGCCGCGTCGCGGAGACCTCGGAGATCGCGGATGCCGTCCTGTTCCTCGCCTCCGACCGCGCCAGTTATGTCACCGGGCACAACCTGCGGGTCGATGGCGGGTGGGTCCCGTGGGGCAACCTTGGCGCGATCGGCTTCCCCGAGGAGCCCGCCTCATGAGCGCTGCGCATGGGTCACGGGTGGTCGTCGTCACGGGGGCCGCCCGGGGCCTCGGGCTGGCCATCGCGCGGCGCTTCCTCGAGACGGGCGACGTGGTCGTGCTCACCGACCTCGACGCTGACACGGGCGACGCCGCCGCGCGCGAGTTGGCGCGTGATGGGGGACGCGCGTCGTTCCTCAGGCTGGACGTCCGCGATGCGGGGCGCGCCCGTGAGGCCGTGGCGGAGATCGAGACCACGCTCGGCCCCATAGGGGTCTGGGTCAACAACGCGGGCGTCGCCCGCCGCGGCCCGGCGGAGGCGCTTGCCGCCGCGGACTGGACTGAGAGCATCGATGTCATGTTGTCCGGGGCGTTCTGGTGCTGCCAAGCGGTGGGGCGGGGCATGCTCGAGCGGGGGGCGGGGGTCATCGTCAACATCGCGTCGGTCAACGGCTACCACCCCATCGAGGGCCGCGTGGCGTACTCCGTGGCGAAGGCCGGCCTCATCTCGCTCACCGAGGCGCTGGGCATCGAGTGGGCCCCACGTGGCGTGCGCGTGGTGGGCGTCGCACCCGGCGTGGTGATGACCGAGTTGGTCGCCCGCTCCGTCGCGTCGGGAGCGGCCTCAGTGACGGCCTACGAGCGACGCACGCCCATGCACCGCCTGGGTCGTCCCGACGAGGTCGCGGAGGCGGTCCACTTCGTGGCGAGCGAGCAGGCGTCGTACATCGCGGGCGAGACCCTGCGTGTCGATGGCGGCTGGACCGCCTACCAACTGTTCTGAGGGGATCGATCGTGATCGTGAGCGGCACCCAGCACACCGGCTTCTCCGTCGTGGACCTGGACCGGTCCATCGCGTTCTATGCGCTGCTCGGCTGCGAGGTCATCTGGCGTCGCGAGGTCAGGGACGCCTACTTCCGCGAGATCGTGGGCATCCCCGACTGCGTGGTCCAGGCGGCGCATCTCCGGGTGCCCGGGTCGGGGCACATCATCGAGTTGTTCCAGTACGCGCCACAGGGCCAGCCCGCGCGACTCTCGCCGAGCACCCCTGGGCACGCGCACCTGTGCTTCCTGGTCGAGGATCTCCCCGCCGCGTACGCGGAGCTCGTGGCGCAGGGGGTCCGGTTCGTCTCGCCGCCGGTGCGCATCACGGCGGGCGTCAACACCGGTGGGTACGGGGCCTACATGTTCGATCCCGACGGCATCAACCTGGAGCTGTTCCAGCCCCCCGTGCCGACCGCCTGACGACGCCGCCTGCCCGGGCGGGGCAGCGGCACGCGTATCCTGAGGGGGCTTGCCAGTCGCCGCCCGCGCGTCCGTCGCGACGGTCATCCGAGGGGAGTCCATGGCCACCATCCAGCGCCCGCATCACACGGGCATCCAGGTCCGCGACCTGGAGCGGTCCATCGCGTTCTACCGTGACATCCTGGGCTTCGAGCTCGTGCTCCACTGGAACCCGCAGGCGGAGTACATCCGGACCATCACCGGCTACCCGGACGCGGACATCCACGCCGCGGTGCTGCGGATGCCGGGCAGCGACCTGTTCCTGGAGATCCTGGAGTACCGCAACGTCGACAAGACGCCGGTGGACACCCGGACCGCGAACCCCGGCACCGCGCACATCGCGTTCTTCACCGACGACTGCGACGGGCTCTACGCGGAGCTGGTCGCCAAGGGCGTGCCATCGGTCAGCCCGCCGGTCACCCCGACCATCGGGCCCAACACCGGTGGGCGCGCGGTGTACATGATCGACCCTGACGGCATCCGGGTGGAGTTCATCACCACGCCGCGCATGTTCGACGGCAGCCCCAACACGTGACCCAGGACGAGGTGGCGGCATGATCCTGCTCGCGAACGAGCACATCGAAGTCCAGCTGGACCCCGATCACGGAGCGGAGATCCTGTCGGTCCGGCGTCCCGGGGGCCCCAACGTCCTGGCGACCTATGACTGGGTCAGCCCCGTCTGGGCGAGCCGGTCCACGAGCTACGGTGATGCCGAGACCGACTGGCTGTCCGAGTACCGGGGCGGCTGGCAGGAGCTGTTCCCGAACGCCGGCGCGGCGTGTCGCGTCGAGGGCGTGCCGCTGCCGTTCCACGGCGAGGTCTCCCGGGCGCGCTGGGCGGTGCACGACCAGGGGGCCGACCACGTGACCCTGACGACCGGGACCCGCCTGCCGATGGTCCTCGAGCGGCGCATGTGGCTCGCGCCCGACGCGCCTGTCCTGCGCATCGAGAGCACCGTGCGCCTGGAGGGCGATGCGGAGCAGCCGTTCCTGTGGGGTCATCACCCTGCGTTCCTGGCCACGTCCGGAGCCACCATCGACATGCCTTCGACGGTCACGCTCCGGACGGACGAGGGCTATGTCGTGCCGCACCTGGACCTCGCCCCCGGCGCCACTGGTCGATGGCCGTCCATCGCCACGCGTTCTGGTGCTGGCACGGCGGACCTGAGCGCGATCTCCGAGGGCCCGGTCGAGCGGCTCGCCTATCTGAGCGACTTCGGCGCGGAGCCCTGGGCGGCGATCCGGGGCGTGGCGCCGGGCCTGGGCGTGGCGATGGCGTGGGATGCGGCCACGTTCCCGCACGCGTGGTTCTGGTGGGAGGTGGGTGGTCCCGGCCATCCGTGGCACGGCCGCTCGCGGATCGTGGCCATCGAGCCCGCGACCGCGGTCCCGTCGGATGGCCTGGCCGCGGCCATCGAGCGCGGTCAGGCGCATCGGGTGGGTCCCGGCGAGACGTATCGGACGTGGCTCACGATGAGCCTGTTCGACGCGGACGACCGCCCGGTGCGGGCGGTCAGCCGCGAGGGTGTCGTCGCGCGCTGATCGGGTGCCGTCCGGATGGGTCGAGATGACCGCGCGGGCCAAGATGGAGCCGACACTCGGATCTGAACCGAGGACCTGCTGTCTGCGGATCGGAAGGAACAGCAGGGCTGGCAGGCTTCGCCTGGTCGCGAGGCACCATGGCCGGCGAAGCACCGTCGGGGGTCCCCTCGACTCGTCCTCCCGTTCCTGCTCCGGCTACGTAGGCCCATCGAGTGGGTCACCGGCGTGCGCAGGAGTGGGCGATTCCGGCCAGTGCGGGAAGCGTTCCGCGATCGGGTTGGACCTGGTCGCTTCCAGCACGCCGGCGTCGGCCTCGGATTCGCCAGGCTCGCTGAGTAACGAGAGATAGGGGGTGTAGCGGTAGACCCGGTTGCGTCGGTATCCCGTCAACTCCTCGAGCAGGTCGTGGGCTGCGAATTGGCTCATGAGCTTGGAGGCAGTCGGGAAGGACACACCCAAGCCGGCTCGTACCGCCGTCGCGGTCACGATCGGCTGTCGATAGAGGAGGTCCATCAACCTGAGTGCGTTGGGCCCGAGTGGAGCGACGACGACCTGGTGTTCGTCTCGCAGCCGCACGATCGCGCCGGCCGTTCGCGCCGCCTCGTCGGCCGTCACGCGCACGCCGTCAAGGAAGAACTTGATCCAGCCCTCCCAGTCGCCGTCCTCTCGGACTGCGGTCAGGCGATCGTAGTACTCGGCGCGGTGGAGACGCAGGTAGTAGCTCAGGTAGAGGAGGGGAAGGCGGAGGACACCACGTGTGACGAGCAGGAATGTCACCAGGAGTCGACCGATCCGCCCGTTGCCATCAAGGAACGGGTGGATAGTCTCGAACTGGGCATGTGCGAGCGCGCAGTCGATGAGGTCGGGATGCCGAGGGACGCTGTGCAGGAACGCCTCGAGGTTCGCGAGGGCCTGCGTCATCTCGTGGACGGGCGGTGGGATGAACCTTGCCGTGGCCAGCGTTCCCCCCTCCGGTCCGATCCAGTTCTGGCTGGTGCGGAACTCCCCCGGCAGCCTGGTGGCACCGCGACCCGAGGAGAGGAGCTCGGCGTGGACCTCTCTGATCAGGCGGAGGGAGAGCGGCAGGGTCTTGAGGCGCTCCAGGCCCTGGGTCATGGCCCTGACGTAGTTCACGACCTCGCGTACATCCCGTGGCAGGGCGTCGGTCTCGCCCACGAGCTCGTACGTCAGCACGTCGTCCAGCGTGCTCTGCGTCCCCTCGATCTGCGAGCTGAGCACCGCCTCACGGCGGACGTACATCGCCACGAAGAGCTCCGGGTTCGGCAGGGTGTGCGCCATCCCGTCGAGACGACCCAGCGCCTGATCGGCTAGGGACAACAGCCGGAGCAGTTCGGCGTCGATCCGGATCGGCGGGTCAGGAGGGAGCGGCGCGGGTACGAATGCCCGGTATCCCGTCGGCTGTCGGACATAGGCACCGGCACGGAGTGATCGCGTTTGGATCGGCAGACTCATGGGTTCGGTCCAGTCGAAGTCGAACTGGCGGCGTTAGTCGAGCGGCTCGTCAAAGCCCTCGAAGAGACGCGTTGATGTGGCGATCAGGAACGGGCGTCATGAAACCGTCGTTCACAACGCGTCCGTCCATCGCCCGCTTGTTCAAGTGAGCGCTCAAGGACTTCACTATACCGTCCGGTGGTAGTCCAGACCCGGGGCCGGGCGTCGGCCGCACGGACCGCACGATGAGCCGGACGGGCACGGCATCCTTCCGGTCGGCGAAGGGCGTCCAGGTCGTCTCCGCGACGTTCATCTCCAGTAGGGGGTCGGTGCGCAGGGCTCCTCGGGGAGGGCCTCGATGCGTGCCCGGAGGCCCTTGTGCAGCAGAGGCGTGGGTGCAACGCCGTCCTCCCGGCACGGGAGACGCCCGATCCGGTGTTCCAGCAGCTGTGCGAGCAGTAGTCGGGTCGAGGGAGGGCAGGCACCGCAGGGTCAGCGCAGGGGTCAGTGATTTCTGAGGGACGCCGCCAAGCCCGGCCCAAATTCGGGAGTCACGCGCGAAAGGTGGAGCCGACACTCGGATTTGAACCGAGGACCTGCTGTTTACGAAACAGCTGCTCTACCGCTGAGCTATGTCGGCCCGGGCCCCGGGATTATAGGCGAAGCCTCGTCCGGACAGGCCTGGTGGCGGCCTCAGTGCTTGATGTCAAGGAAGACCTGGATGGACTGCTGGTTCTTGGGGTTCTTGGCGGTCCAGGCAGGGATCTGGAGCGAGTAGCACGGCTCCTCGTCCGTGCCCACCACGAGCCACGGGTACCCGTTGTTGTCCTTGCCCAGCGTGATCGCCTCGACCTCACCCAGGCCCGTCAGCTCCCGGTCGAGCGTCCAGGTCAGGCGCACGTCCTGGAACAGGCCAAGCGCCACCGACCAGTCCCCATCCTTGGGCTTCTTGACCTTGAGCGTGGGGTTGACCTGGTCGCTGGGCAGGACATGCGTGATGGCCTGCGTGCCGTTGCCGCCCAGCGCGTTGTAGCGACTGAGCGTCATGGTGATCCGGTCATAGCCACTGCGGCGACCCCAGTTGACCCGCTGGATGTTCCAGCCCTTGGACAGCGGGTCGGGGATGATCGAGTCGCTGCCGTCGCACACCCAGTCCTTGGGCGCCGGCGCCTGCGTGAACGCGGGCGTGGCTGTGGGCCTGGGGGTCGGCTTGGGGGTCCGTCGGGGCGTGGCCGTGGGCTCGAGGGTCGGCGTGGCGGTCGGCTCGGGCATGGGCAGCACGGCTGATTCCTGCCCGTCCGGCACGATCTCCAGGGTCACGCCGCCATCGGGCATCGGCACGAGCGGAGCGGGCTGACCCTCGGGCACGGGCTCGAACCCCCTGGTCTGCACCTGCCACAGCGCGACCCCGCCCGCGAACCATGCATCGGCGTGGGAGGTCTGCTCGTCGTCGCTGGCGGACGCATATCCGGCGCCCAGCACCTCGCCGAGACCGGCGTACACCCCTTGCTGCTCCTCCTCGGTGAGGCCCAGCTCGGTCATGATGCGCTGGTAGTTGCCCCAGATGGACGCCTGGCCCAGCTCCGACAGCCGCGCCTCCACCAGGACATGTGCCGGGTCATCGAGCGGTGGCAGGATCCAGATCGTGCCATCGCCGCCGAAGGGGTCATTGGGGTCGGACGCGGACGACGGTCCTGACCGCAGGGCGCCCGGCCAGATGTCACCGGCGTCGGAGAAGTCGTAGCCGTCCCACTCCATGAGCGCATCGGCCAAGGCCTGCCCGCTCATGAGGGGTGCGACGACACCGCCGCTGGAATCATCCTCGGCCGCGAGGACGGTTGTCGCCACGAGCATCAGCCCGGCAGCGATGGCCAGCGCGATCCTGCGCATATGAACCTCCGTGGTCAGGTCGCTGATGGCCTGATGGTGCCACGACACGCCATGCGCTGCCGTGGTGCGTCGCGGTCAGACGATGACGACCGACCGCTCGCGGGCCACATCGGGGCGCATGGGCCGATCCACGATGACCCGGATCCGATGACCGACAGTCAGCCCATCGGTGACGAGGGTGGGCGGCAGGTCCGCGGGGAGCGTGAGCGCCGCCGCGGTGCCGTGCAGGGCACCATCGTCCACGGCCACGCTGAGCGAGGTCACGGAGATGCCGCTCGCTGCCTGGACGTCCGTGGTCAGCTCGACGCGCGCCGAGCGCCCGCCCGGAGCGTCGGGCCACGCGATCCCCAGGCTCACCTGGGAGCCCGCGGCCAGCGGCGGCACGGGGTCGATCGTGAGTCGAGCCCCCTCGTCGTCCACGACGTCGAACAGGGCGCCGGCTGGCAGCGTGACTGCGCCCGATCGGAGCAGGTCTGGGTGCTGGCCCACGGGCACGAGCGTCGCCACCCGCTCGTCGGCACCCATGGCGATGTCCCAGCGCGCCTCGACGGCCCACGCCACCATCGCGGATCCCGCATGTGCCGACGGGGGCCCGAGACGCGGTGCCGGGATGCTGAACGGTGCCTCCACCACCTGGCCCGGGGCCAGGAGCGTGGGCAGCACCGGGTCGACGAACGCCTGCTCCTCGATGACGGTGCCATGCACCTCGACCCACGAGACCGTGTCTGACGCGGCCGACGACGAGCCCGACGAGCCACCCGTCGACAAGGAACCCCCCGTGCCCACGCCACCGATCCCCTGGGCGGCCCGGAGCGCCGCGTTGGCGGCATCCAGGGCGGCCGCGGCGTCCGCCTGACGTGACCGCCCAGAGCGTGACTCCTCGGCGATACGGACGCCGATGAGGCGCAGTGCTGCCGAGCGCGCCTTGATGGCGCGCGTCGTGCGGACCCGGATCGTGCCGCTGATGCCCTCGCCCACGCGCACCGGCCCAGCGAGCTCGATGCCACCGATGAGGCCGTCGGTCGCCGGACGCAGGAGGTCGGCCGCGGTGACGCCCGCCAAGGGGTGGCTGCCCTGCGGGCCCGCGAGCCGATGGCCGTCGAGGGCATCGAACGGGGACGGTGCATCGCCCCCCGGCGTCGTCGACGGTCCCTCGTCCGAGGTGCCAGGGTCCTCGAACGTGCGACCGGCGCCGATCGCGCCCAGGAAGCCGTCAGCTGCGCTCATCCCTCGTGTCCCTCCCTGTGGGTGCCCCCGGACCAGCTCCCGCGCACGCGCCGGTGGTGCACGGAGCATGGCAGATGAGGGGTGCGCTCGGTGAGGGGAGCGTCCGGCGTGGCTGAGCGACGCGTCGCGCATGTGAAAGCGCCCGGACGAACCTCGATGACCTCGCTCCCGACATCGCTGGGATTGCTCCCTGCGCCGTCGATCTCGCGGTCTCCGCGGCCCCTCCGGGCAGGGATGACGATACGCGCGGGCAGCGGACGATGGAAGCCCTCGCATCCACGGATCGCGCGTGCCGGGGCCCGGGCCGTCCACGATCTGCATGGGCCCCGTCCACGATCGTGGATAGGTCGGTCACGGGCTAGCATGGCCGGTCGTGACCGACGTCCAACCTGACGAGGAGCCGAGCGCGCAACGATCCGACGACCCGGACGTCGCATCTTCTGTGAGCAGCCCCACTTGGGTCACGGAGGTCGATCCGCGCCGCCCATCGCTGACCGGCGGGAGGCCCGGACCCGCTGGGCTCGAGCGCCGCGTCGTGGACGCGGGCACGCTCGTGGTCGAGGCATACGACGCGTTCCAGCGGGACATCCATGCCTTCCTGCGGGGTGCCACGCGTGACACGGAGACCGCCGAGGACCTGACGCAGGAGACCTTCATGCGCCTGTTGCGGGAGGTGCGGGCCGGTCGGGTTCCTGACAATGTCCGTGCCTGGTTGTATGCCGTGGCCGCGAACCTGGTGACGAGCCGTGGCCGTCGGCTCGTGGTCGCCGAGCGTTTCAAGGCGATGCTCGCCGTGCGCGGCGTCGTCGAGGACCCCGCGCATGGCCTGGTGCGAGCCGAGCGACGGGAGCTCGTCCAGCGCGGTCTCGACCAGCTCCCCGTGGACGCCCGCACGGCGCTCCTGCTCTCGGCGCATGGCTTCTCGGGCCGCGAGATCGCGCGGATCCTCGGGCGTACGGAGGGCGCGACACGCAGCCTCCTCACTCGGGCCCGGATCCGGCTGCGGGAGCGCATCAGCGAGCTGGACCTGGAGGCGGGGCTGACGCGATGAACCAGCACGAGCGGGCGCAGGCGCTGGCAGCGGGCGGCATCGACTTCCCCCTGTCGGCATCGGACGCCGAGGGTCTCGCGCGCCACCTGGCCGGGTGCCCGGCGTGTGCCCTTGCCGTGAGGCTCCTGCGCGAGGATGCGACCGTCCTGACTGGGCTCGAGCGGTCGCCCGCGCCGGCCCAGGTCCGCGAGGCCGTCGTGCGCGCTGTCACCGGGGCGGGGTCTCCCGCTCGCGCCTCGGCCGGAGCGCGCTGGTCGTTCGTCGCGGCACTGCTGGCGCTCATCGTGGTCGGTGGCACCTTCGTGACGGGGGCCATGCTGGAGCGCATCCGTGAGACGGTGCCCACGCCCACCAACGACCTCGCGCCACGCCCCACGGAGCGCGTCCCCGCATCACCACCCCTGGGCTGGACGGATCTTGGGGTGGTGGCGGATGCCTTCGATGGCCGCACGGTCCAGCTCGTCCTGCCCACGCCCGATGGCGGCCTTGTGGCGCTCGGGCGCGA
>DAOTUX010000396.1:0-11310 GCA_034436475.1 Chloroflexota bacterium | reverse complement strand
AACCCGTCCATCACCCGCGATGTGTCGGGCGAGGGGGTCCAGCAGGGGCTGCTCAAGATCCTCGAGGGGACCATCGCCAACGTCCCCCCCCAGGGCGGGCGCAAGCACCCCCACCAGGACTTCATCCAGATCGACACCACCAACGTCCTGTTCATCTGCGGCGGAGCGTTCGAGGGGCTCGAGCGCATCGTCGAGGAGCGGGTCGGCAAGCGCTCCATGGGCTTTGGCGCCGACGGTGGCAAGGACAAGGTGGAGCGGGAGCGGATCCTGGAGCACCTGATGCCCGAGGACCTGCTCAAGTTCGGTCTCATCCCGGAGTTCGTGGGGCGGCTGCCGGTCACGGTCACCCTGTCGGCGCTCACCCGGGACGACCTGATGCGGGTGCTGACCGAGCCGCGCAACGCGGTCACGCGGCAGTTCCAGAAGTTCCTGTCACTGGACAAGGTGGACCTGGTGTTCACCGATGGTGCCATCGCGGCGGCCTCGGAACTGGCACAGGCGCGCAAGACCGGTGCCCGGGCCCTGCGCTCGATCATCGAGGAGTCGCTGCTCGACGTGATGTACGACATCCCCGAGCGCACCGATGTCCGGCGGTGCATCATCACCGAGGAGACCATCCGCCAGGGTCGCGCGCCGCTGCTGCTGACCAAGGCGGAGGTCGACCGGGGCGTGGACGAGACCAATTACACGGAACTGCTCGAGCGCGGCGCGTAGGGGCACGGCACACCGGGCGCAGCGAACCAGGTCCATGCCACCGAGCGCCGAGGCCGACCTCTACGGGCCGGTCAAGGCGTTCCTGGAGGCCCAGGGGTACTCGGTCAAGGGCGAGGTCCGGGGCTGCGACGTGGTGGGCGTGCGCGGCACCGAGCCACCGGTGGTGGTCGAGCTCAAGCGCGGCTTCAGCCTCGCCCTCGTGCTCCAGGGCGTCGATCGGCTGGCGCTCACCGATCGAGTCTATCTCGCCGTCGGCGAGCGTCCCCGACGGCTGCGCGAGGTGCGCCGCTTGTGTCAGCGCGTGGGCTGTGGCCTGCTGGTGGTGGATCGGGACGTGGAGGTGGTGCTCGACCCGCTGCCCTACACCCCGCGCCGGGCCACGCGCCGGACTGCGATGCTGCTCGGCGAGCACGCGCGCCGCGCGGGTGACCCCACCGCCGGTGGCTCCTCGACCCGCGTGCCCCGGATCACCGCGTATCGCCAGGAGGCCATGCGATGCGCCGACCTGCTGGTCGCCCGGGGGCCCATGACCCTCGCCGCGATGCGCGCGGCGGCCGACGTCCCGAACGCCGGGCGGATCGTGCAGAAGGACTACTACGGCTGGTTCCAGCGCATCGACCGTGCGACCTACGCCATCACGCCCGCGGGTCGTCGGGGGCTGGAGCGCTACCTGCAGGGCGCGGCCGCGTCACCGGCGGGCCACTGACCGCGTACCCAGCAGGTGGGTGGACCTGACACGCGGACGACCAGACCGGCTCCGGGCCGCGCGATCGGCGCGGGCAGCCACTGGACGCCGCGCCGGTGCCGGGACGGATCAGGGTGCGTCGTCCACGAACCTCGCCGCCTCCCAGAGGCCCATCAGGTCCGCGAACGGCGGGGCCAGGATGGCGCCCAGCACCGCCTGGGCAGGTTCGGTCCATAGCAGCACCAGTCCCGACGACGACTCCCAGCAGGCCATCGCCCAGGTGCGGTCATCCTCCGTGACCGACCCCCGCCAGGCGCCGTCCGCACACGAGGTCGCCGTGCCATCGGGCTCGGGGACCTCGTGGAGCAGCAGCGCGTAGGCGGCGTCACGGGTCGCGGCGCCGGTGAACTGGCGGTAGACCACCACCACCTCGCCCGTGGTACAGCTCATCGCCACCACCTCGCCGGGCAGGCTGGGTCCTGGATCGTCGCCGTCGCAGCCACGCGCACCGGTCCGCAGGACCGCCCGGGCGAGCGCCTGGACGAGTTCGATGTCCGACGCCGGTGAGGCCGACGGGGCGCCCGGTGACCCTGTTGGCGATACGGCCGCCGGACCGTACGCCGCCTCGAGACGCCCGAGGGCTCGCTCCGCGATGTCGCGCCGATCGGCCAGCGCGGGGCCGAAGACGGTCGCGGCGACCTTGGCGACCACCGGCCCCACAGGGATGAGCCAGACGTCCATGGCCACCCGTTCCTCGCCGATTGTCGTCTCGCCCGCCCAATGGCGCGAGGCGCGGGTCAGTGGGTCGTCGGTGACCAACGCCAGCCCGGCGTCGTCCGCCTCGGACAGGGTCGGCTCGGCGACCGTGAGGTAGGCCAGGGCGGCCTCGGGCGTGGGGAACAGCATCCGCTGATCGAAGATGACGCCTCGCTCCGGTGACACCCAGGCGCGAGCGACATGCTCGATGCCACGCTGCTCATCGAACGCGAGCCGGTCGATGTCCAGGTCCCGGGGGTTCCCGAGGTCGCGGCCAGTGAAGCCAGGGAGGTCGTCGGCATCCAGGAGCGTCGCCACCAGCGTCTCGCGGGCAGGTGCGGCACTGGGCGCCTGGGCGCGCGCGCCGGAGACGACCACCAGGAGCAGGGCCACCATGACCCAGGCGGCCCAGTGGGCCTGCGCTGGGGCACAGGATGGTGGTCTGCGGCCCGCCCGGCCGGTCATGGCGCTCATCCGACCGATAGCATGCACCGATGGATCGATGGGCGGGCGTGATCCTGGGCGGCATCGCCGGGGTGTTCTACCTCCTGGTCGGCCAGGGCCAGACGGACCTCGACTCGCACTGGCCCATCGCCCAGGCGTTCGCCCAGGGACGGCTGCACCTCATCGAGCCCATCCCGTGGCTGGAGCTGGTGCCTCGGCCCGAGGGTGGCTGGTACTCGCCGTTCCCGCCTCTGCTGTCCGTGCTGCTGGTCCCGTTCGCGATGGCGGGTGCGGTGGTGGACACCAACGTCAGCGGGGCCGTGTTCGGTGGCGCGAGCGTCGCCCTGGTGTGGGCCGTGCTCCTGAGACTAGGTGTTGCCCAGACGCCACGTCTCGCGCTCAGCGTGTCGTGGGCCTTCGGCTCCGAGATCCTGTGGATGGCCACCACGGGGGGTCAGCACCTCGCGCCCCAGCTTCTTGCGGCGTCCCTGCTCCTGGCGTCCATCACGCTCGCGCTCGATCGGCGATGGCCGCTCCTGGCAGGCCTGCTCCTGGGCGCGGGTGCCGCCTCCCGGCTGCCGGTCGGCCTCGCCCTGCCGCTCCTGGTGTATCTCTATCGAGGCCCCGGGCAGCGGGGCGCCTGGGTGCGACTGCTCATCGGGCTCGCCGTGCCCGCGGCCCTGGTAGGCGCCTACAACCTCGCGCGCTTCGGGGACCCCTTGGAGTTCGGCTACGGCCTCATCCGCAACGTGGAGGGCGAGAGCGTCCTCGACGAGCCGTGGTACGAGCACGGCATCGTGTCCTGGCGGTACATCCCCGGGGGCCTGTACGCGATGCTCCTCCGAGGCCTCGAGTGGCAGGACGAGTTCCCGTGGGTGGTGCCCGGGCACATCGGGGCGTCGGTGCTGCTCACGATGCCCATCCTGTGGTGGGTCTTCGAGGCACGCGGGCGACTCGCGCTCGTGGCGGGCATCACGGCGCTGCTGATCCTGGTGCCGGACCTCGCTCACGGAAACCCGGGGTTCGCGCAGGTCGGCTACCGCTATGTCGTCGATGCGCTCCCCGTCCTGTGGCTGATGCTGGGTCTCGCGTTCCGGGAGCGCCTGTCGCGCGCCGCCTCGGTGGCCCTGGTGGCCGGCGGGGTGGTCATGTGGTGGCTGTGCCTGGTCATCTGGCTCGGGTACCAGTCGTGAGCGCGGGTCCGCCACGCCCGAGGTCGGGTGGCGCCGGGAGGCGGGGCACGCCCACGTGCGCCGTGCGCGCCCACGTGCGCCGTGCGCGCCCGGAGGCTGGCGGCCCCCGTTGGTCACCGGCGGCTCAGGGGACCGGGCCTGCGTCCAGCCACCACAGGTACAGGCCGGCCGCGTCGAGCGTGGGTGACACCGCGACCGCGAGGATGGCGAGGCGGTCGTCCGACCACATGATGGCCTGGCCACCCTGCTCCGCCCAGCAGGCGACGCGGCCGACCCCCTCGTCCTCGACGTCATAGGTCCCGACATAGGCTCCCTGGTCGCACGTGTCGGCGACCGGGCTCAGGTCGATGGTCTCGAGCGAGGCGTCGAAGGCGGCCTCCGCGGCCGCCGACCCATCGAAGCCGCTGTAGGTCACGGTCACCCCCGACGCCTGGTCGGTGCACGCGAGGGTCGCCAGCTCGCCGGGCCACAGCCGCTGCGTGTCCGGCACGCACGTGGGGCCGATCGCCGGCGGCACATGGTCGAGCAGCAGCGCTGCGAGCGCCTGGCCGGTGGGCAGCGGGGCCGTGACGGTCGGCTCGGCGGTTTGCGAGACGGTCGGCCGTGGCGAGCCGGTCCCAGGTGACCCTGCTGCCAGCATGCGGGCCACCGCGGTCCGGGCGAGCCCGTCCGCCGTCATCGCGCCCAGGCCCGGGCCGCCCACGACCAGCTTGGCCGCGACCGACCCAACCCGGAACAGGTAGGTCCGCAGCAGCACCGTCCCGGTCGCGCCGGGTGCCTCGAGCCCGTAGACCCGCGTGTCACTGCCGATGACCGGGGGGGAGGGGATCGGCGACTGCCCGGTCGCTGTCGCCTCGGACAGGACCGGCTCGGCGGCCTCGAGATAGGCGGCGGCGGCGGCATCGGTGGGGAACTGCATCCGGAAGTCGAAGACCGCCGCCAACCCGGTGTCCGCCAGGGACTGCCAGGTGCGGGACACCACGCGGATGCCGCCGCTCGCCTCGAACGCCGCGTCATCGATGTCATAGGTGGTGCCCTCCTGGGGTCCGAGCGGCGAGGCCATGCCCGGCAGGTCGGCCTCCACCAGGAGGCCGTCGACGAGCGGGTCGCGCGCGGGGCTCGCGGAGGCGGGGCCCGCGGAGGTGGAGGCTGTGGTGGCAGGGCCCGTGGGAGCAGAGCCCGTGGCGACAGGGCCCGTGGGGCTGCCGCCCGGGTGGGACGGGAGCGAGGACACCGACGGGCGTGACGTCACGGGCCCCACGCCCGCGAGGCCCACGACCACCAGGGCGAGCCCGACCAGGCCGACGACGGTCAGGGTGGCGATGACTGGCCACCCCAGCGGCCGCTGCCCTGACCCCGACGCCCTCGCCATGGCGCGAGTATGACCCGCGGTGCTGGCCGACGGCCTACAGGCACCCTCGGGCCACGAGCCCGCGCCCGCGATACGTGACGGCACAAAGCGGCCACAGGCGGGCGCGCCATGGGGCGGCCACAGGGAGGCGTGGCATTGCGGTTCCCTGCGGTACACTCGTCCGCCCGGCCCGACCCGCATCCCGGCATGTGCGCGTGCGGACGTGGGGCCCGCGAGCGCACCCCGGCAGGAGCCCATGACCGAAAGCCCAGCGCACCTCGGCAGCGCCTATCGACCCAGCGAGGTCGAGGCGAGCGTGCGCGCGGCATGGGACCAGGCGGACGTGTTCGCCCCGGACGGCGCGGGGTCCCGAGCGATCGCCAGCATGACGCGCTTCGTGGTCATCCAGCCGCCGCCGAACGTGACCGGTGCGCTCCACATGGGCCATGCGCTCACGGCGGCGGTCGAGGACGCGCTGGTCCGACGCGCCCGGATGCAGGGGCACGCCACGCTCTGGCTGCCGGGTGTCGATCACGCGTCCATCGCGGCGCAGGTGGTCCTCGACCGCATCCTCGCGAACGAGGGGGAGTCGCGCGCGAGCCTGGGTCGCGAGCGCTATCTCGAGCGCATGTGGGCGTTCATGGACGAGACGCGCGACGTCATCGGTGAGCAGCACCGGCGCCTGGGGGTCTCGGTGGACTGGAGTCGCCTCCGGTTCACCATGGACGAGGGCTCCGCACAGGCGGTCCGCACGGCCTTCAAGCGGCTGTGGGACGACGGCCTGGCGTATCGCGACGAGCGGCTCATCAACTGGTGTCCGGGGTGTCGCACCAGTGTCTCCGACCTAGAGGTCGTGGGAGGTCGTGGGCCGGCCCCACGCTGGCACGCTATGGTCCATCCGATACCACGTGGTCCGCGAGGACGGGACGCCCGACCCTTCCGTAACCCTCACGGTCGCCACCACGCGGCCCGAGACCCTGCTGGGCGACACGGCGGTCGCGGTCCACCCTGACGACCCTCGATACCAGGCGCTCATCGGGCGCCAGGTGCTCATCCCGTTCACCGGTCGCGCCGTGCCCATCATCGCCGACGAGGTCGTGGAGCGAGGCTTTGGAACCGGGGCCGTCAAGATCACCCCCGCACACGACCACGACGACTTCGCGACGGGTCGCCGTCATGACCTGCCGCTCATCGACGTGATGACCGATGACGGACGCATGAGCGAGGGCGCCGGGAAGTACGCCGGCCTGACGGTGGCCCAGGCGCGCGAGCGCATCGTCGAGGACCTGCGGGCCGCGGGCGACCTGGCGGGCACCCAGCCCCATGAGATGGTCATCGGCCGCTGCGATCGCAGCGACGACGTCGTGGAGCCACGCATCAAGACCCAGTGGTTCATCCGCGTCCAGCCCATGGCCGACCGGGCGATGGCCGCCGTGCGCGAGGGCCGGACCCGCTTCGTGACGCCCCGCTTCGAGCGGACCTTCTTCGACTGGATGACCGACATCCACGACTGGAACGTGAGCCGACAACTGTGGTGGGGCCATCGCATCCCGGCGTGGTACTGCGCGGACGGTCACGTCAGCGTCTCGGACCGGCCCGACGGCCCCACGGCCTGCGACACGTGTGGCGCGCCCGCGAGCGGGCTGCGACAGGACGACGACATCTTCGACACGTGGTTCTCGAGCGGCCTGTGGCCGTTCAGCACGCTTGGCTGGCCCGAGCGCACCAGCGACCTCGAGCGGTTCTACCCGGGGACGGTGATGGAGACCGGGTACGACATCATCTTCTTCTGGGTCGCGCGGATGATGATGCTGGGCGAGTGGCTCATGGGACGGGAGCCGTTCTCCGTGGTGTACCTCCATGGCATGGTCCGCGACCCGTACGGGGCCAAGATGTCCAAGACCCGGGGCAACGTGGTGGACCCCCTGGGCATCGTGGACGAGGTGGGGGCCGACGCGCTTCGCTTCGCGCTCGTCAACGGGCTCAGTGCGGGGATGGACCAGCGGCTCTCCTCGGGGCGACTCGAAGGGGCCCGGAACTTCGCCAACAAGATCTGGAACGCGGGCCGCTACGTGCTCTCCCAACGGCCCCCGGAGCTGCCTGCGGACGCCATCCTGGCGGTGCCCCCGGCAGGCCTGCTCGGGCCCGCGGAGCATTGGATCCTCGGGCGCTGTGACGCGACGGTCGCGGACGTCGACCAGGCATACGCCACGTTCCAGTTGGGGGAGGCCGCGCGCCTCCTGCACACGGCCATCTGGGCGGAGTTCTGTGACTGGTACCTAGAGCTCGCCAAGGCGCAGCTCGCTCCCGACCGACCCGCCGACCGACGCGTGGCCACGTGGCAGGTACTGGCGTGGGTGCTCGACCGCTACCTGCGGCTGCTGCACCCGATCATGCCCCACATCACGGAGCATCTCTGGGCGCGACTGCCCAAGGCGCCCGACGATCCCGACCTGCTGATCGTGGCGCGCTGGCCGGCCGGCGCGGTGACCGGCGTCGACCCGGGCCTGGCGGCCGGGACCGCTGACCTGCTGGAACTCATCACGGCCATCCGGAACGCGCGGACGGATGCGGGGATCGCCGCCTCGACATGGCTCGCAGCCACCATCGTGCCGCGGTCCGAGGGGCTGCTCCAGGCGCTCCGTGGCCTTGAGGACGGCGTCGAGCGCCTTGCCCGGGTGCGGGTGAGCCTCGCGGATGACCCCGGGGTCCTCCATGAGGCGCACGGGGCCCTGGCCGTCGTGACCGACCAGGCGGAGGCCATCCTGGCCGCGACCCAGGCCGACACCGCGCGCGACCGCGAGCGGGTCGCCAAGGAGTTGGCCGAGGCGGAACGGCATCTCGAGGCCGCGCGCGCGCGCCTGGATGACCCGGCCTTCACCGGCAGGGCACCCGCCGCCGTGGTGGAGGGCGCGCGCAGGCGCGCCCAGGAACTGGCCGAGCGGGTCGAGCGACTGCGCGAGCACTCGGCCGGACCCGCGTAGGGTCTGCCCCCCGGACCATCAGGACCTCCCCATACCGCACCGATGACGCGGTACCATCCGCTCCACTCCGCAAGTTCCCGCGCCCCCACCGAGGGAGGACCCCGTGCCACTCGATCTGAAGAAGCGAATCATGGGACGTCCCGAGGAGCCGCCCACGCCCATCATGGAGCCCTCGCCCGACGGCCTCATCGTGGACGATCACGAGCTCAAGCTCACGTATCGTGCCAAGGCCAGTCAGGGCGTCCGCATGACCGCGGGTCCCAACGCCCTCGCGGCGCTCCCCAACCTGCTGGCGGACGTCGCCCATCGGGGCCGCGTGACCGTGGTCCCGCCGCTCGACTCCAGCGCCGATCGGGCGGCCCCCGACCTCCTGCGGCCGGAGATGGGCCTGGCATGGCTGCACGCGACCCATGACCAGCCCCCGGAGGTCCGCCACGGCATGTCCGTGCTCGCGCTCCTCGATGTCTATGACCCGGCGTTCGAGACCATCGTGCTCGCGCAGTTGGCCGGCGAGACCGACACATCCGGGTTCCCCGAGTACGACGCCATCATGGGTGGCGTCATCTCCCACTGGGACGAGCAGACCGGCGACATGATCGTCCGCGGCATCACCGCGTGGGGCGGCAAGGGCGTGCGCGGGGACACCGACCGGAACGCCAGCCGCATCCTCGGCACGCTGTTCACGAACATCCTGGGGAGCAAGGAGGCCATCGGCATCGTGGCTCCCGGGCTGCCCATGCCCAAGGGCGGACCCGGTGGCCTCGTGTGCGGCCACTGTGGCTTCGCGGCAGCCCACGAGCGCGCGTTCTACTGCCCCAAGTGCGGCATGCGCATGGTCCGAGGGTAGGCGGTGCCCATCTACGACTATGTGTGCGAGTCCTGCGGTCACGTGGTCGAGGTGATCCACGCGATCTCGGCACCCGGGCCGTCCACCTGTGAGCGCTGCGGCGGGACTCTGAAGCGCGCCCTCTCGACCCCCGCGATCGTGTTCAAGGGCTCCGGCTGGGCCAAGAAGGATGCGCGCGATGCTGTCCGATCGAAGGCGACCACGGCGAAGCCGCCCGACGGTGGCACGACAGCCGATGCGGGCGCACCGCAGGCCACCGGAGGCGGCGGCGCTGGCGCCTCCGAGGCACCGGGTGGCTCGGCCGGGCAGGGAGCCAGCAAGGACACGCCCGTGACGAGCGGCTCGTCCTCCGCCACACCGACCCGCGCGGCGGGCGGGAGCAGCGCCGCATCCGACTGATGCGCGCCCAACCCGGGGCGCGATGAACACGGCGCGCCTCTCGTTCCGGGAGCGCATCGGCGCGCTCGAGCGGCGCATCCGACGCGTGCCACCGGTGCGCGGGATGATCTCCGTGATGGACGCCTACAACGCGGCGGGGGGCGGGCTCCTGGCGTCCGGGCTCGCGTTCTCCGCCCTGTTCGCCATCGTGCCCGGGCTGTTGCTGCTGTGGAGCGTCCTGGTGCTCTGGGTGGATGACGCTCAGACGCGCGCCGATGTCATCGCCTGGGTCATCGAGCGGGCGCCCCCGCTCGAGTCGGTCGCCAGGGGCATCGTGGAGAACCTCACGAGCGGCGCGCGCATGGGCACGATCGTGGGCTTCCTGGGCTTCCTGTGGGGCGCCAGTGGCTTCTACCTGGCCATCGACGGTGCCATCAACCGGTTCTTCCCCGCACGGCGGGGCCGAGACCCGCTCATGGGACGGGTTCGCGGCATCATCGCGGTCGCCATCGTGGTGATCTCGGTCCTCACCGCCTTCGCGGCCAGCACGGTCGTGTCGGTCGTCGTGACGTTCCTGCACCTTCCCGTGGACGGCCTGCTGCCCTTCGTGTCGCCGCTGGTCGCGGTGGGCATCGCATGGCTCGTGTGCCTGGCGTGCTATCTGCTCCTACCCATCCAGCCGCCGGCGTGGCGGGCGGCAGCGCCGCCAGCGATTGTGGCGGGCTCCGCGATCGGGCTCCTCACATCGTTCTTCGGGGCGCTCGCCCCACTGCTGGTCGCGGGGTTCACCGGGCTGGGTCTCATCGCCTCGGTGTTCATCGCGCTGGTGTGGCTGAACTGGCTGTTCCAGTTCCTGTTGCTCGGCGCAGCCTATGCGCGGGCGCGTGATGTCCAGGCCAGCTCCCAGCAGCCAGTGTCGCGGGTCTTCTGAGGGCGCCGAGTCAGCCCTGCGGGAGGCCGCAGCGCCGGCAGAAGCGTGCGTTCGCGGAGAGTGCCAGCTCACAACGCGGGCAGGGCCGGACGCCGCTCCGGAGCGGTGCGTCGATGCCATGACCGACCGGCTGTCTGCCCCCGGCCCAGTGTGCGGCAGGTGGCCCGAATCCGCGAGTCGGCGGCGGTGCCCAGCCCGGCATCTCCGTCGGCGGTCCCCCCATCTGCCAGGCACCATTGGGGGCCGGCGGTGGCGGAACCTGCGGGACGGGCGGGAGCTGTGGTCGGGTTGACGGGGGCTCGAGACCAGCCTCGGCGGCGATGTCAGGACCCAGTGCGCCGACGAGGGTGTCCCAGACTGACTCATCGGGCTCCTGCGCCTCGAGCCCCAGCGCCACGTCGGGTGTCTGAGTGATATCGGCCCCCTCCGCCACGAGCGTGGGCACCGCGCCCGCGATGGGCTCGGCTGTCGCTTGGTCGACCTCGACGGCGTCTGCCTCGGTCGCGTCTGCCACGTACGCGCCGGCCACGGCCGCGATCGGCCCGGTCTCACCTGGCTCGTCCATCGGGGGCTCCGCCGCTGGCTCCGTGAGGCGTCGTGCCTCGGCGGCCTCCCACGCGGCAAGGTCCGCCTCGTACTGGGCCTTCTGAGCCTCGTACTCCTGCCACGCGAGCCGCTGTGCCTCGGCCTGTTCCGCGGCGACCCGTTCCGCCTCCGCCTGCTGTTGGCGCTCCGCCTCGAGGCGCACCTGCTCCAGCTCGGCGGCCTCGGCGGCCTCGCGCGCCTCGCGCGCCTCTCGGGCCGCCTTGGCGGCGACCCCGGCCTCGATGATGTGCGCCAGATCGTCCGCGGGCGCCTCGCCGATGTCCGAGGTCACGGCGACGATCGCCGGACGAGCCTCGGGCGGAGGCTGGAGATCGCGCCATGCGTCGCCTGAGCCTAGGCCCGCGAGGTCTTGGAGCGCCGCGCGCAGGAGGGCCTGGGTATCGGCGTCGAGCACGTACTCGGGTTCGTCGGCGTCCGCCCC
>DAOTUX010000395.1:0-4074 GCA_034436475.1 Chloroflexota bacterium | reverse complement strand
GAGGACCCGCTGCGCCTGGCCATGATCCCGGTCTGGCGCGAGGGGCCTGACTTCACGCCCCGCGAGCGGGCGGCCCTGGCGTGGACCGAGGCGCTCACGCTCGTCTCGGAGACGGGCGCCCCGCATGACGTGTACGCGTGGATGGCCTCGGAGTTCGCGCCGGCCGAGCAGGTGGCGCTGACCCTCGCCATCGTCGCCATCAACGGTTGGAACCGGCTCGCGGTCGGCTTCCGCAGCCCCGCGGGGGAGTACGTCTCGCGGCGGCATGCGGACGCTCGCACCTAGGGCCACCACCCCCGAGTAGGCGACACGACCTCGGGGACCGGGACGAGTCGCGCGAAGGTCCTCGCGCCGGCGTCCGGGGGCCCTCCGAGGACTCTTGGTGGCACGCGCTACGCTGGGCTCGGACATGAACCGACCTCATCGGCCGCTGGTCCTCGCCCTCGTCATGGGCCTCCTGCTCGCCCTGGCGCTCCACTCGCCATCGGGCGCCCAAGGGCCGACGAGCACCCTGGTGCCATCGGGCGCGCAGGCGCCGTCCGGTGCCCCGGGCTCGGCGCACACCGCCGACCCGTGCCACGCCGTCGCGGCGCGGCTCCTGGCCGGCCCCAGCCTGCTGAGCGCCCTCGGCAAGGTGCTCGAGGCCGTCTGCGATGGCGTGGTCGCGCAGGTCGCCCCGACCCCGCCCCTCGAGGCGCTCATCGGGCAGAAGCTGATGGTCCGCATGGGCGGCACCAAGCCTTCGGCCAAGCTGCTGAGACGCGTCCGGCGGGGTGAGGTGGGCGGCGTGGTCCTGCTGGCGTCGAACGTGCGCTCCCCCGCGCAGGTGCGTGCCCTCACGAGGCGTCTCCAGCGCGCCGCGCGCGAGGGTGGTCAGCCACCCCTGCTCATCGCGATCGACCAGGAGGGCGGCGATGTGCGACGGGTCCCCTGGGCCCCGCCCACGCTGTCCGCGCCAGCCATGGGACGCACCGGCAAGGCGAGTGTCGCGCTCCGACAGGGCCGACGGACCGGTCGCGCCCTTTCCTCGCTGGGCATCAACACCGACCTCGCCCCCGTCGCGGACATCCCACGATCGGGCAGGTCCTTCATGGACCGCCAGGGTCGGGTGTTCTCATCCGATGCCGCGACCACCACGCGACTCGCGGCCGCGTTCGCGCGCGGACTCGCGGAGGGCGGGGTGCTCGCGACCATGAAGCACTTCCCGGGGATCGGGCTCGCGACCCGGAACACCGACCGGTCCGCCGGCGTGATCCGCGCCTCGCGCGAGACCCTGGAGACGGACCTGCGACCCTATCGGCGCGCCATCGCGAGCAACGTGCCCCTGATCATGCTCTCCAACGCCGCGTACACCGCGTATGACCCGGATGCCGCGGCCGGCTGGTCGCGCGCCATCGCCGTGGACCTGCTGCGGCACGAACTGGGCTTCGAGGGCGTGAGCATCACCGACTCGCTCGATGGGACGGCCGCGGCAAGGGACGTGTCGGCCGGTGACCTCGCGGTCCGCGCGGTCGGGGCCGGCACGGACATGGTGCTCCTCACCGGCTCCGAGAAGACCACCGACCGGATCTTCCGGCGCCTGCTCCGGGCCGCCCAGGACGGGGCGTTCGACCGGTCGGAACTGGCGGCCTCGTGGGAGCGCATCCTGCGTGTCAAGGAGCGGCTGGGCTCCGGCGCACCCTGACCTGTCCTAGGGCCGTTGTGCGAGCCCGTTCCCGAGACACGCGATCCTGAGCCTTGACCCTGCGGACAGGGCCTACCTATCATCGCGGCGCCGGGCGCCCAGTCCGCCCAGGCAGCGCAGCCGAGGGTGGAGATGGCTTCATTTCGGTCCCTCCGGGTGGTCGCGACCCTCATCGCCTGTGCCCTCGCCGGCTCGTCCCCGGTGGTCGGGCAGGCGCCCGTCCCGACGATCGCACAGGTGGTCATCGAACCCGTGGGTGCCGACGGGGTCCGTGGCTTGGCGCTGCTGGGCCCTGTGGCGACCGGCGGCACGAGCGTGCAGCTCCTCGTGGTCGGGGCGCCCACGGGCACGTTCGCGGTCATCCATGGTGGCACGTGCGACGCGATCGACCCCACGCCCGTGGCCCTCCTGGGGGACGTGAGCACCACCACCCAGCTCACCGCCGCAACCCCGTTCCAGACGCTCGCCGATGGTGGCCATGTGCTGGCCCTGCATGCGGGCCTCGACCTCACGCGTGCGGTGGGCTGCGGCGCGATCCCCGCGACCAGCGTCACGCCCGTCGGCACGGAGGCGCCCGTGGCGGGCGAGGGCTTCACGGCGCCCGATGGCAGCTTCGCCATCGAGTGGCCCGCGGACTGGGTCCCCTATGCCACGGCGCCTGTGGAGGGTGAGTCTCGCCTCGGGCTCCAGAAGGGCGCCACGTCCGTCCTCCTCGCGGGTCGGATCGGGCGCGACCCCGACGCCCAGGCCTGTGTGCGCAACGCGCGCCAGGAGCTGTTCGACCGCCTCGACGCGGGGACCCTGCGGGACCTCGCGCCACTGACCGATGGCTCCGGCGCGACCATCAGCGGGGTCGAGGACGACCGTGCGTGGCTCGCCTATCGCTACGTCAGCGTGGAGCAGACGGGCGAGTTCGATGTCGCGGACTACCTGGAGTGCCGGACCTCGGGGGACGCGGTGGTCCTCATCCTGCATCGCTCCACCCCCGACACGTACGCGGCCTCTGCGACCGAGCGGGACCTGCTGCTCGCCCGGCTGCGCATCCCCGGCGGCACAGGGCCGGCACCCACCGCGGCGCCCGGCCCCACCGCGGCGCCCGGCCCCACCGTGGCGCCCGGTGGCGGCAGCTACACGGCACCCACCGTGGGCTTCACGCTCACCTGGGACGATCGCTGGATCGAGTACCCCGCCGAGGGTCTCGAGGCGTACGAGCACATCGGGCTGTCGGACGGCCCGTCGCGGGTCGTCGTGTCCGGGGTCATCGATCCCGCGTGGGACGCGCTCGCATGCGCCCAGGACTCGGACGCCAACTTCCAGGTCAAGGTCAGTGACGGGAGGATCAGGAACCTCGTGCCCCTCACCAACCCCGATGGCTCGCGCGTGCGGGGCGGCGACGCCGTGCGCGCCTGGGTGGGCTACAGCTACATCGAAGCTGCGTCAGGTGGCAGCGTCGCCGAGTACCACGAGTGCCGGGCGGCCAACACCGTCGTGGTGCGCATCCAGCATCGCTCGCTTCCCGAGCTCTACGCGACAGAGGCTGCGGCACGGGACGCGCTGCTGGCGGGCCTCACCCTCCCGTCCACGCCCCCGGCTCCGCCCGCGCCGACGGCGCGTCCGGTCGACCCGACCTGCGCCGGCGTGCCGGAGTGGATCGCGGCCACCCAGACCCGGTTCGATCGCGTCACGGCGCTCCGGACCGATGCGGACAGGCTGCTGGCACGGTTTGACATCCCGGGGTACCGAGCGGCCCTGCGGGAGTTCGCGGGCGAGGTGCGACATCTGCGCGCCAGCCAGGTGGGCGACCCTGTCCCACCGCTCGCGGCCGATGCCAACACGATCGCGGTCGGGGCGCTCGACCTGTTCGTCCAGGCGGCCGACGGGCTGGCGTCGTTCCACGCCGCGGGCGGCGCTGACGCCCAACTGTACGCCGGCTCCATGGCCGCGCTCCAGGACGCGGAGAAGGCGCTGGTCGACCTCAACGAGGCCGTCGCCGCGCTCAGGGAGACCTGCCCCTGACCGGGTGGGCCACCCAGGCGGTCATCACGGTGGCGGGCTCGCCGGACATGGGACGGCCCGGCCATCCGCTGGGATGGCCGGGCCGTGGGGAGGGAGGGACCGCCGCCGTCAGGCGGCGAGGTCGGCTGGGATGGGCTCGTCGGGGAGCATCGGCCGGATCGTGACGTGGAACCGCTGGCCCGAGGCGTCCTCGTAGTACAGGTCGCCCACGCCGCCGGAGGGCACCGTGGTCACCTGCGCCACCTGGTCGGGTGACAGCACCATCGTGACCGATGACCCGTCCGCGGGGAGGTCCGGGACCGCCACATCGGCGAACGGCCACGGGGTGGGCGTCGCGGTGTTGCCGTCCCAGTCGGGTGTGAAGGTGGCCATGT
>DAOTUX010000394.1:0-6522 GCA_034436475.1 Chloroflexota bacterium | reverse complement strand
GACCTGTCAGAATCGACGCATGCGAATCGTGGCCTCAATCCTGCGGGTGCTCACCTGGCGGTTCCGGCTGGGCCTGAGCGGCCTGCGCCTGCGCTTCCGCGGGTTGCTGTCGGCGCTCATCGTGCTGGGCGGTGCTGGTGCCGCGGTGGGCTACGCGGTCGCGGCACGCTTGCTCGGCAACCAGGATGGGACGTCGCCCCGGCAGGACACGTGACCTCGGGAGGCCCTCCGCGCGGATGGGACCCCTCTGACGACCCGGAGGACCGGTCGGGGGACCACGCGCGCGACCCGGACGAGGGCCTGACCCAGGAGGAGGCACAGAGCCGGGAGGGTGCCCCGGGAATATCACCGCTGCCCAGGCTCGCGCCGATGCCCATCATGGGCGTCTTCGAGGTCGCGGGACGCATCATCCGCAGACACGCTGGGCCCCTGCTCGCGGTCTCGGCCCTGTTCCAGCTCCCCTCATCGCTCGTGGACGCCGCGGCGCAGCAGCGCCTGGGTGGCGCGCTGGCGCCGCTCGTGGCTGGGCTCGACTCGGATGCGCCGAGGTTCCTGGAGCCCACGCGCGCCCAGGCACAGGCGATCCTGGAGGCGCTCCTGGTCGTGGTGGGGACCTCCGTCATCGGCACGCTCCTGGGGGCGCTTGCGACCCTCGCGTTCACCACGGCCGTCCTCACCGACTACCAGGGCCGAGTGCCCACCTTGGGCGCCATGGTCAGCGTCGCACTGCGACGTGCCCTGCCCGCGCTCGCGGCGGGCCTGGTCGCCTCGCTGGCCCTGCTGGGCGTGGTCGTTGGTGCCGTGGCCCTGACCACGGGAGCACTCACGGCCCTGCCCACACCCGCTGGCGGCACCGGTGGCCCGGGCGTCTTCCTGGCGCTCGTCATCGGGGTGTCGGCGGTGGTGCTGGCCGTGGTCGTCATCGTGCGGCTGGCGCTGCCGGCGGCCGTGCTCGCGGGTGAGCCGGTCGGGCCCATCGAGGCGTTGCGACGCAGCTGGTCGCTGACCGCGGGACACACGTGGCGGGCGTTCGCAGTGCTCGGCATCATGGCCCTCGTCATGACCATCATCGGCACGACGCTCCTGGAGGTCCTGGCGGCCATCCTCACCGAGGGGCTCGCCAGGGGCGTGGGCCTCGCCGATGCCAGCGATGCCCTGCTGTCGGGCCTCGTGTCGACGCTGCTCGCTCCTGTGGGCGGGGTGGTGCTGGCGGTGCTGTATCTCGACCTGCGGGTCCGGCACGACGGCTGGCAGCCGGTGGTGGCCTCCACTCGCGCGGGCGCCCAGCCCTAGGGCTCGAGCAGCAACTCCACGAAGCTCCCCAGGACGTCCTCCCCGGCAGCTGCCTGACCGGCACCCAGGGGCGTGATGGACGGGGGCGGCGGCGCGCCATCACGGAGCGCGAACGCCTCCTCGCGGCCCCGGCCATAGCCCAGGCCCCGAGCCGCGAAGCGCCGGTAGGCCACGCCCTGTGCGAACGCCACCTCACGCCGACCCGCCTCGACCTGGGCCCGGATCGCCTCGTTGAGGGCCTGCGCATCGGCGACCTGGGCGCGCGTCTCGATGACGTCCGAGATGGACCTCGACAGCGCGCCGGCACCCAGGATGCCCGCCACCAGCGCCACCACGGCGACGACCGCACGGCGCTCCATGGCCAGTTCGCGGCGAGGCGCGGCCACGACCGATGCCTGTCGACCCACCCGCGCCCCGTTGGTGATGGTGTCGACGGGACTGGGAGGCAGCGTCACTGCCGCGTCGCGATACGAGGTGGTCGTCGGGGCATCCGAGGTGTCTCGGGGGTCGCGAGCGGCGCGCGATCCGGGCAGGCCCGGCAGGCGTGGCATCGTGGCGCGGATCGTAGCTGCGCACTGCGCCTCGTGTCAAACGCGGCGGTCAGGCACGACGCGTGCTCGGTCAGGGGGGCCGGGAGGTCTCGCGCGGTGCCACGCGATCAGAACGCGTGGTCGGTATGATGGCGCACACGGCCCGTCCTGGGTCCGCCATCGCGTCGAGAGGGAGGCACACGTCATGCGCATCCACCAGCCGATGCCCGTGACCGAGGCGCTCGAGTCGCTGCTCGCCAGCCCGGAGGTGGCCGATGCGCTGGTCGCGCGGCGCGTGTTGCCGTCGCGGCCAGCGGACCTCGTCCCCGTCCCGTCCTGGCTGGACCCACGCCTCCGAGGGGCGCTGGAGGAGCGGGGCATGCCCGCGCTCTATCGGCATCAGGTCGAGGCCATGGGGGCGCTGCACGAAGGCGAGGACGTGATGGTCGCCACACCCACCGCGTCGGGCAAGTCGCTGTGCTACCACCTCCCGGTGCTCCAGGCCATCGCAGAGGACCCGGCGGCCCGGGCGCTGTACCTGTTCCCCACCAAGGCCCTCGGACGCGACCAACTGACCGAGATCCGAGGGCTGGGGGAGCTCGCGGGACTCGAGGTCCGGGCCGACGTCTATGACGGGGACACCCCAGCATCCATCCGGGGCCGCATCCGGGCCGCGGGGCAGGTGGTGGTCACCAACCCGGACATGCTCCACGCCGCGATCCTGCCGCACCACACCGCGTGGTTCCAGCTGTTCGAGCAGCTCCGGTACGTGGTGATCGATGAGGCGCATGGCTATCGCGGCATCTTCGGCAGCCACGTCGCGAACGTCCTGCGCCGCCTGGCGCGCATCTGCGCCCACTACGGCTCGCGCCCCCGCATCGTGTGCTGCTCGGCCACCATCGGGAACCCCGCGGAGCTGGGCGAGCTCCTCGTCGGCCGGCCGTTGCGTGTCGTGGACCGAAGCGGCGCGCCCGCCGCCGAGAAGCACGTGGTGGTGCTCGACCCACCGGTCCGTGACCCGCGCCCCGGCATCCGGCCCGGTGCCTCTGGCCTCGCCCGACGCGTGGCCCTCGCGTTCCTGCGCGCCGGGCGCCAGACCATCGTGTTCGGCCGTTCCCGGGTCCAGGTGGAGCTGCTGCTCAGCGCCCTGCGTGACGCCATGCGGGACGGTCGGGGGCCGGCCGACCGGGTCCGGGGCTATCGGGGCGGCTACCTCCCGTCGGAGCGCCGCGCGATCGAGTCGGGCCTGCGCTCGGGCGAGATCCTGGGGGTCGTGTCCACCAACGCCCTCGAGCTGGGCATCGACATCGGCCACCTGGACGTGGCGGTCCTCGCGGGCTACCCAGGCACCATCACCGAGACCTGGCAGCGGATCGGCCGGGCCGGGCGTCGCCAGGGGGCGAGCGCGGCGGTCGTGGTCCTAGGGGCCGGACCGCTCGATCGCTACGTGGCAGCCAATCCCGCGTTCCTGTTCGAGGGCCTGCCCGAGGAGGCGGCTCGACCCGGACAACATCCACGTCCTGCTGGCCCACATCCGGGCGGCCGCCTTCGAGCTGCCCTTCGAGGCGGGCGAGGCGTTCGGGCCCGCGCCCGCTGACGACCTGCTCGCCTTCCTGGCCGAGGAGGGCCACGTGCGCCAGGCGGATGACGAGCGGTGGTACTGGGCGAGCGAGAACTTCCCGGCGTCAGAGGTGAGCCTCCGGGTCGCGGCGCCCGAGAACGTGGTCATCATCGACACGGGCGGCGATCGCCCCGCGGTCATCGGCGAGGTGGACCTGTTCAGCGCGCCCACGCTCGTCCACGAGGACGCGATCTACCTCCACGAGTCCCGCCAGTATCACGTCGACCGTCTGGACTGGGGAGAGCGCAAGGCGTACGTGCGTCCGGTCGACGTGGACCACTACACGCAGGCCGACCTGGCCGTCACCCTCAAGCCGCTCGAGGTGTTCGCGGAGGAGCCGCTGGACGTGGGGCCTCGCCGGGCCGCCACGCGTGCACATGGCGAGGTCATGGTGTCGACCCTCGCGAGCCTCTACAAGAAGCTCAAGCTGGACACCCACGAGAACCTCGGCTGGGGCCGCATCCACCTGCCCGAGACGGAGCTCCACAGCACCGCGTGGTGGCTGGCCCTGGCCGAGGACGCGACCACCGGCTGGCGGCGCGACGAGCTGGACCGGGCCTTGCTGGGCGCCGGCCGCGCACTTCGGACGGTCTCCTGTCTCCTGGTCATGAGCGACCCCCGCGACCTGGGCATGGTCGCCCAGGTCCGGTCGCCCCACCTGGGGCGTCCCGTCGTCTACCTGTGGGAGACCGTCCCCGGGGGCGTGGGGTTGTCGACCCGGCTGTTCGACAGGACGACCGAGTTGGTCGAGGCAGCGCGCAGCCTGGTGGAGGGGTGCGACTGCCGGACCGGGTGCCCAGGCTGCGTCGGGCCCGATGCGGGTGCGACCGGGCCCGATGCCCGGACGTCCGCGACGCGCCTCCTGCGCCAGTTGGCGGGGATGCGGCTCGCGGCGTGACGATCGAGCTGGCACCGCTGACCGGTGACACTCCGGGGGTGCACCCCTCGGAGAGCCGCGTGCGAGCACGACGGCTTGACCGGCTGCGTGACCAGCGAGCCACCACCGTCGACGCCCCGCCGCGCGCGACTGCGGCCCTGGCCGCCGCCGACGCACCCCAGCGGCCGAGCAGGTCGAGCTCCGCGGTCGCCGCGCCCTCGGCGCGGCGGGGCGGGGCCAGCATGGCGACCGCGATGGCGCGGGGCGTGGGTGGCGCCGTCATTGCGAGCGACCGCGGCGCGGTGGTCGTGGTGGAGCGTCGGACCACGCTGCCCACCGCGCTCTGGCGATTGCGTGACCTGCCGCACGCCATCGACCCCTCGCGACCCATCGTGTGCCTCGACACCGAGACGACGGGCCTGGGGACCGCCGCCGGCACCCTCCCCTTCCTGGTCGCGCTCGGTCGGTGGCACGGGGACCATCTCGTCGTCCGGCAGCTGCTGCTGCCGGACCAGCCGGACGAGCCCGCGCTGCTCGACGCGCTGGAGCGTCACGTGCCACCCGAGGCGGTCCTCGTCACGTACAACGGCCGGGCCTTCGACTGGCCGCTGGTGGCCAGCCGCTACCGGCTCCACGGCCGGCGGCCGCCGCCGGTGGCCGACCACCTGGATCTGCTGCCGCTCGCCCGGCACCTGTGGCGCCACCGCCTGCCGGACGCCCGCCTGGCCACCGTGGAGGCGGGCATCGCGGGCGTAGGTCGTCACGCCGACCTGCCGGGCGCGCTCATTCCGGGGCTGTACCTGGCGTGGCTCCGTCAGCGGGACGCGAGCGTCCTCCCCGCGATCCTGGAGCACAACCACCAGGACGTGGTCTCGCTGGCGCTGCTCCTGCGCATCCTCGCCCACGACGTCCTGCCCGCGCGGCACGGCACCCAGGCTGGCATGACGGTCCCGCCGCGGGACCTGATGGGCCTGGGACGCATGTACGGCGGGAAGGGCCGCCACGAGGAGGCGCTCCGGTGCTACGAGAGCGCCCTGGGCTCGCTCGCCCTGCCGTGGCAGCAACGGGAGCTCCAAGTGCAGTTGGGTCGGGAGCGGGCCCGCGCACTGGGCCGCCTGGGGCGGCGGGAGGAGGCACGGTCCGCCTGGGAGGCGGTGGCCCTGGAGGGCGGGCCGACCGCGCCCCACGCCTGGGTCCAGGTTGCCAAGGCCCTGGAGCACGGCGCGCGGGACCTCGAGGGGGCGACCCGCGTGGCCCGGCGAGCCGAGGCCCTCGCCGCGCGGCTGCGGCTCCTGGGCCAGCCACAACCGGGCATCGAGCGCGACCTGACGCGCCGTCTCGCCAGGCTGGCGCGGCGCGGGGCGCTCAGCCGAGCCCGAGTCCCGTCGTGATGCGCTCGAGCATCAGGCGCGACGACTCGGCCGCGCGCTCCTCCCACGCGAAGACGCATGCCGTCGCGATGCCATCGAAGCCCACCTCCCGGAGCGTTGCGTAGAGGGCGTCGAAGTCGACCTCGCCCTCGCCCTGGTCGAGATGCTGGTGGATGCGCGCGGGGGTGCCGGGAGGGTTGAGGATGTAGCGCAGGCCCGACGACGCACGGTGGTCGAACGAGTCGGCCACGTGCACCTGGCGCAGCAGGGGCGCCGCCTCGCGCACCATGGACGCGACGTCCGAGCCGCTGGCGCCCGACAGGTGGAAGGTGTGGGGCGCGCAGTAGACATAGCCCACGAGCGGCGAGTCGATGGCCCGCACCAGCCGCACCGCGGGTCCGTTCAGCTCCACGAAGTCGTCCGGGTGGGCCTCGAGGTTGAGCCGGACGCCCTCCCGCTCGAGCACGGGCAGGAGCGCCTCCATCGAGCGCCAGAACTGCGCCTCGCAGCGGTCGGCCTGCTCGGGGCGGCCATTGAACTCGGAGTTCATGGTCGTGCAGCCCAGATCCACGGTCAGCGTGATGGCGCGCTTCCAGTAGCGGACCGCTGCCTGGCGCTCATCCTCGTCGGGGCTCGACCAGCGATACAGGGGCAGGACCGAGGCCACCTCCATCCCGGTGGCGTCGAGGGAGGCAAGCGCGGCCCGGATGGTGGCCCGGTCGGCGCGTGGGTGGACGAAGAACGGGAACATGTCGTCCCGCGGCGACAGCTCCAGGTATCGGTAGCCGATCCCCGACGCGATGCGGCACACCTCCTCGAAGGAGTGCCGTC
>DAOTUX010000393.1:0-6503 GCA_034436475.1 Chloroflexota bacterium | reverse complement strand
TGTCGTCATGTCCCGCCCGCCGCCCCGCTGCGCGCGGTGGTCGCGTGCCCACCCGCCCGTGACCCACCCCGTCGACGTCCGCGCGGCCGCCCAGCGCGTGCGGCTGCCCGTGCCCGCGGACGCCGTCGTTGACCCGCGCATCGGTGCCCATGGGCCGGCCCTCCTGGCGCTCGAGGACGGGACCGTGTTCCACGGCATGTCCTTCGGGGCTCCGGTGGCGTCGGGTGGCGACCTCGTGGTCAACACTGCGCAGACCGGCTACCAGGAGGTCGCCACCGACCCCTCGTATGCGGGGCAGGTCGTGGTCATGACCTATCCCCTCATCGGCAACCACGGTCGGCTGTCCGGCGATGACCAGGCGGAGCGGCCTTGGCTCCGTGGCCTGGTGGTGGGGCATGCCACGGCGGCCGTCCTGGGCCGTGCCCGCCAGCTCGTGCATCTCCTGCGGGCCAGCGGCGTGCCCGCCATCGCGGGCCTCGACACGCGCGCGCTCGCGCGGCACCTGCGTCAGACCGGCTGCCAACGGGCCATCATCACCGCACCCGGTGAGACCGACGTCGATGACGCCATCGACCGGGCGCGTGAGGTGCCTCGCTGGGAGGACCAGGACTTCGTGGGCCAGGTCTCGATCGCCGCACCCTACGAGGCCGGTGACCGTGGCCCCCTCGTGGCCGTCGTCGACTACGGCCTGAAGGCCAACATCATCCGCTCGCTCCGACGCCGCGGCGCGCGGGTGCGGGTGCTGCCACACACAGCCACCGCCAAGGACGTGCTGCGTGCCGATGTCGCGGGTGTCGTGCTGTCACCGGGACCTGGGGACCCGGCACGCCTCGCCGAGCCGGTCGCGCTGGCACGGGCGGTCATCGCCGACGGTCGCCCCCTGCTGGGGATCTGCCTCGGTCACCAAGTCGTGGCACGCGCGGCGGGCGCGGAGACCCGGCGCCTGCGCTTCGGCCATCACGGTGCGAACCATCCCATCGAGGATCTGGGCACGGGTCGGGTCCAGGTGACGGCACAGAACCACGAGGTCACCGTGGACGGCGCGACGGTCCCAGCGGGCTCGGGCTTCGGGGTCAGCCAGCGCAACCTCAACGACGGCTCGGTGGAGGGCCTGCGGCACGCGACCCTGCCCATCGAGACCGTCCAGTACCACCCGGAGGGGTCGCCGGGACCGCTCGACGCCGCGGACGTGTTCGACCGGTTCCTGGAGCGGGTCAGGTCGGTCGCATGACCATCGCCATCGAGCCGGGCGCCCCTCGCCCGACGGGTGGTCGCCCGCGCCCCGCCTCGGTGCTCATCATCGGATCGGGGCCCGTGGTCATCGGTCAGGCGGCCGAGTTCGACTATGCGGGAACCCAGGCATGTCGTGCGCTCCGCGAGGAGGGCGTCCGGACCATCCTGCTCAACTCCAACCCGGCCACCATCATGACCGACCTCGATGTCGCGGACGCGGTCTACCTGGAGCCGCTCACGGTGGCCTCCATCGAGCGCATCCTGGAGCGCGAGCGACCGGACGGCATCCTCGCGGGCCTGGGCGGCCAGACCGCGCTCAACCTGGCCATGGAGGTCGCCCGGGCCGGGCTGCTGGAGCGCTTCGGGACGCGTCTCCTGGGCACGCCCATCGAGGCCATCGAGATGGCGGAGGACCGGGAGGCCTTCCGGGACCTGCTCGACCGCATCGGCCAGCCGTATGCCCCGTCGGTGATCATCGAGGGAGCGACCGAGGAGGAGCGGCAGACGGGCATCGAGCGTGCCCTCGCGGACATCGGGCTACCGGCGGTGATTCGTCCCGCGTTCACCCTGGGGGGCACGGGCGGCGGCATCGTGGACACGGAGGAGGCGTATCGGGAGCGGGTGCGTGCCGGCCTGCGCCTCTCGCCCATCGGCCAGGTGATGGTGGAGCGCTGCCTCGTGGGCTGGCAGGAGATCGAGTACGAGGAGATGCGCGACGCGGACGACACGTGCATCGCGGTGTGCTCCATGGAGAACGTCGACCCGCTGGGCGTCCACACGGGCGACTCGATCGTGGTGGCGCCCGTCCAGACGCTGCCCGACCCGGTGCACCAGCGCCTGCGATCGGCGGCCTTGGCGATCATCCGGGCGCTCGGCGTGGAGGGTGGCTGCAACGTCCAGTTCGCGCTGTCACCGGACTCGCGAGACTACGCGGTCATCGAGGTCAACCCGCGCGTCTCGCGCTCGTCCGCGCTGGCGTCCAAGGCCACGGGCTATCCCATCGCCCGGGTCGCGGCGCAGATCGCCATGGGTCGGCGGCTTGCGGAGATCCCCAACGCCATCACCCGGACCACGGTCGCCGCGTTCGAGCCGGCGCTTGACTACGTGGTGGTCAAGCTACCGCGCTTCCCGTTCGACAAGTTCCCCGGTGCCGACCGCTCCCTGGGCAGCCAGATGAAGGCGACCGGCGAGGTGATGGCCATCGACCGCACGTTCGGGTCCGCGCTCAACAAGGCGCTCCGCGGCCTGGAGCAGGCAGGCGCCGGATTCCTCGCCGAGGACCCGGCCTGGGAGGAGGCCCTGGCCGCGCTCTCGGGACCCGCGGTGGGCGGGCGGGTGGCGGCCCGGCCCCAGTTGCTCCGTGAGTTCCTGGCACCCTCCGACTCGCGGCTGTGGCGTCTCCTGGCGCTGCTGCGTCGGGGCGTGCTCGCCGAGGAGCTCCACCGGGTCACGGGCATCGCCCCCTGGTTCCTGGCCGAGATGGAGCGGCTGGTCCGGCTCGCGGAGCGGATGCGGGAGGAGGGGAGTGCCCTGGAGGATGGCACGCTCGTGACCGCCAAGCGCGCCTCCTTCGGTGACCGCGACATCGCGGTGCTGACAGGCATCCCGGTCGCGGACCTGGTGGCGCGACGCGATGCCATGGGGCTCCATCCTGGCTTCGCGATGGTCGACACGTGCGCCGCCGAGTTCGCGGCCGAGACGCCCTACTTCTATGCCACGTACGCGGCGACCGGGTCGCCGCCGGAGGCGCCGCCCGTCCAGCGGCCCGCGGCCCTCGTCATCGGCTCGGGGCCCGTGCGCATCGGGCAGGGCATCGAGTTCGACTACTGCGCGGTGCGCGCCGCCGAGTCGCTCCGCAACGCCGGCTGGCAGGCGGTCATGGTCAACTCCAACCCCGAGACGGTGTCCACGGACTTCGACGCCAGCTCGCGGCTGTACTTCGAGCCCCTGGACCCCGAGAGCGTCCTGGAGGTCATCGCGGCGGAACGCGGCGCCGCGCCCGAGCCGTTGCCGGTGCTCGTCCAGTTCGGCGGTCAGACGCCCCTCAACCTGAGCTTCGCGCTCGACGCGGCATGCGTGCCCACGCCTGGCCTGTCCTTGGAGACCATCGAGCTCGCAGAGGAGCGGACCCGCTTCGCGGGGTTGGTCGACCGCCTGGGCATCCCCCAGCCGGACGGCGGCATGGCGACCTCCACCGACGAGGCGCTCGCGGTGGCTGAGCGGGTGGGCTACCCGGTCATCGTCCGCCCGTCCTTCGTCATCGGCGGCCTCGCCATCGACTTCTGCTTCGGACCCGATGACCTGATCCGGCAACTGGGTCTGGCGACGGTGGTGAGCGAGGAGCGCCCGGTGCGCATCGATGCCTATCTCGAGGGCCTCGAGGTGGACGTGGACGCCGTATGCGATGGGGTCGACGTGCTCATCCCAGGTCTGATGGAGCAGGTGGAGCAGGCCGGCGTCCACTCGGGTGACTCGATGGCCGTGTTCCCGCCCCAGCTGTTGTCGGAGGCCGACCAGGTGTCGATCGTGGATGCCATGACCCGGGTGGCGCTGGGCATCGGGGTGAGGGGCCTCATCAACGCCCAGTTCATCGTGCGTGACGACGGGGTGTATCTGCTGGAGGTGAACCCCCGTGCCAGCCGCACGGTTCCCTTCCTGTCCAAGGTGACGGGAGTCCCGATGGTGGACCTCGCGACCCGCGTGGCCCTGGGCGCGTCGCTGCGCGACCTGGGCTGGGAGGGTGGCCTCCGGCGGCCGCCCGATGTGGTGGCCGTCAAGGCGCCCGTGTTCTCGACGGCCAAGCTCAAGGGAGTGGATCCCGCGCTGGGGCCCGGGATGCGCTCCACGGGTGAGGTCATCGGGATCCATGCCGATGGTCGCGTGGCCTTGGCGAAGGCGCTGCTCGCGGCGTCGCTCCGGCCACCCGTGCCGGGCGAGGAGGGGGCCCTGGCGTTGGTCTCCATCTCCGACCGGGACAAGGCACGACTGCCCGAGCTGGCCGAGGCGTTGGCGCGAGCCGGCTATCGGTTCGCTGCGACGGCGGGGACGGCGGCGGCCCTGGGCGAGGCGGGGCATGAGGCGGTCGTCGTGGCGCCGCTGGGCGATGCTCTGGCCAGCGGGTTGCCGGCGATCCTCGACGTCATCGGGTCTGGTGATGTGTCCCTGGTGGTGAACACGCCGTCCCCGCGCTCCGGCCCGGTCCGCGATGCGTCCGCCATCCGTCTTGCGGCGGTCCAGGAGGGAGTGCTGTGCCTCACCAGCATGGACACGGCCATCGAGGCGGCGCGCTCGCTCGATCCCGCCGTCCAGGCCATGCTCACGGATGTGCGCCCCTTGGACTCTTGGCTCGCGGAGGCGCCCGCCGCCGTGTGACCGCGGCCGCGCGGAGCGGCGGTGCCGTGGCCCGCGTTCGCGCGATCGGTGGCCGGGCGGGGCATGGGTCCCGCGCGGAGCGGCGGTGCCGCGCGAAGCATCGCGCGATCGGTGGCCGGGCGACGGGTTCGACCGTGCTGTGGCCCGCGTTCGCGCGAAGCGCCACTCGGATTACGACCCCTTCGCCGTCTCCGTGAGGACCATCTCGCCCGGATCGCATGAAGCTTCGTGCGGCGGCGACCGCCAAGGCCGCCCGTCGACCGCGCCGCGGCCAAGGCCGCCCGTCGACCGCGCCGCCGCCATCCGGTCGCTTCGGCCCGGGCCGCGCCGCCGCCATCCGGTCGCGTCAGCCCGGCCCACGCCGCGGTCGGACGCCTCGCAGGGTCAGCATCGCCGCGAGGACGCACAGCACCACCAGCAGGGTGGCCGCCCTTGGCGCCGCTCCCCCGCCGCGGGCGGACGTGCCCGGCCGCGGGCGCCGCTCCCGGTAGCCGTTGCGGGACGTCACGCGGGTCCCCGGGCTCCGCTCGCCGCGCCCGGTGCCAGTGAGGGTGGTGACCTCCGCCCCCGTGATCGCGCGGGCGAACGCCAGCGCCCCTCCCGAAGGAGGTCGGCATCCCCGTCCTCCATCGCCTTGCGGACATGCTCGGGAAGGGCCATCCTGTCGGTGGCCATCGGGTCGTTCTCCTGTGACGTCGGCTTCCTACTCCAACGCCCTCGAGGATGACGCGGTGGTCGTTCCCTGCCTCGGCCATCTCCGCTGTCACACCACCTCCAGGGACACTACTGCTGCGTGCCCGCGGCCCAGGGCCGATCCGAGTGCGCGGTACCGTGCGCGAATGCGAACCATGAGCCACGACGACATCCCGACCGATGCGCTCGTCCTGCTGGTGGGACCGGCCGGCGCCGGCAAGAGCACGTGGGCCGCGGCTCGGTTCCGGCGGTCGCAGGTGCTGTCGAGCGACGCGTTCCGTGAGCTGGTCTCCGATGATGCCGCCGATCAGACCGCCACGCACGACGCGTTCGCGGTCCTCCACGCGATCGCGGGGGCACGCGCACGACGCGGGCTGCTGACGGTCATCGACGCCACCAACCTGCTCGTGTCCGCGCGGCGGCCGCTCCTGGACCTCGCCCGGCGCCACGGGCGACCGACGATCGCCGTGACGTTCGATGTGGCACTCCCCGAGCTCCTGGCACGCAACCTGCGACGGGAGCGCGTCGTCCCCGCGGCCACGGTGCGCCGGCACCATGCCCAGATGGCGCGCGCGCTACGAGCGCTCTCGGGTGAGGGTTACGAGACGATCATCCGGGCATAGCTCCGCGAAGGGTCCCGCTCCTGGCCGCCTCCTGGTGGCTCATCAGCGCGCCACGCTCCGCGCGCGCTCGGTCGATGTGGGCGGGCAAGGGCGGCAGTCGGCGTCCGATGCGAGCGCCCTTCTTTCGGGCGTGACCGCCTCCCGGCGTCGCTCCGAGACGTCACGCCGAAACCCACGGTCACGGGCCGCGCGCTGGATCTCGATGGTCGTCCGCCCGGCCAGCGCCCGGACCAGTTCCTCATGGTGCGGAAGCATCGTGGCCACCTCCTGCTTGCATGAGACTCATCTCCTCAGTGTTAGTCATCGGTCGAACTCCACGGCGCTCCATGAGTGGTAGATCACCTGGTCCCGGGCTCGGAGTGGGTCCGTGCCCGGGCCAGGCTCGGGAGGATCGGCGGTGCGCGAGACCCATGGGGTCAGGCGCGGAGGTAGCGGCGTAGCTCGGTGCCCCCCTCGGTGAGACGCTCCCGACGCAGTCGGTAGTAGGTCAGGGAGCCCTCCTCGATGACGGTCACGAGACCCGCGGCACGGAGGAGCGCGAGGTGATGCTTCATGGTGGGCTTGGACAGCTCGACCTTGGTG
>DAOTUX010000392.1:0-12531 GCA_034436475.1 Chloroflexota bacterium | reverse complement strand
CGCGCCTGCGCAACTTCAGCATCATTGCTCACGTCGATCACGGCAAGTCCACGCTCGCCGATCGCATCCTCGAGCTGACCCATACCATCGACGCGCGCCAGATGACCAGCCAGGTCCTCGACTCGATGGACCTCGAGCGTGAGAAGGGCATCACCATCAAGGCGCGCGCCGTGCGTCTCGAGCACACGGCCAGGGACGGCCTGACGTATGGCCTCAACCTCATCGACACGCCCGGCCACGTCGACTTCAGCTACGAGGTGAGTCGCAGCCTCCAGGCGTGCGAGGGCGCCATCCTCGTCGTGGATGCCGCCCAGGGCATCGAGGCCCAGACGCTTGCCAACGTCCATCTCGCCCTCGCCCAGGGCCTGGTGATCATCCCGGTCATCAACAAGATCGACCTCCCGTCCGCCCAGCCGGACGCGGTCATCGAGGAGCTGGAGAACGTGCTCGCGATCCCCAGGGAGGAGGTGATCCTGGCGAGCGCGAAGGAGGGCACGGGCGTCGACCTCATCCTCGAGGCCATCGTGGAGCGCGTCCCGCCGCCCCGGGGCGATGCCACAGCACCCCTCCAGGGCCTCATCTTCGACTCCCACTATGACGCCTACAAGGGCGTGGTGGCCTACGTCCGACTGTCCCAGGGCACGCTCCACACGCGTGAGGACATCCGCCTCATGGCCTCCGGCGCGCATGCGGAGATCCTGGAGCTGGGCGTCTTCCGTCCCCAGTTGGTGCCCGTCGAGCGGCTCGGGCCGGGCGAGGTGGGCTATGTCGCGACCGGGCTCAAGAGCGTCGCCGACTGCCAGGTGGGTGACACGCTGACCTCGGCGACACACCCGGCGCCACACCCGCTCCCGGGCTACAAGCCCGCCCGCAGCCTGGTGTTCGCGGGCATCTATCCCGTGAACGGGCCTGACTACCCGCTGCTGCGCGACGCCTTGGAGAAGCTCCACCTCAACGACGCGTCCATCACGTACGAGCCGGAGAGCTCCGTGGCGCTGGGCTTCGGGTTCCGATGCGGCTTCCTGGGCCTGCTCCACATGGAGATCATCCAGGAGCGCCTCGAGCGCGAGTTCGACCTCGACCTCATCGCCAGCGCCCCATCGGTGGAGTATCACGTGACGCTCGCCCACGGTCGTGGGATGGTGACGGTCGACAACCCGGCCCGGCTCCCCGGTCCCAGTGACATCGAGGTCATCGAGGAGCCTTGGGTCAAGGTGTCCATCATCACCCCGTCCCAGTACATCGGGACGCTCATGGAACTGGCGACAGGCCGACGTGGCGCCATCGGGACCATGGAGTATCTCGACCCCCAGCGGGTGCTCATCACCTTCGACCTGCCGCTGGCCGAGGTCATCGTCGACTTCTATGACCAGCTCAAGAGCCGCACCCAGGGCTACGCCTCCATGGACTACGAGGAGGCGGGCTACCGGCCGGGCAGCCTGGTCAAGCTGGACGTGCTGGTCGCGGGCGAGCCGGTCGATGCCCTGAGCCTCATCGTCCACCGGGACAAGGCGCGCAGCATGGGTCTGGCCCTCGTGGAGAAGCTGCGGCAGCTCATTCCCCGCCAGATGTTCGAGGTCCCGGTCCAGGCGGCCATCGGCTCCAATGTCATCGCCCGTGAGACCATCCGGGCGATGCGCAAGAACGTGCTGGCCAAGTGCTACGGTGGTGACATCACCCGCAAGCGCAAGCTGCTGGAGAAGCAGAAGGAGGGCAAGCAGCGCATGAAGCGGGTGGGCAGCGTGGAGATTCCCCAGGAGGCCTTCCTCGCCGTGCTGCGCACCGGGGACGGCTCCTGACGATGCGGGAGGTCGTCGAGGGTCTCATCGTCCTGGGGCTGCTGGGCCTGCTCGTCCTGCTCCGCCTGGATGCGCCGCGCTTCGGCGTCGCGGAGTACGACGACTCGTCCCGGGAGCGTGGCTGGCGGGCCTGGGTCCGGCGCCTGACCTGGTTCGTCCTGGGCATCGCGCTGGTGCTGACGGTGTACTGGCTGTACCCCCAGCCCATCAGCGTCCTGCATCTGGACATCGGGGGCACCGCGGCCGCTGCCGACCGGGGCAGGGCCATGCTCTACGGGCTGCTCATCGGCGGCGTCGGCATCGTCGCGGCCGGGGTATACGCGTGGGGCCGTTACGGCGGCATCCGACTGCCGGCACCGCGGGCATACCCCGGCGCCTTCGTCAACAGCATCGGCACGGCCATCGTGGACGAGGCGACCTTCCGGGGGATCCTGTTGGGCCTGCTCCTCCACCTGGGCCTCGGCCCGTGGGTCGCCATCGCGGTCGCGGCCGTGGTGTATGGCGTCGCGACCCGGCTCACGGCGCGCGGTCGGAGCAAGGGGATGCTGTTCATCGACGTGGCGCTCGCCGTGGTGGCCGGCTGGGCGGTCATAGAGACCGGGGGCATCGGGGCCGCCATCCTGGGCCACGCCATCACGCGCTTCGCGATCTTCCTGCTCACGGGGCACACGGACCAGTCCCGACCCTTTGGCACCGAACCGGAGTCGGTCGCGGAGCGCGCGCTGCCCCCCAAGGGCTGGGACCTGGCAGGGCCCACGGGCGGCACGCGTCCCTGGACCACCCATGTGGTTGGCGCGGAGATGGGCGCGCCGCCCGCGCTGGCGGGCACCCGCTCCAGCTATGCGGGTGAGTCGCCGTTCGCGCGCCAGGGATATCAGCAGGCGGTCCCCATGGGCCCGCCTCCCCCCATCGGCCCGCAGGCACCCACGATGGACCCGTTGGCAGCACCGATGCCGCCGTACCCCGACGCTCTCGCCTATGCTCCCGGTCCTATGGCTCCCGACGCCCAGGCGGCGTGGCCAGCGCAGGAGCCATGGGTGGACCCCGATCACGCCGGGTTCGGCCCCGCCGACGGCGCGCCCCCACAGTCCGCCGAGCACGGCGATGCCCGAGGCGGTGGCTCGCGCGGCTGAGACCCCGGGTCACCGGAGGGCGATGGGGGGACTCACGGCTCCTCGCGAGGGATTGACAGCGGGCGCCTACCCGCGGTCCCGTCCGCCCATCGGCCTGTACCTGCACGTCCCCTTCTGCGTCTCGCTCTGCCCGTACTGCGACTTCGTGGTCGTCACGGGGCGTGCCAGCCGAGGCCCGGACAGCCGCATCGCGCCGTACCTGGCCGCGCTCCACGCCGAGCTGGACCTGCGAGCCGATGCCCTGGACGCGTCGTTCCCGGAGCGCCCGCCCCTCGCGAGCGTGTACCTGGGCGGTGGGACGCCGTCGCTGCTGTCGGCGGCGCAGGTTGCCGGTCTGCTGAGCCACGTGGATCGTCGGTTCGCCATCGCCGCCGCGGCGGAGGTGACGCTCGAGGTGAACCCGGGCCCGACCGAGCGGGGCGATCTCGCCGGCATGCGGACCGCGGGCGTGACACGCGTCAGCCTGGGCGCGCAGTCCCTCGACGTCGTGGAGTTGCGTCGACTGGGCCGTCGCCACCGGCCACCCGATGTGGTCGATGCGGTCACCGCGGCTCGCAGAGGCGGCATCGGCTCTGTGGGCGTGGACCTGCTGATGGACGTCCCAGGCCAGACCGTCGAGACCTTCGAGCGCACGCTCGACGCCGTGGTCGCCCTGGCGCCCGACCATGTCTCCACCTACCAGTTGACCATCGACGACCCGGACGTGGACGGCCTCACGGGCGTCGAGGGTGACCACCTGCCCGTGCGGCCCGGTGCCCGTCGGTGGCGCCGGGATGCGGCGCGCGCCCAGGACGAGGACCGGGCCATCGCCTTGGATGCAGTCGCGGACGCGCGTCTGGGCCCGTCAGGCTACCGGCGGTACGAGCTGTCCAACCATGCCCGACCGGGACATGAGAGCCGGCACAACCTCGCGTACTGGCAGCGCGAGCCCGTGGAGGCGCTGGGACCCGGAGCGCACGCCTTCGATGGCGCCCTGACGCGCCGATGGAACGCCGCTCGCCTCGACCGGTACATCGAGGCGCTCCTGCCCATGGACGGCACCCCGCCACGACTGCCACCGGGCGGCGTCGAGACGATCGACCAGAGGACCGCCCATGCGGAGGCGGCGATCCTGGGGCTGCGGTTGGCGCGAGGCATCGACGATGGCCTCCTCGAGGACCCCGACTTGGCGGAGGGCATCACATGGGGCCTGTCGAACGGTCTCCTCGCGAGGACCGACGCCAGGGTCGCGCTCACCCCACGGGGCCGCCTGCTGTCCAATGAGGTCTTCGCACGGCTGCTGCCGCCGACCTGAGGCTTGGCGTGAGGTGGGCGGATCGGCTCCGTCGGAGGCACCCCGGGACAGACTGGGGCATGATGCCCACGGACCATCCTGACCCATCGGAGGACGCCCGTGCGCCACAGGACCGTGCCCGTCATCCTCGCGCTCGCCCTCGCCTTGATCCTGGGCGTGGGTGTCCCCACGATGGCTGCGGGCGGGGCGAGCGGACCCACGGCGGCCGGCGGGTGGGGTGACCGGCCGAGCGCCACGCCCCCGCTCCCTGCCTGCGCCTACAAGGACATCAAGACCCGCTTCCTGAGTCTGCGGCACTGGCACAAGACGAGCGTCGACACGCGCCTGCGGGTGGGCCGGCGATACGCGCCCAACGACCTCGTGTCCGTGAGCCGTGCGGGCATCGCGGGGAGCGGCAGGGTGCGCGAACTGGTCATCGATGACCTGCGGGCGATGACGCGGGCGGCCCGGCGCGCTGGCAAGGCGATCGCCGTGCGGTCGGCGTATCGGAGCTATCAGGATCAGGTCGCCACGTACGCATACTGGGTGCGGGTGTCGGGCGAGCAGGCTGCACGCAAGGCGAGCGCCCGACCCGGGCACTCCGAGCACCAGTTGGGGACGACCATCGACTTCCGGAGCGCATCCTCCACACGCGCCCCGTGGGACTACGCCGACTGGGCGAACACGGGGCCGGGCGCGTGGATGCGGGCGAATGCCTGGCGCTACGGCTTCGTGATGAGCTATCCCAAGGGCAGGTCCCGGACGACCTGCTACAGCTATGAGCCGTGGCATTACCGCTACGTGGGTCGCACCATCGCTAGGCGCATCCACGACTCTGGCCTGACCACCCGCGCGTATCTGTGGAGGCACTACGAATCGGTGCCCTGAGGTCGCCCGCCCTCGTCGTCGGCGCGACCCTGGTCGCGGGCGGCTGCGTGTTCGGCGGCACGGCCATCCCGACCGACAGGCCTGACCCCGGGGTGTCCGCTGCGCTTGGGAGCCCGGCCCAGCCATCTGCGCTCGGGACCTCGGTCCCGCTGTCTTCGGGGCAGACCCACACGGTCGCCCCGGCCTCACCCCGGCCCCTGCCCGCGTGCGCATATCTCGACGAGCCCGTCCTGGGTGACCCGGCCACCGACTGGGCCACCTTGGTCCTCGACACGGTGTTCGCCTTGCCCGAGGACTTCGTCCCCGCACGTCTCGTGAGCACGCGCCGTGCCGGCCTCAACGGTGGCTTCAAGGTGTCCCGGGTGATGCTCGATGACCTGACCGCGATGGCTGACGACGCACTGGCGGATGGCGCGGGCCTGGCCGTCCAGTCGGCGTATCGCAGCCACGCCTATCAGGTGCGCACCTTCCAAGGCTGGGTGGAACGGTCGAGCGAGGAGGAGGCCCGCAAGGTCAGTGCCCGGCCAGGTCACTCGGAGCATCAGCTGGGCACCGCGCTCGACCTGCGCTCGGCTGATGACGCCACGGCGCCGTGGGAGTTCGACGACTGGGCGACCACGCGCGCCGGCGCGTGGCTCGGCGAGCATGCCTGGGAGCACGGCTTCGTGATGAGCTACCCCAAGGGGAAGCGGGGGCAGACCTGCTACAGCTACGAGCCGTGGCACTATCGTTACGTGGGCCGGGACGTGGCCGAGGCGATCCACGAGAGCGGGCTCACGCCACGGCGCTACCTCTGGGAGACGTACTGGGCGGGGCCCTGAGCCCGTCCCGACCGGTGGGCGCCGGGCCGAGCGTGGCGACCGAGCGCGGGTCTGGCCGCAGGCGCGGGGCACGGGTCGAAGCGCGGGTCACGGGTCGGGTGCGCGGGTCACGCGATGGGCTGGGCGAGTGCCTCGGACGCGACGGGGCGGTCACCATGCGGGCCGGCCTCCCGTCGGCGCACGACCCGGACGGCCAGGAGCGCCAGCAGCGCTGGCACGACGAGATACGCATCGTGGAGACCGAGGCGATCGGACAGCGCGGCCAGGATGAGCGGCGCTCCCCCGATGGCCAGACCGGATGCGAGCGCGCCCCGGGCAGCGGCGCGGTCAGGGGTCGCGGGATACCCGGACACGAACAAGGGGAGCAGCACGGGGTAGTGCGAACCCATGCCCATGCCCACGATGACGGCGCCGACGACCGCGATGGGGAGCGACGGGCCGGCCCAGAACAGCGCGAAACCCACGAGCGCGACCAGGCAGCCACCGCCCACGAGACGCCACGCCTCGGGGATGGCCCGCGTCAGGGGCGTCGACAGGGCGCGTGACGTGGCCATGCCCAGGAGGAACATCGCGGCCAAGGCGGCCGCCACGTCGTCGCTCGCACCGTACCAGTCACGGAACGCGGAGGCCGCCCAGAACACCATGCAGAACTCGGCGCTCACCGAGATGAGGATGTCCAGCCACCTGGCCATCGACCGGGCCGGGGCCATGGGGCGAACCGGGACTCTGGTCGTCGCTGGGGCGTCGGCGGCGGGACGCCGACCGGGGATCCCGACGAGGAACGGCCATGCGGCCAGGAGCATGATGGTGGGCAGCAGGTAGGCGGGGCGCCAGCCGACGCCCACGCCGATGGCGAGGCCCACGATGAACGGCGCGGCCACCGAGGCCGCGCTGTTGGCGGCCTGGAGCTCACCAAAGATGGCGGTGGTGCGCCGCGGGTGGAGGGTCCCGATGATGACCGGTGTGAGGGTGATCATGAGCGCGGTGGACGCGCCCATGCACGCGGCACCCACGAGCGCGATGGCGCGGTCGGGCACCACCACGAGCCATGCGCCCAGGATGGTGCCAGCCACCGCGAGACGGAGCGAGGTCGGCCGGTCGAGCCGCGACACGAGGCGGTCCCCCAGCACGCCCACCACGAGCAGCCCCACCGCGAACAGCGTGGGGTAGCCACCAACCTCCGCACGGCTCACGCCCAGCTCGTCCTGGAGCGAGGCGAGGATCGCGCCCATCCCGTTGAGCAGGTAGGACGCGGATGCGCCCACCACGAACAGCACCCATGTCAGGCGTCCGCGGGGAGCGACGCTGTCCGATGTCTGCCGCACGCCACGCATCATGGTCGAACCGAGGTCGTGGCACCGAGTCGCGAGGGGCTGGGTGGGCCAACTCCGAGGTCGGGGGCCATGTCCTGTCAAGTGGTGTGACAGCGTCCGCGTCATCCCCGGGGACGACGCTCGTCGCTCAGCTCGCCATGGGCAGCTCCGCGAGTGGTGCGCCGTCGGCGACGGGCGCGTCGACATCCAGGGACACTACTGCGGCGATCGGGTCGTGGGATGCGGTGATCGGGTCGTGGGATGCGGGGATCAGGCGGCGCCACGGCCGAGTGCGGCGATCAGGTCGTAGAGTGCGGCGATCAGGTCGTGGAATGCGGGGATCGGGTCGTGGAATGCGGCGATCGGGTAGTGCCACGGCCGAGTGCGGCGATCAGGTCGTGGAATGCGGCGATCAGGCGGCGCCACGGCCGAGTGCGGCGATCAGGTCGTGGGATGCGGGGATCGGGTCGTGGGATGCGGCGATCAGGCGGCGCCACGGCCGAGTGCGGCGATCAGGTGGTCGCGGCGGTTCGGACGCGGCGATCGGGCCCTGCCACGCACTCCGCGCTCCTCGGTTCGGCCGACAGTGCTTCGCCGACCGGCCCCGGCGCGGTCCGCTTGGGGTCCGGCCACGCCCCGCCGGGGCGTCCCCGTCCTTCCGCCCTGATTCCGGCGCCGGGGCGATGGTGCCGCGGACGGAACCAGGCCCCCTGACCGCACGCACGAGGCCCCTGTCCCGCAACACGCAACACGCGACAGGTGACGCAGGTCGCGTTGACGGCCGGAGGGTCGGCTGGTACGATGCACGCCAACGAGTTAGCACTCACACCCCGAGAGTGCTAACCAACCGGAGTCCGCCGTCGAGCCCCGCTCGCGGCCCGGAGTCGAGGACCATGGCGCGTCGCAAGGACCGACCCGGTCCGCTGGAGCCCCGCTCCGAGGCGATCCTGCGGGCCATCATCGAGGAATACGTGGCCACCGCGCAGCCGGTGGGCAGCCAGGCGTTGGTGCTTCGCTATGGCCTGGGCGTGAGCCCGGCCACCGTCCGGAATGTGATGGCAGAGCTGGAGGCGAACGGCTATCTCGACCATCCCCACACGAGCGCCGGGCGGGTCCCCACCGACAAGGGCTACCGGCTGTACGTCGAGTCGATCACGGACGCGGTCGCGCTGGCGCCTGTGGAGCAGCTGATGATCCGCCACCAGTTCGGGCAGATCGACTACGCGAGCGACCAGTGGTTCCGACTCGCCGCCGCGACCCTCGCCACGGCCACCCACGTCGCGGGCATCGCCACCGCGGCCAAGCCGCCATCCTGTCGCATTCGCCGCGTGGACCTCGCGCCGGCCGGTCCGCGCACCCTCAGCCTCGTGGTCATCCTCGCCGAGGGCCCCGTGCGCCAGGTGGTCCTGGCAACGGAGCGGGCCTATGCCACCGACGAGGTCGAGGGTGCCTCGCGCACGCTCGCGCACCTGCTCGCGGGTCGCTCCGCGCAGGGCGTGGCGAACGTGCTCCTGGAGCTCGAGACCGCCGTCCCGGCCGTGGACCCGATCCTCGTGCGCGCCACGGCGCGCGTGGTCCAACTGATGCGCGAGTTCGACGCGTCGGCGGTGGAGGACGTGTTCAGCGACGGCCTCCTCAACGTGATGGACGCCCCGGAGTTCGCGCGCTCGGAGACCCTCCGACGCGTGTTCGGTGTGCTCCAGGATCGTGTCTACCTGGGCGACCTGATGCCGCAGCTGACGCAGGGCGGTGGGGTCCGGGTGATCATCGGCAGCGAGAACGGGCACAGCGGCATGCGCGACGTGTCGCTCGTGCTCGCACCCTACGGCCGGGCCGGCCGCGCGGTCGGGGTCGTGGGTGTCGTAGGTCCCACCCGCATGGCGTACCCGCACGCCATCTCGACCGTGAGATATGTGAGTGGCCTGATGAACGAGCTGGTGGATCACCTGTACGTATGAGCGAGCATCCGCGCACCAACGGGGCGGCCCACGACGACGACCCCGACGATTGGGACGGCGCCGCCGCCGAAGCACGACCCAAGACCCGCGCCGAGGAGCGCATCGAGGCCCTCGACACCACCCCTTCGGGGCTGATGGAGCAGATCGCCGAGCTCCAGGTGCGTGCCGAGGTCGCTGAGGCGGAGGTGGAGGCCGTGCGCAACGACCTCGAGTCCGTCAAGGGCCAGTGGCAGCGCACCGCCGCCGACTTCGCCAACTACCGGCGGCGCGCCGAGGAGGAGCGGTACGCCGGCCAGGCGAGCGCGACCGAGGCGCTGCTGCGCAAGGTCCTGGGGCTCGCGGACGATCTCGCCCGAGCCATGGAGCACGTGCCGGAGGACCAGCAGACATCGCCTTGGGTGGAGGGTGTGGCCGCCATCGAGCGCAAGCTCGTCGGCGTCCTCGAATCGGAGGGCGTCGTGGCGATCGCCGCGGTGGGGGAGCCCTTCGACCCGCGGGTCCACGAGGCCGTGAGCATGGAGCCCACCGACCGGGTGGCCGAGGGGACCGTGACACAGGAGCTCCAGAAGGGATACCAGTTGCGCGACCGGGTGATCCGGCCCGCGCTGGTGGTCGTGGCGTCGGCGACGACCACGGCCTGACATCGACCAGGGACCGAGCAGCACCGAGGCCGGCGAGCCTCGTCACCAAGGAGTACATCAGGACACATGGGCAAGATCATCGGCATCGACCTGGGCACCACGAACTCCGTGGTCGCGGTGATGGAGGGCGGCGAGCCCGTCGTCATCCCGAGCGCGGAGGGCGGTCGGACCGTCCCCTCGGTCGTCGCCTTCAGCAAGGCGGGCGAGCGCCTGGTGGGCCAGATCGCCAAGCGCCAGGCCATCACCAATCCCACCAACACCATCTACTCCATCAAGCGCTTCATGGGGCGGCGCTGGGACGACCCCGAGGTCCAGCGCTCGCGAGAGCTGGTGCCCTACACCGTGGAGAAGGACGCCAAGAGCGACGGCATCAAGGTCGCGGTCGCCGACGGCAAGACCTACAGCCCGCCAGAGATCTCGGCGATGATTCTCCAGAAGCTCAAGGCGGACGCCGAGGCCTATCTGGGCGAGAAGGTGACCGAGGCGGTCATCACCGTGCCCGCCTACTTCGACGACACGCAGCGCCAAGCGACCAAGGATGCCGGGCGCATCGCGGGCCTCGACGTCAAGCGCATCATCAACGAGCCCACCGCCTCGGCGCTGGCCTACGGCCTGGACAAGCAGAAGGATGAGCAGATCGCGGTCTATGACCTGGGCGGCGGCACCTTCGACATCTCGATCCTCGAGCTGGGGGATGGGGTGTTCGAGGTCAAGGCGACCAACGGCGACACCCATCTGGGCGGTGACGACTTCGACCAGCGCGTGATCGACTGGCTCCTGGCCGAGTTCAAGCGCGACCAGGGCATGGACCTCTCGAAGGACCAGCAGGCCCTCCAGCGGCTCAAGGAGGCCGCGGAGCGGGCCAAGATCGAGCTCAGCTCGGCTGCGCAGACCGAGATCAACCTGCCGTACATCACGGCCGACCAGACCGGGCCCAAGCACTTGGTCGTGACCCTCACGCGCGCCAAGCTCGAGGACCTCGTCGCGGACCTCATCAAGCGCACCAGCCAGCCGGTGACCCAAGCGCTCAAGGACGCCGGGCTCAAGCCCTCGGACATCGATGAGGTCATCCTCGTGGGCGGCATGACCCGCATGCCCGCGGTGGTCGAGGCCGTCAAGAAGATGTTCGGGGGCAAGGAGCCTCACAAGGGCGTCAACCCCGACGAGGTGGTCGCGGTGGGTGCCGCGATCCAAGCGGGCGTCCTCGCGGGCGAGGTCAAGGACGTCCTGCTCCTGGACGTCACCCCGCTGTCGCTGGGCATCGAGACCCTGGGTGGCGTCATGTCCCGGCTCATCGAGCGCAACACGACCATCCCCACCTCCAAGAGCCAGGTGTTCTCAACCGCCAGTGACAACCAGCCCCAGGTGGAGATCCACATCCTCCAGGGCGAGCGCGAGATGGCGAGCGACAACAAGACCCTGGGCACCTTCATCCTCGACGGCATCCCGCCTGCACCGCGCGGCGTGCCCCAGATCGAGGTGACCTTTGACATCGATGCCAACGGCATCCTGGACGTCAAGGCGAAGGACCGCGCCACCAGCAAGGAGAAGCAGGTCCGCATCACCGCCTCGTCCATGCTCTCCAAGGAGGACGTGGACCGGATGGTCAACGAGGCGCGCGAGCACGCAGAGGAGGACCGCCAGCGACGCGAGGAGGTCGAGACCCGCAACCAGGCCGACGCGCTCGCGTTCCAGGCGGAGCGCACGCTGCGTGACCTGGACGATAAGGTCCCGGCCGCCGACAAGGCGGACGTGGAGCAGCGGATCGAGGCGGTCCGCGAGGCCCTCAAGGGCAACGACCTGGGCGCCATCCGCTCCGCGGCGGACGCGCTCGCCACGGTGCTCCAGAAGGTGGGGGCCGCGGCGTACGAGACTGGAGGCGCCGCGGCTGGCGCTGCCGGCGCCGCCGACGACGAGACGGTCGAGGGCGAGTACAAGGAGGTCTGAACGCCGCCCGTCACGAGCGGCGCAGACCAGGCAGGCACGGCTCGGGTCCGTTCAGGACCCGAGCCTTCGTGTGTCCGGCTGGGCCGTCCCAAGGCACCATGAGTCACGTGGCGGATGCTCAGGCCGACGAGCGTAGGGGTCCGGGGCTGGGATCGGCCGATCCAGTCGGCAACGTTGTCGCCTGGCCGATCACCGGCCACTTGATGCGTGGTGCGCGTCGCGGCACCGACGAGGCCGAGCCCGAGGAGTCCGGTCGGCCCGGTCATCCCGTGTGCGCATCACGGCCCGAGGCCGGGTCGTACGACCGAACCCCATTGGGACGCCGTCGAGGCTGGGCACCCAGGGCCCGATCGGCCCGATCATCCGCTGTGCGCATCACGCCCCGCGCGCGCCCGCGCGCCATGCTGGACCGTCGTGAGTCGCCTGGCGAGTGATCGGGCCGACGAGCGGGCAGGTTCGCGGCCGGGTCGGCCGATCCAGTCGGCAACTGCATTGCTTGGCCGATCACCGGCTCCCTGACGCGTGGTGCGCATTGGGACGCCGTCGAGGCTGGGCACCCAGGGCCCGATCGGCCCGATCATCCGCCGTGCGCATCACGCCCCGCGCGCGCCCGCGCGCCATGCTGGACCGTCGTGAGTCGCCTGGCGAGTGATCGGGCCGACGAGCGGGCAGGTTCGCGGCCGGGTCGGCCGATCCAGTCGGCAACTGCATTGCTTGGCCGATCACCGGCTCCCTGACGCGTGGTGCGCATTGGGACG
>DAOTUX010000391.1:0-9582 GCA_034436475.1 Chloroflexota bacterium | reverse complement strand
GAGGGGTCGATGTCCGGGTTGAACCACATGTAGATGACATCGGGGTCGAGCGCGGCGATGGTCTCCATGCTCAGCACCGGGTGCTCGGTCTCCCGCGTCGCGTCGTCCCAGCCCGAGACCACGTTGACCCCTCCGGCGGCCGAGATGAGCTCGCTGGCGGTGCTGTTGACCCCCGCGGTCCCGAAGACGTCGCCCCACATCCAGTAGACCGACGGCCGGTCCTGCTCCGCGATGGTCGCGCTGATGGCCGTGATCTTGGCCATCTCGTCAGCGATCTGGGCCACGACCGCCTCGCCCCTCGCGCTGTCACCGAGGATCGCGGCCATGTCCATGGTCAGCTTGGTGAGGTCATCAAAGGAATCGAGGAAGACGCCGTACACGGGCACACCGAGCCCGCTCTCGATGGCCGTGGTGTCCTTGTCCTCGATGTCGGCCGACCAGAGGACCACCAGGTCCGGGTCGGCGAGCGCGAGCGATTCGAGGTCCACCGCACCGTCCTTGGAGGCGACCCGCGGAGTGGTGGCGAAGTCCGGGTCCACACCCGTGAAGAAGGCCTCCTTGTACGACGGCTGCCAGATGTCCCCGATGCCGGAGATGTGATCCGCGCCGCCGACCGCGTAGAAGGTGTTCATGGCGTTCTCGACCAGGAACACCACCTGCGTGGTGCCCACCGGGACCTCCATGGTCTTGCCTCGGAAGTCCTCCAAGGTGACCATCCCGGCGGCTGGGCTCTGCGCCGTGACCAGGCCGGTGCCACCGGCCACCAGACCGATAGCCAGACCGAGACCCACGAGCGGCGTGCGCACGCGACCTGCGCTCCTGCTCGAACCTGACATGCTGGCCTCCTCTCCCACGTCCCGCGGTCCCAGGGCACCGTGTGTGCCGGCTGCATGGGCCGACCGCGCTGACGCGACGAGGGACACGATAGGCAGTCCTGGTCGCCAGCGCAACGTCGCGGCCCGGCCAGTGGATATCGCCCCCGAGCACGCCAAGTCAACCTCGGGCGCCAGGGCGCGGCTCATCGATGCGGGGCTCCGAATGGCGGGGCATCCGGGGATCGTGTTCCGTCACGGTCCGAGCGGACGTCGCGCGGGACTGGCGGCGGGTCCTGATGTCTGGGAGGTCGTCGCGCTCCTGCGGGGCATCCCGGGCACCATCGACCAGCGAGTCGCGAAGGCAGCGCGACAGCTGGGCCTGGCTGCCGGGCAGGTACGCGTCGCCAGCCGGTACTACGCCGAGTTCCCCGACGAGATCGACACGCAGATCGTCTCGAACGAGGAAGCGGCGGACCGCGAACTCGCGCTCTGGGAGGCCGAGCGGCGGTTGCTGTCCGGGTGAGGCTGCTCCTGGACGAGATGCACAGCCCGGCCGTCGCCACACGCCTGCGCGCGCTCGGGCATGACGTGATGGCGGTCAAGGAACATCGAACCCCCACGTGGGTGATCGCCGACACGGTTGACGAGCAAGGGTAATCAACCCTATCGTTCACGCAATGATTGATGATACGACTAGGCACCTCACAGGCCTCCTCACGGCCCCCGAGGCGGCGGCACGCCTCGGTGTGACGCGCGCGCGAGTGCGACAACTCGTCGCGACGGGCGAGCTGCAGGCGCAACGGGTTGGCGACATCTGGCTGGTCGACGAGGGGTCCGTCGAGCGCCGCATCGCACTCCAGCCCAAGGCGGGCAGGAGGCTTGGACCCGCGAGCGCCTGGGGGCTGATCTTCCTCGCCGATGGCTTGTTGCCCACCTGGCTCGACCGGCACGACCGGTGGCGCCTCCGCGGATATCTGCCACAGCTTCGAACGGGCGAATTCGCGGCGCGAATGGTCAATCGGGGCCGCCCCAGGCGGCTGCGTGCCCATCCGGGTGTCCTTGGTCGCCTCCGAGAGGACTCCCACCTCATGTTGACCGGTGTCTCGGCGAGCGCGCCCTTGCGCCTCGGCCTGATCGGCGGCGAGGAGGAGGTGGAGGCATACGTGAGCGAGGTCGTGCTCGATGACTTCATGCACCGTCACTACCTTCGCCCGAGCAACGAGCCAAACGTGACGCTCCGCGTGGTCTCGGAGTTCGGATGGCAGTGGCCGGCGCTCCGGACCGCGCCGAGAAGCGCGGTTGGCCTGGACCTCCTCGACAGCCTCGAGCCACGCGCCCGGCAGGTAGGCTCGGAGCTGCTCCTCGGGGCACTCCGGACATTCGGTGAGTCGGGCGATCGCTGAGACGGCCTCGCCTCCTCCGATCTCGCTCGGCACCCGGCGGGCGGTCAGCCCTCGTCCCAGTCGAAGTCACGGAAGCGCAGGGTGCGGGCGTTCTCCGACACGTTGCGGACCGTCGTGTCGTCGAAGCCCTCGCCGCGATGACGGGCGGTGATGTGGACCTCCACCTTGAGGCTCACCTCCGTGCTCGCCGCGAACGGCGCGAGGATCTCCTGGGCGAGCGTGGTCAGTTCGGGGATCGCCCGGCGAGGGTCGCGGATCTCCACGGCGCCGCTGAACTCGTGCGCGCGGGCGGGCGCGCGCGGCGCGTCGTCCACGTCGGGCCCGCCATCCAGGCCGGGGGCACCATCGACGACCTGCTTGGGCGGGCGCGGGGCATCTCCCGCCTCCTCCCCCTCCAGCTGCGCCTCCGCGATGTCCGGCTTGACCACTAGGCTGCGGCCGTCGGCCACGGGTGCGAATGGTCGCGCGACCGTCAGACCGATGTACCGACCGCCTTCGTCCTTGCCCTGCGCGTAGGCGAAGTTGCCGCGCCATGAGAAGCCGCCGGCGCCGTTCTCGATGGCACCCAGCAGCACCGACACGTCCCGCAGTCGCGGCAGGTAGACGTACGTGGAGAAGTAGTCCCACAGCTGGCGGACGCCCACGTCGCCGTCCCGCCAGATGTCCGGGAACGCGGCGAGCTGCATCTGGAGGTTGCCACCGCCGTACGCCACGATGAACGACCCGTTCGCGGTGAGCTTGGCGGCGGCTCGCGCGGCCAGCCCCTCGGAGGTGCTGGCCTTGATGGGCACGATGGTCACAGGGCCCGTCGGCTGGGTTTGGGTGGGGACGAGCAGCCAGGAGTAGGTCTCACCCACGCGCAGGGTGACGGCCTTCGCCGTGTCGGCCACCCGGGTCTCGATCTGGCGCTCCTGGAAGCTGTCGAGCGTGAGGGTCCGCTGGTCCTCCTGGATGGAGCGCCAGGCGAGATGCTGGCGGACGCCGTCCCGCAGCTCCTCCAGCCGCGCCGACTCGGCGGCGAGGAACACCAGCATGTTGCGGTGATGCCGGGGCCCCGGGCCGCGACCGTCGAGGATGTCCCGGGCCGCCTTGATGGCGCTCGACTCGCCACTCCGTGACGAATGCGAGACCTCCGGGCCCAGCACGACCAGGGCCACCGAGTCCTCGTCGGGCACGTCGGCGGGCGAGCGCGGCGCCGCGTGGAGACGTGCGAACGGCGGGCGGTCGGCATGCCGCTCCCGAAGCTCGCGGCGGATGGCCTCGTCGACCACCTCGGGCGCCAGCTGCTCGGCGCGGTCCCGCGCGAGGCGCGCCACGGACGGCTGGGTGCTGTACCAGTAGCGGCCGTTCTGGTCGTACAGGTACGTGGCCTGCTCGGCGAGCTGGCGCAGGGCGTCGCCGTACGTGCCGGCGGACTCTCCCGGGAGCACGGACCCCAGCTTCACCGAGCGCGCGTCCACACCCCGGTTGGCGGCCTGCTGGGTCGCCGCCGACCCGAGGTAGATGGTCCGGGCGACACGCCGGGCGGCGGAGTACCGACCGAGCGACCCGTCGCCCTTGTCGAGCGTGATGGGCAGCGAGTTGGGCCCGTCGATGTCCGACTCGATGACCGGCACCCACGCATCCTCGAGATAGCGCGTGGCCTCGGTCTGGACGGCCTGCTCGTCGAGCGGCAGCGACGAGGGCATGATGAGCGGGCTGCGCTCGTTGCGGATCCACAGTGCGTGGATGACCGATGCCATCAGTCGCAGCACGCCACGTGTGCGCTGGAACCGCTCGAGCGTGCTCCAGTCCTCGTACAGGCGGTCGAACAGCTCCGGGTGGATGGGGTACGCGGCGGTCATCCGCCGCTGGTACGCGGCCTCGCGGGTCACCGCCGGGAAGTCACCGGTGCCGCGCGCGTACATGTCCGCGAAGCGCTGGATCACCGCGTCGCGCACGGGGGCCCTGTCCGCGGGCACTGGCTCGAACAGGCGTCGGCGGACGATCTCGAACCCCTCCTCCGCGCTCGCGGGGCGCCACGGCGACTGCACCCGGCCGAAGGTGTTCTGGAGCCGGGTGAGCGCGGTCCGACCACCCTCGCCCCCGATCTCGATGTCCGACGACGGGAGGCTGGCGACCAGCAGCGCCCTCGGTGCCTGCTTGGCGGCCTCCGTCAGTGACTGCGCGAACGAGAGGTTGGCGTCGAACGATCCCGCGCGCAGGGTGTCATCCGACCACAGCTGGCGGACGAAGGTCACCCACTCGTCGATGAGGATGAGCGCCGGCCCGAAGTCCGTGAGGATGCCCGCGAGGATGTCCGCGCCGGGTGAGACGCGCGCCTCGTCGGACGCGCGCAGCCGCTCGAACGCCTCCGCGCCGCCCAGTTGCCAGGCGAGGTTGCCCCACAGCGTGTTGATGCGCCGGCCATCCCGGACGACGCCCTCCGCCGGCCCATGCCGAGTGCCCACGAGCACGGCCCGCTTGACGCGCGGCACGTCCGCCACGCCCGCGCGCGCCAGGATGGGCTCGATGCCCGGCAGCGTGTCAGCCGCGACCCCCGACACCAGGTGGTACAGCGCGAGCATGGAGTGGGTCTTGCCGCCACCGAAGTTGGTCTGCAGCTCCACCACGGGCTCGCCCCCGGCGCCCGACAGCCGCTGCAGCGCACCGACCAGCAGATCCGTGAGTCCCACCGTAAGGTACGTCCGGGCGAAGAACTGGCGCGGGTCGAGGTACTCCGCCGAGGCCTGCCCCTCCACCACCTGGCCCAGGTCGGCCGCGAACTCGGCCTGGAGATAGGCGCCCCGCTGGACATCCGGGTGCGGGACGATGACCTCCCGCCAGGGCGTCAGGCCCGCTGCCGCGTCGGTGCCCGCGAGGGGCAGCGTCGCCTGCCTGGCCGCCTGCTGCCTGGTCGCCGCGTCGTACTGGGCGCGCAGCACCTCGCCACGCATCCGGCGCAGCTCCTCCTCCTGCTCCGGGCAGCCCATCGCGGCGGCGAGGCGGGACATCGTGTCCAGGGCGCGCTCCGTGTCCGAGGTGGTGAATGGGCGGTCCACCCTGGGGTGCGCCCAGCGGTTGCGCACCTCCTGGAGCTCGTTGACGTAGGCGCGCTCCGCCTTGCCGAGCGTGCGGCTGAACACCCGCTGCCATTGGTGGGCGATGGCGTTGAGCAGGAACTGGGGGTCGGAGAAGTTGGTGCCCACGCCACGGCTGATACCGGCGGCGATGGCGTCCCGGTCGATGACGTCCCACCAGCCCGAGCCGAGCTGCTGCTGGAGGGCATGCACGACCTTGGGCTCAAGACCCTTGGCGAGGGTCTCGAGGCCGCGACCGATGCGCTCCTGGTTAGTCGTCGCCATCAGGCCCCCCGCTCGTCAGCCATCGAGACGCGCGCGATCGGCACGTCGAAGCCGCAACGCTCCGCGATCGCCAACGCCAAGAACCTGAAGTCGCGGTAGCAGTCCTGGACCGCCGCACTGTGGCCGCCGATCGCACCGTCGGCGGGGCGGAGGAAGAACATCGGCTTGCGTGCCTCCTGTGCCATCGGCATCAGGCTCCGATAGTGCTTGAGCGTGGCGAGGCAGTTCGGGTCGTCGGATACGGTCGAAGCACCGCCGTCACCCCCGAGCACGGCCTCGCGATACACGCCTGGGATGCGATCCATCCAACGGCTGTACGCCTTGACGGGGCGGTCGAGTCGCACCGCATGCTGCATGACGATGTAACCGCCGGGCCGCATCGAGCCAGCGGGGATGGCCAAGCCGGCAACAGGGTTCCGCTCTCGTCGCTCCACCCAGCCCTTGCGCCAGTCCCGGAGCGTCGGGCCCAGGTTGCGCAGACTCTGGAGCGAGAACAGGTCCGAGGCGAGCGGGACCACCACCCACTCCGCCGCGATCAGGGACGCCCGGTTCAACGCTCCCAGGTTCGGGCCGACATCGATCAGGACCAGGTCGGCCTCGCGCTGATCCGAGGCGTCCTGCAGGACCCGCGCGAACGCGCTGAGCATGCGCATCGGACGCGGGCTGGGACTGAGTGCCGCCGGCCATTGGATCGACAGGTCATCCTCGGCGACCGACAGGGCGAGGTCTCCCACCACGAGGGCGAGCCCCGGCCCGATGTCCTCGACATGGGCCGCACGGACGTCGCCGGTGCCCTCCAGCAGGGGCTGGAGCGCGCCGTAGATCGTGGCGTCATGGCTCCCGTCGGCCCAGGGCTCCCCGAGTCGTTCGTCGTCGAGGAACATGCTCGACAGGTCCGATTGCGGGTCCAGATCGGCGGCGACCACGGACAGGCCGAGGTCCGCGTACATCCAGGCAAGGTGGTAGACGAGCGATGTCGTGCCCACCCCGCCCTTGTTGTTGAAGAAGGCGACCGTGGTCACGGTGTCGTCCACCTGCAGACCATACGCCGACAGCCCTCTGCCTCGGGCCGGCGGAGGACCGCGCCAACCCACGCACGTTCCGATGCGAGGTCATGAAAACGAGGCCGCCCGCCGGCGACCTCGTGGCCCATCGAGCGAACCCGGTGGGGGGATGACCGAAGGCTGCGCCGCTCGCCCACGATCGTCAAGGGATCCCTGACTGCATGGCCCATCCTGTCACCGGGCAGGAAAAAGGGCCCGGAGTACGGGCCCACGAAGCAGGCGGAGCGTACCAGACCTGGGTCGCGCATCAAGGAGAAAGGCGACCGAGCGGGACGTGAGTCCGACGCCCCGCGAAAGAAGGCAGGGCTCTCGGTCGCGAGTCGCCATGGTACGCGAGCACGCGAGCTTCGGCGCATCGACCGCGTTGGCCTCACAGCCCCAGACCTCCCTGTGCCGGTCCCGACACGCTGCCCGACTGCGCGAGGCGCTTGATGTCTGACCAGGCCTTGACCAGCGCGTCGTAGCCGAGGGCCTCCTGGGACCAGCCCTTGGCGTCAGCGATGGCGAACAACCGATAGGCGAGGTCGCGCGCCGTGTCCGCGAGACCGCCGACCTTGGCCACGAGGGCCGCGGCCGCCTGGTCGCCATGGTCCAGCTTGGCCTTGACCAGGTGCTGGGTCAGCTCCCAGACCCGGAGGCGCTTGTCCTGGGTGGGATCCCAGTCGGCGGGGAGCCGGTCGCGATGGATGAGCGCGACCTTGCCCGCGACCGCGGTGATGAGACCGGCCGCGACCAGTCCATCGAGCGACGTGTTCTTCGACGTGCACAGTTGGATCGCCTCGCCGGCGGGGCCCTCGCGGAACTGGCGCTGCTCGAACCAGGTGATGGCCCAGCGGGTGTCCGCGTCGAACTCCTCGTCCTGCCCGGACAGCACCTCGGCGAGGATCTGGTTGATGATCGCGAGCGCGGTCCGCACGGTCATCGGCGAGCCATCCGCCTCCACCACCCGCGCATACCGGCTGAACACGGCCATCCCCGGGCCGATGGCCGCCTGCTGGAGGTCCACGGGCGCGATGTTGCCGTGCTGGAGATCGCGAAGGGCCGCTGGCAGCTCCGACCGGAGCGCGGCGAGCAGGCCCTTGCGATCCGTGACGCCGGCATCGGATGGGCGCGGACGGCACACGAGCACGATGGATGACGCGAGGGCGTTGGTCCCGATGGAGATGCTCCGTGCCCCGCGCTCGGTCCGCATGGGCCAGGTCCCGTCGATGCTGAACCCGGCCGTGAGCATGGCCTCGAGCATCGTCTCCCAGCCGGTCGAGGCGACCGAGCCGCCCGGTGCGTCATCGTCCGAGTCCGACTGCTTGAAGGCGTAGTAGGCGGTCACGGGCACCGATGGGTCGGCGATCAGGCGCATGCGGGCGAACGACGAGGCGAGCCCGGCCTCGAAATGCTCCTCCGCCCTGGCCTTGGACCCGCCGAACCGATAGGGCGTAGCCACGAGCTCGGCCGACTTGGGCGTGAGCATCGTGCCGAACAGATTCGGGTAGACAGTGCCGAGCGACCGGCGCAGCCAGACGTAGAAGAAGTCCGACAGGTCCGCGTATCCGATGTTGTCGTAGTAGGGTGGATCGGTCGAGATGAGGGTCGCGGCCTCAGCCGACACTGATGTCGCATCGGCCTGTGCCGCCTCACCAGGCGGCTCAGCTGGAAGCTCGGCTGTCGCCTCCGCGACCCCATCGATCAGCTTCCCGACGTTCCCGCCACTGCCGCTGAAGGGATTGACCTCGCCGAAGTCCCACGTCATCGGGAGGGCCTGTCGTCGAAAAGTCGATACGATGAGCTCGTTCTTGGGCTGCGCGCTCCAGGTCGCGATCGTCGACCAGAAGTCCGCGCCCTTCGAGACCGCGAAGGCCAAGTAGGTCGCGACGGCGTCGGCGTAGGCTGCGGGATCGCGGTCGGTCGCGTCGGCGAGCACGCGCTCGCGGGCCTCGCCCACGAGGTCGCTGAACGTGGTCAGCGCGACGAGCTGCCGCGACGTAAACAGGTCTCGGAACCGGGTCAGTCCATAGCGGACTACGTTGATGCGCCCCGGCCAATCGAACAACTCCCCTTCGGGTCCCCAGTCGGGCTCCGCGGCCCGCGCGATCGCCTCGTGCTCCTCGGTCGGCGGCAGGTAGATACGTCCCCGCGTCCCCTCCGCCACGATCGCCATGAGTTGCGCGTCCATCTGCCCCGCCCGACCCTCGGAGCGGATGTGGTCGAGCGGCACGGGTGTCTCGCACACGACGCATCGGGCGCCCTGCCGCCCGACCGTGCCCGCGGGTGGCGTGCCCGAACCACTCCGCACCTCGAACCGCACCGTCTTCGCCTGCCGGTCGATCACCGGCTGCACCCAGGTCTCCTTGCCCCGCTTGGTGGAGAGCGCGAACGATCGGACCAGCGGCATCCGGGCTCCGCACGCGGGGTTGGGGCAGGTCACGGTGCGCGCCCAGAGCCACGCGATGACCGTGGCCTCGCCCCCGCCGGACTCCCTCGGGAGCCGGACCTTCGGGTACAGGTGGCCGATGCGCCGCTCCGCCTCGTCGCGCATCCAGGCGCCGTAGCGTCGGACGTCCTCCGCGAGGCCCGCGGCGCCCTTCCACGTGCCCGTGCCGCCCACCCCGCGTCGGGCATCGGGATGGACCGGCGCCATGCCCGCCCATCGCGGCGGGATCTCGATGAGCGCCTTGGTGATAAGCACCGCCACGGGGTTGAGGTCGCTCGCGTACGCGGTCAGGCCCAGGCGCTGCGCCTCCAGCGGGATGCTGCCCCCACCGCAGAACGGGTCCAGCACGGGCGGCGGGTTGCCGTCGGTCGACCGCAGGATCTCCGCCCGGGCCTCCTCGAGCACCGCCTCGTTCGTCGAGTTCTCCCATTTGACCAGGCGCTCGATGATGCCGAACAGCCGGGTCCGCTCCTCCTCCACCGCGCCGGGCGTCGGGAAGCGGTCCGGATGGGAGCTCGGGTCGTCCAC
>DAOTUX010000390.1:0-6705 GCA_034436475.1 Chloroflexota bacterium | reverse complement strand
CCCTGGAAGGGCGACGCTCCCGGCCAGGCCTGCGACATCCGCGCGGCACCGGCCACATCGGTCCAGTCGTGCTGGGCGCGATACGCCTGGATGCGGATGACGCTGCCGGGCGTTGGCGGGAAGCGCCCAGGGTCGCGGCCCACGTGCGCGAGCCCCGACCAGGGCAGGGCGAACTGGGCGGTCCACCCCTCGTCCACGTCGGAGGGGCAGTTGATGGTGCCCGAGACCCGGACGGCGTGACGCAGGCCTGCCAGGTCGAAGTCCATCTCGCCGACGCGCCCCAGCGTCTCGCCCCCGCGTGCCGTGTAGTAGAGGAAGTCCGGGAGCTTGAACAGCGCCTCGATGCCGGCCGCGTCGCCGCTCTCCAGCAGGCGCTGGACCCACGTCCAGCGGTACTCGTAGATCGTGTTGATGGGGTTCGTGCCCAACTCGTAGTAGCCGCCATCGGCCTCGACGAAGATCTCCACGTCGTCATCGGTCATGTAGACCTGCGAATGGTGGATGGTGGACGTCGCCCGGATGTCCGGGTCGGTCACGCGATAGGCGGCGTACAGGCACTCGTCATCCCACAGCAGCGCGACCCGGGTCTCGTGCCCCGTCCTCACCCCATCCTCGATGCGCCCGAACGGCTCCGACCACGCGGCCCGGTCCCACACCGGCTCGAGGACCCCTGTGACCGCGGGTGGCGACGCGACCCGCAGGCAGTCGTACGTGGGGATGGGGGGCAGCGGCCGGTCGGGCACGTCCGCCACGGTCGCCCAGCGTGCGACGCGCTCGAACTTGGGGATGCCACCGATCACCAGGTGCCCGTCGCTGAGGAGCTCGGGCGGCATCGCCATCGCGTCGGTCGGTGCCTGGTCGGTCATCTCTCCTCCTCGTGATCGGGGTGGACGTCCCATCCGTTCATTTGATGGCCCCCGAGACCATGCCGCGCACGATCTGGCGCTGGCCGATGAGATACACGAACACGGTCGGCGCGAAGCCCAGGAGGGCCGCGGCGGCGAGCGCCGGGAGGCTCGAGGAGAAGTACTGCGACTGGGTGATGATCGCCAGCTGGGCGACGAGGGGCTTCTTCTCCGAGTCCTGGATGATGAGGAACGGCAGCAGGATGTCGTTGTAGGTCCACACGAAGTTGATGATCCCGGTCACCGCCAGGATCGGGCGTGACATGGGGAGCACGACCCGGAACAGGGTCTGGGCGGTGCTGGCCCCGTCTACCCGTGCCGCGTCGATGGTCTCGCGCGGCAGGGTCCGGAAGTACGCCGCGAACTGGAACGTCGTGAGCGGGATCCCAAAGACCAGGAACCCGATGATGAGGCCGATGTGCGTGTTCACCAGGTCGAGCGTCCTGACCTGGACGAACAGCGGGAACATGATCACCTGGACGGGAATCAGCAGCGTCGCGAGCACGATGAGGAAGAGGAGATTGCGCCCGGGGAACCGCATGAACGCGAAGGCATATGCCGCCATGCTGCACACGAGCCAGAGCAGGATCACGGCGCCCAGCGAGGTGACGATGGAGTTGATGAGGCTCCCGGGCATCAGGCCGAGGTTCCACGCCGCCCTGAGAGCCCAGAACAGGTCGTTCGCCTGAGGGCCGTACTCGGCGCCCGACGCCTTCCCGAACGCGGTGACCACCGTGTAGATGACGGGTATCAGGACCGCGATGGCGAGGAGCGCGAGGATGACCGCGGCCGCGATGGAGCCCTGCGACGGGCGTCGCCGCCCGCGCGCATCCCGCGCCACGTCCGCCTGGTCGGGCGGCGCCGCCGGCTCAGTCATGCTCGTTGGCGTGGGCGTACATCCAGCGCACCTGGAAGACGCAGATGACCAGCACGATCAGGAACAGGGTCAGCCCGAGCGCCGCCGCGTACTCCTGGTTCTGGCCCTTGGTGAACATGGAGTAGATACGGACCTCGGGCGTGGTGCTCGCGTAGCCCGGCCCGCCGCGGGTCGAGGTCATGATGAACGGGAACAGCCACAGGAACAGGCCAGCGGTGGTCAGGACGGCCCAGTAGCCGACCGTGGGCGCGACCCCCGGGATGGCCAGGTGCCGGAACATCTGGAGCCCGTTCGCGCCGTCCAGCCTGGCCGCCTCGAATTGCTCCTCGGAGATGGCGCCGAGGGCCGCGAGGTAGATGATCGTGCCGAGGCCGAACCATGCCCAGAACACGATCGCATAGACCGCCCACATCGCGGTGGTTGCCTCCGAGAACCAGGCCACGGCGAACTGCCCCAGGCCGATGGCCCGGAGGGTCGAGTTGATGGGGCCCTCGTAGCCCAGCAGGAGGCTGAAGATGAGGCCTGCCATCGCCGCCGGCAGGAGGTAGGACAGGAGGTAGACCGCCCGGTACGTCCGCCAGCCTCGGACCCCGCGGAAGAGCGCGAATGCCACGAGGAGGGGCAGCAGCACGAACAGCGGTAGCAGGAGGAACCCCTTCAGGGAGTTGCCCACGGCCTCGAGCCAGATGTCATCCGAGAGCATCCGCTGGTAGTTGGCGAGGCCGATGAACTCACCCTTTCGATGCAGGCTGTTGAGGAAGCCCTGGGCGAGCGGGATGACCTTGAAGACCGCGATCAGGACCAACACCGGCAGGGTCAGCACGAGTGCCACGAGGAGCTCGCGGCTGACAAGCGGGCGACGCGTGGTCGAGCCGACCGGAGTGCTCATGCGTGGCGGGACCTCCGCGATGATCAGGGGGCCGGTCGGCTGGCTGCCGACCGGCCCCCTGATGTGTGGGCTGGGTGCCGCGGACTCAGGGGCGAACGTCGACCAGCGCGTCCTCGATCGCCTGGGCCGCCTGCTCAGGGGTGGCGGACCCGGCAAGGATCAGCTGCGTCTGCGCGATGAGGGGACCGAAGATGGTGGACGGCAGGTACGCGGTGCAGTTGCCCTTGGTCTGGGCGACGGCCGCTGCGAGCTGGTCGAGCGAGGCGTTGCCGATGGGGGTGCTGTCGAAGCCCTTGACGGCCGGGTAACTGCCGGCGTCCGTGACCGCGGAGCTCTGCTCCGGTGACGTCATGAACTGGGCGAACGCGATGGCCTCGGGCTGCGCGTCGGTCCAGCGCGCCACCGCGAAGCCGGAGCCGACCGATGAGTCGATGGAGTCCGCGAGCGGGCCCGGGCCCACGCCGGCCAGCGGGGAGTCCTGCTCGATGCGAGGCCCGATGAAGGCGCCCAGGTCGTCGCCCAGGACCGCCCCGAGGACCTTCCAGTCATATGCGTCGCCCAGCAGGCCGGTGTAGAAGCCAGACCCCCCGCTCGTGAACAGGTCCTGCGCCTCGGGCGCGAGGTTGGCGTCCGCGGCGCCCTCCTGGAACCAGCCACGGTCCACCATGTCCTTCCAGAGCGCGAAGGCGTTGGCGAACCAGGGGTCGGTGGCATGGGTGGTGCCCGGGGCGAGCCCGCGGCATTCCTCGGGCGATGCGGTCTGGTTGAGAAGGGCCGCGAACTCCGTCAGGCCGCCGAAGTCCTTGGGCCCGGCCGCGACGCAGGCCTTGCCCGTCGCCTTGATGGCATCGCACGCCGCGATCATGTCGGCCCAGGTCACCGGTGGTGACTCGGGGTCGAGGCCCGCCTCCTTCAGGACGGCCTTGTTGTAGTAGAGCGGATGCGCTTGGAGGCTCCACGGGATCGCCATGACGTCGCCGTTGGCGCAGTCGTAGTCGGGGTAGCAGAGGGCATCGATCCCCGGGTACAGGCTCTGGTCCACGTAATCCTGGAGCGGCAGGTTGATGTCCGGGTACGCGAGGATGTTGCCGGGCTCGGTGAGGAGCACGTCGGGGCCGTCACCCGTGAGGTTGTATGCACCCAGCTTGTCGATGTACTGGCCGTACGGGACGATGTCCTGCTTGAACGTGACGTTCGGGTGCGTCGCCTGGAAGTCCGTGAACCGTTGCTGCCACCACTCGTCGCCCTGGTTGCCCCAGTGCATGACGGTCAGCTCGACCGGATCCTGTGCCGCCACCGGGGCTCCCACCCCGAGGGCGCTCGCGGCAATCGCCGCGATCCCGACCAACCTGAGTGTCCTCATCCTATGTCTCCCCTCGCCTGATGGATGATGGGCGGCACCGGGCCTGATTCGGCATCGTAAACGCCGGTTCGGACGCCGGTCAACTCTCGGCTTCAGTCCATCGCACTCCCTCATCGGTGCCGATCCGTGATCGAATCGAGCGGGTACATGGGTCGGGGGATGCGTTCCCACGGCAGGCTGGCGATGTCGGATTGGGTCGGCCCGGGTGTGTCCACGCGGACCACGCGCGACGCGATGGGTCGGAACCACTGGAAGTTGGATGCGGTCTTGAGGACCGCGGCGCGATACTCCGACGGCTCCACGCCGAACGCTCGATAGACGTCGGGGTGGTTGCCCCCCACCCCCCGATGCTGCGAGATGAGCAGCGTCACGGGCCCGGCGTCCACCACGACCGTGGTCCCCATGTCCAGGTCCGGGTCGGGGAGTTCCTCGATGTGGAGTCGTCCAGGGCCGACCGTCCGCACGACACCCTCGACATGCACCGGGGCATGGAACCCGCTCAGCGTGCCTCCCACCTTGCACGACACCCGTGCCCCCTCGCCCTGCCCTGCGATGGACAGCGCTGCCACTGGGTCCACGAGGGGGATGAGCGCGCGGCCGGGGAGGCCGAGCCGGAGGATCGCCTCGAGGAGCGCCGTGCTGTCGCCCGCACCCCCGCCGAACACCGAGTCGCCGTGGTCGCTCAGGACCACCACACCCGATGGCTCGGCGGCGGCCGTCGCGATGGCCTCGTCGGTTGGGACGCTGGTCCGCACTTGGAACTCGGCACGCAGCGACCAGGCGAGGTCGGCCAGCTCGTCCGCCAGGCGCTCGGCGAGCGCCGGGTCGTCGTCCGAATAGACGCAGGTCGCGAAGCCCATCTCGGCCACGTCCAGCCATGGCTGCACCGGGAAGTTGGAGGCGGTGAGGACCCGCGCCTGGCGCTCGAGGTCCCGCGCCCTCTGGAACCAGGCGCGCATGGGCCCGCCCGACGTGAGGTACTGCTCCTGGTGGCTGATGAGCGGGATCTTGCGCCAAGCGCCCGTCGGCCGCACCTCGCGCCGCACGATGCGGAACAGGAGCTGCGCGGCCGCGATCGAGGTCTCGTACGGGTCGTGGGGCTGTGTCCGGAAGCCGATGACCGCGTCCGAGCCGCCGACCATGCGCGCGGTCAGGTTGGCATGGTGGTCGAGGCTGAGCACGATCGGCACGTCCGGGCCGAGGGCCTCGCGACACACCTCCACCAGGAGTCCCTCCACGTCGTCCTCGCCCTGTGCGGCACACGCGCCGTGCAACTGGAGCGCGAGACCGTCCAGCGGGCGAGCGGCTGACAGGCCAGCGCGGACCCGGGCCACCAGATGGTCCAGGGCCGCGGCCGCGACCCGCCCGTACGCGCCCGCGGTGGCGCGGAACACGGGCACCACCTCGATGTCGCCGGCGTCCACCGCGACGGCCGTCAGGAGCCCCCGGACCCTGCTGTCCAGGTGCCGAGGGTCCACCATGTCGGCTCCCTCGCACATGCCGTACGCGAGGAAGTCCTCGAGCGTGGTCGGCTGCGGCTGGAACGTGTCCGTCTCCTGTGACACGTGGATCACGCCCACGCGCATGGGCCGCGCCCGCACGATCGCAGCGGTCACGGGTTGGCCTCTCGCGCCACCGAGCGGGATGGGCGCATGCGCGCCTCGGTGGTCGATGGATGGGCACCACTCTCCGATGGCCATCGAGGGGACCCGCTCCCCACGACCAGCGCGGTGTGCGCGAGCGGGGCGCCCCCAGGTGCGCTCGAGCGACGGTCCACGGCCTCCCTCGGACTCAAGATTTGATCAAGTATGCGGTCTGTGAGGTGGTTGCGCAAGGTCCAGGCCACGCCTGACGGCCCACGTCCCCTGGCCCCTCGGAACGCGGCCCTGGTGGTTCGACCGCCGGTCGGTGGAGCTGATGGGACCGCATCATGATGCGCTATTGTGACGAGCGAAACCGTCAGGTCGTGCGAGGCGTCTCTGGTCGCGTGCCCTGACTGACCCACGCCACGGACGCACGGAGGCTGGCCGCTCAGATGCGCTTCGCGATCCTCGGACTGTGTCACGAGTCCAACACCTTCTCGCGCGTGCCTGCCGACTTCGGCCAGTTCGAGGCATCGGGCATCGACAGGGGCGAGGGGATCGTCCGACGGTATCGGGACTCCACCACGCACCTGGCCGGCTACCTGGAGGCAGCCGACGCGCTGGGCTTCGAGGCGGTGCCCCTGACGTACGCCCAGACCGGTCCCATGGGCCCCATCACCAACGATGCGTACGATCGACTCACCGCCGAGATGCTCGGCCAGCTCCGGGACCAGGGACCCTGGGATGGCGTGCTCATCGCCAACCACGGTGCCGCGGTCAGCGAGCGTCACGAGGACATGGATGGCGCGTTCAGTCGCGCGGTGCGTCACATCGTGGGCCCGGATGTGCCGGTGGGCATCTGCCTGGACATGCACGCGAACGTCTCGGCGGATGTCGTCGCGGCCACCGATGTGTGCCTGGTGTGGCGGACCAACCCGCACCTGGACCCCAGGGTCCGGGGTCGCAAGACAGCGGAACTGGTCCATCGCACCGCACGTGGCGAGATCCGACCTCGCCAGGCGATCGTGACGCCGCCGCTCGTGGTCAACATCGTGCGTCAGTTCACGGCGGAGGAGCCGATGCGCGGC
>DAOTUX010000389.1:0-1923 GCA_034436475.1 Chloroflexota bacterium | reverse complement strand
ACCGACGACGGTGCCTCCCTGCGATTCACGGTGCGGGATGGCCCCGATCTGTCGTCCGGAGGCTTCCCGGCGGACCACCTTCGGGAGCACATGGCGATCGGGACCGGCGTCGCCGTCGCGTACCGGACCGATGGGGAGACGCTGGTGGTCCTGCGGCTGACGGATGCCCCATGGGTCGGACAATGAGCGGCACCGTCCGAGAGCAGGCGCGCGCCGGATGGCTCCTGCCGGCGGTCGCGTTCGGCGTGCTGGCGACCCTGACCCTCCTTGCCATCGGTGGGCTGCTGCCCGGGGACGAGCAGGTCCTCGCCCTGGCCCAGGGTCTCGCGGACGGGCCGATCGGTGCCACCGCAGGGATCCTGGACACACTCGGCTCGCTCCAGGTCTGGGTGATCGTCACCCTGGCGGTCGCTCTCCTTGCCATGGAGCGTGGCCGTCAGGCGACGCTCGTGGTGCTCGGTTGTGTCGCGCTCGCGGAGGCCACCTCGCTCGTGCTCAAGCACCTCGCGGACCGGGCGCGTCCGCCGGCCGCCGCCCTCCAGGGGCTGCTCGACCCGGGCTTCCCCAGCGGGCACACCGCGAGGGTGACCGCGCTCCTGGTCCTCATCCTGGCCTGGTGGGTGCCACGGGGACGGTGGGCGACCGTCGGTGTGATCGTGGTCATCCCCGCGCTGGCCATGGGGATCGCCCGGGTGATCGTCGGAGAGCACTACCCGTCGGATGTCGTCGGCGGCTGGCTGGTGGGGATCGGTGCGACGTCAATGGTGCTGCTGGCGGTGAGCCGGATGGGCGGACGCGGCATCCCCGAGGTGGTCCGGTGAGCGGCGACCACGTCCACAGCGCGGCCGGAAGGGACCGGCGGTCGCTCGTCATCGTCCTGGTCATGAGCCTCTCGATCCTGGTGGTCGAGGTGATCGGAGGCATCGCGGCCAACAGCCTGGCGCTGCTCGCGGGCGCCGGCCACGTGTTCACCGACGTCGCCGGCCTGCTGCTCGCACTCGGCGCCATCTGGCTCGCGGGACGGCCGGCCAGTGATGTGCGCACCTTCGGCTGGTACCGGGCGGAGATCCTCGCGGCGGCCATCAACGCGGTGATCCTGTTCGGCGTCGCCGCGTTCGTGCTCTACGAGGCGTGGCGGCGGCTGTCGGAGCCGCCCGAGATCGAGAGCGGGCTGATGCTCGCCGTCGCGCTCGTGGGCGGCGCGGTCAACCTCGTCTCGCTGGTCATCCTGCGCGGTCCGCAGGCGCGGAGCCTGAACATGCGCGGCGCCTACCTCGAGGTCCTGGGCGACCTGCTCGGGTCGGTGGCGGTCGTCGTGGCCGCCCTGGTCATCGCCGTGACCGGCTTCACGCAGGCCGATGCCCTCGCATCGGCCCTGATCGGACTGATGATCCTGCCGCGCACCTGGCACCTGCTGCGCGACGCGGTCGACATCCTGCTCGAGGCCACGCCGAAGGGCGTGGACCTCGAGGAGGTCCGCCGCCACATCACGGAGGCGCCTGGGGTCGTGGCCGTCCACGACCTCCACGCCTGGACCATCACGAGTGGCATGAACGTCCTCTCGGCGCACGTCGTGATGGGCCCGGATGGCAACCCCGGCGGGCTGCTGGACCACCTGAGCGACTGCCTGTCGGGCGACTTCGACATCGACCATTCGACATTCCAGCTCGAGACCCCGGAGCACGTGCTCTGGGAAGGCCGGGCGGACCGGGTGCAGCTCTGATGCCACTCGGTGCATACTTGAGCGATGGCTCAATTATTCGCCTCCGCGATCGATCAGGATGCCTGCTCTGTCGAATGCCTCCACCCGGACGCCATCGCGCCGCTGCTGGGTCGGACGCTCGGTCCGGACGGGGCGCGTCGGGTCGCGGCTGTCTTCAGCGTGCTCGCCGACCCGACGCGCACGCGGATCGTCCATCTGCT
>DAOTUX010000388.1:0-2171 GCA_034436475.1 Chloroflexota bacterium | reverse complement strand
CCGGTCGCGCCAGTCGTCCAATGCATGCTCCACGACAGAGCCCCTGGCCGTGACTGGGAACGGCCATGGGGCTCTCGTCGTCCCACGAACCTCGGCATCCGCCGGCAGGCCGGTCACGATGTCCGCCACCGCCCGGCGGGCGGTGTCTCAGCCGAGGCCCGTGCCCGCGTGCGCGGCCGGCCCACGCGTCCCGAGCCCGACGCGTGTGTGGAGGTGGTGGGCGGGAAGAGACTCGAACCCCCGACACCCTCGGTGTAAGCGCGCGGCGGGCTGTCCCGACGGGTCCGGATGATGCCGCCGGGTCGCGGTTTCGTGCTCAGGATGGGAGTCTAGGCCAGCCCGTCATCCCATCCTGTCCGGCCCGTATCGCCGGGTCTGTTGCCAAGATGTTGCCAGCGCGAGCGCCGTCTGCGCCCGCTCATGCCCACAGCGACGGCCACGCGCTCGCGGGAACGGCCGCGCTCCATCGGCGCGGACACTTGTGCAACTGTTTCCGAAGTGTTCGGCCGGTTCAGGCTGGCCTGCCGCTCCCGCGCGGGAACGGCCGCGGTCCATCGCGCTGTCACCTTGTGCCACTGTGGCCGAAGGTCGGGTGCCGGCCAGTGATGTCTGCCGCTCCCGCGCGAGACCGGCCGCGGTCCATGGGGCTGGACGGTGGTGCAACTGTTTCACCACCGTCGCGGATGGACCCATCCGCGGTCCATCGCGCTGACCGGTGGTGCCACAGTGGCACCACCGGTCGGTCGGCGACCGTCATTGCCCGGCTGTGCCTGCGTCGTGGCCTGTCGCTCCCGCGCCAGCTCGGCCGCGCTCCATCGGCGAAACCTGTGCCACTGTGTCACAGGTTCTGGGCGGGCGACCCCTCTCCATCCGCTCCCGCGCGAGCTCCCGCTCCACGGGCCGGATGGCGGCGGCGATGGCGACGGCCTCGGACGGGGTGACCCGGGGGCATCCGGAAATCTCGCGGCCCCACCACGGCGCGTGACCTTCGCCGAGCGCCTTTTCGCGATGTACGGGCTTGGGGCGGCCCATGACGCGCGTCATCGGCCCGGACGGGCGTCAGCGTGGCTCCTGCGCGCCCCTGCGGCGACCGTGGCACGGTCGTCCGGCGGGGCGTGGCGACGCGCGTCGTGCGGGTCATCGGGTGATCGATCCTGATCACCATCGTTCGCGTCAGGTGGTCCGGATGGACCAGCAGCACCCTCGTCAAGTGGTCCATCCGGACCAGTCAGGTCACGGGCGACGGATGTCTTGCTGGCCCCCGTGACGGCCGCGATCTGCCGCTGGCCCATGCCCCAGGCCGCCCATGGGCGGCCCATGACCCGCCATCGGGCCGGGCGGGCGTCAGCGGCCGACGTAGGGGCCTCTCCGGCCGTCCTGGGCGCGGGACCCGAGCGCGATGGGACCGGCGTGGGCGGGCGAGCCCGTCGGGGATGCCCGCCCACGCGCGCGCGTCCCGGCTAGCTGCGGTCCTCGAGCGCCACGCACCAGCTGAGGGTGTCGCCGTTGAGCGGGGTCATGGGGCCCGACCAGCGGCCGCGCCCGTCCACCCGCACGAGCAGCCTGTAGGCGGTCTCGTCGGAGCGGAAGCCGACGTGGCTCGACACCGCGAAGCTGAGCCCGCGTCGCAGGCCGATGCCGTACTGCGACAGGGCCACGAGGAGGACGTCGCCCTTGGTCCCCAGGGTGGGCACCTTCTCGGTGAAGATGACGGGGCGCGTCAGGATGCTGAACGAGCCGTCCGGGCGCTGGGTGAGCACCGGGGCGCCACCGGTGCCCACCGAGAGCTGGAGCTGCGCGAGCTGGGGGATGGTGGACACGTTCGCGAGCCACACGGATTCCCCGAACAGGGCCGGGTGCATCCGGGCGGCCATCGCGGTCAGGTTCTCGTACAGGACCGTGGCGGCCGCCTGGCCCTGCAGCTTGGCCACCGTGATGAGCGCGTCATCGGCGAGGATGCCCCGGGGCATGCCCACGCCGTTGCCGCTGATGAAGGCGCTGTCGAGCCCGAACGCGAGCGAGCCGGCCATGGCCGCCTCGATGGCGCGGCCGGCGTCCATGCCGTCCTCGACGAGCTCGTTGGAGACCTGCGCGTAGAGCGCGAGCTTCTGCGCGCTCAGCTCCTGGAGCCACGTCCTGGCGTCCTGGACGTACATGACATGACATGACAT
>DAOTUX010000387.1:0-5988 GCA_034436475.1 Chloroflexota bacterium | reverse complement strand
CGGTGCCGCCCGCGACCCTGCGCTCGCTCGCCAACGCGGTCGTGGCGCCGCTGGCGGAGCCCTCGGCCGCCGGAGCGCATGATGGCCGGGCCTCGACCCCGGGTGCCGCATCGAACGGATGATGTCCGGGCGAGGCTCCGACCCTGCGCAGGCCGGGAGCTTGCCCGCGGAGGGCGCCCCGGACGAGCCCCACCGGTCGACCGTGCGGTACCCGGGTGGGTTGGCTGCGCGCTTTCGCTGGACCGGCACGGGCGGGGCAGCCGCCATGACGGCCCTGTCCGAGGTGGGCGGCACGCTCACCGACCACGGCCCGCTCGTGGCGGAGGAGCCCGATCGACTGTGTCGCGCGGAACTGCGGGTCGAGGGACCACTGGGGACCTGGACGGCGCGGTTCGCGTCGCTCGTCTTCGACGAGCCACGGGGCGTCCTGTGGGACACCCCCGGACTGCTGTTGGTGCGCTATGGCTTCCGCGTCTACGCGCTCGCGGCGCGCACCGGTGAGTTGCGCTGGTCGCGTGACAGCGGGACGCCCCTGGTTGCGCTCCTGGCCTCGTCCCGTCTCGGGCATGTGCTGGCACAGTCCGAGGTGGAGACCCTGGCGCTCGACACGCAGGGCGAGGTGGTCTGGCGGGTCCCACACGCCGAGGTCATCACCGACGCCGAGCTGATCGGGGGGCGACTGGTCCTGACCGCATGGGGCGGCACCCATCTGGCTCTCGACCCACGGACCGGTCGCGCGTCCGATGCCTGAGCACGGGCGCCAGCCGCTGATCGTGGATGGATCGTGGATGGGGGACCGAAGTACGCCCGCAACCGTGGACGGGTCCCATTGATTCGGCAGGGCACCTCGGTCAGCATGCGCTCAGGCCCGAAGGTGCTGGGAGCGCGACTGGCGGCGGCGATCACATCGTCGCTCACGTCCCGCGGAGGTTCCTTCGGGCCTTCCTCCGCCCATCGGCGACCCCACGGCTCAACGGGAGGGGGCTGAGCGCGCGGTGATGTGGGTCCCCCTCGCGCTCGTCGGGATCGGGCTCCTGGCCCTGGGTCTGGTCACGCTGCGCGCCACAGGCGGGGGCTACCGCATCGGCCGCACCCTCGCGGCCGCCCAGGAGCTGCCCTTGGCCAGCGTCCTCGCGGAGGCCGGGGACGGGCGGACCCACGGGTACCTGCGGACCAAGGGCCGGGTCTCGTCCGTGGAGGAGTTCCCCGACGAGCTCGACCGACCCCTGGTGTTCCGACGCAAGCGTCTCCAGGTGCGCGAGGGTCGCTCGTGGCGGACCATCGAGGATGAGCGGACAGCCGTGCCCTTTGGCATCGAGGAGCGCGGTGCGTCCCTGTCGGTCGACCTCGACGCGCTGGGTGACGGCTTGGTGGTGGTCCCACGCGTCGCCGTGGGCGTCGCCTCCGATCTGGCGGCTGGGGCCCTGCCCGACGGCGCGACCCTGCCGCCCGCGACGCCGGTGCGGCTGCGCATCGACCAGTTGTCCGCGGTGGAGCATGCGACGGTCGCAGGCGTGGTCCGGCCCGGGCCGGACGGGACCCCTCGGATCACCGCGGGTTCGGGTCGCCCGCTCATCGTCACCAGTCTCGCCCCTCCCGAGGCGATGCGTGTCCTCGCCGCAGAGCATCGAGTCCGAGTCCGTCTGGCCGCAGCCCTGATGGTCGCGGGTCTCGCCACCATCGTCGCGGGCCTGGTCGCGCTCGTGGTCGGCCTGTGAGAGGAATGCGGGTCACGACGCCCAGCACCACGAGGGCCGTGCTGGGTGTGGCACTCGCCCTGGCCGCGCTGGTGGTGGCCCTCGCGCTCACCCCGACCACCATCGCCGGCGCGGGCGGGCCGACGGCCCCGGCCAGAGCTCCAGGCGCGGCGCTGGGATCGGGCGAGGTCGCACCATCCGCGCCTCCAGCCAGCCCCGCAGCCCCGATCGGCACCGGCGACTCGCGGAGCGACGGCGCGGGTCCGGGCTTCGTGGGATCGCCCGTGGTGATCGCGCTGGGTGTCGTCATCCTGGGCGTCATCACCGCGCTCGGGACCCTCGCGGTGCTCCGATCCACGGGCGGTCGTCGCGGCTGATGGACGGCCAGCCGGCGATGGCCGGGCTCCCGACGCGGGTTGCGCGCACATGCGCACTCGGGTACTTTGCTCCCATTGGCGAGGTCGATCCCACCCGATAGGGTGCCCAGACAGGGATCCGTGACCTCGGACACCCGGTCGAGCGCGACCCAGCGACCGCCCACCAGGCACGACACATGACCGACATCGACCCGCGACCGCGTTCAGATACCGCGCCGACAGGGTCGGCAGCGGCCCCCGATGGCGCGACCATGCGCGGCCCGGCCGACCTCGGGCACGAGCATGCCCCGACGTCCCCGCGGCACGCCGACGACGCGGCCAGAGCCGAGATGCGTCCCGCCGACGTGCGTCCCATGGACCACGCGCGGATGCTCGCCTGGGAGGACCAACTGCGGTCGATCCAGCAGTTGGGTCAACGGCTGGGGACCCTGACCACCGTCGGGGAGATTGGACACGCCATCTGCAACGAGCTGCGGGAGCTCGTCCTGTCCCACAACGTGCGCGTGTACCGGGTCCATGGCGAGGACGTGGTCGCGGTCGCCTGGAGGGGTGAGATCGGCGAGTACGCGGACGAGGTCGGCGAGGAGCTGAACGTGCGGGTCGGCCAGGGCATCACCGGCTGGGTGGCGCGTCACGGTGTCTCCCAGTACCTGCCGGACGCGGCGCACGACCCACGCGCCGAGACCATGCCGGGCACTGACCCGGACCTGGACGAGTCGATGCTCCTCGCACCCATGCGCTTTGATGACCGGACCATCGGAGTCATCGTCCTCTCCCGCCTGGGCATCGACCAGTTCACGCCCGATGAGTTGCGATACCTTGAGATCTACGCCGCGATGGCGGCCCAGGCGATGGCCAACGCGGACACGACGCAGCTCCTGCGCACCCAGTCGGAGCTCCTGGCCCGGCAGCTCGAGGCGCAGCGGCAGCTGCTGAAGGCCACCGAGGCGATCCTGTCCACGCTCGACCCCCATGGCGTGGTGGAGGAGATCGCCCAGCGGGTCGGCAGCCTCGTCCCCGTCGATACCATGCTCCTGGTCAGCCGTGAGCCCGGCACGGACACCCCACGGATCCTGTTCGCGGAGGGTCAGGATGCCGCGGTCATCACACCGGACGCCCAACGTGACGTCGCAGCCATGGGGGCGTGGCTCGATCGCCACAGGAGCGTCCTGCGGCTCCAGCACGACTTCCCGCCCCCCGAGGACCTCGACCTCGACCGTGGCTGGGACCACGACGCCCTCATCGTGGCCCCGCTCCTGGGGACCAACGGGGTCATGGGCGCGCTGGCGGTCATGCGCAGGGGCGACCGCGCGGCCTTCAGCGACCCGGAGCTGGAGCTGATCCGGCTGTTCGCCGGTCATGTGGCCATCGCGCTCCGGAACGCCGTCCAGCATCAGGCCGTGGAGCTGCGGGCGCAGACCGACTCCTTGACCGGCCTCAAGAACCACGGCACGTTCCAGGCGCGCCTCGATGCCTGGGTTGCGACCGCACGGCCCTTCTCGCTCCTGCTCGTGGACCTCGACGGGTTCAAGGGGTACAACGACGAGCACGGGCACATGGCCGGCAACCAGCTCCTGCGGGAGATCAGCGCCACGTTCCGGCGCGTGTGCCGAGACACCGATGAGGTCTTCCGGTACGGCGGCGACGAGTTCGCCATCATCCTGCCGGGCAGCGAGACCGAGGGGGCGCTCGAGGTCGCGGCGCGCATCGGGCGCGCAGTGCGCGGCGTCCACGCTGACACCGATGAGCATGGTGCGATCTCATGCTCGGTGGGTGTCGCCTCGTATCCCGGCGAGGCGACGGACCGAGACGGCCTGGTGCTGGCCGCCGACCGCGCCTGCTATGCCGCGAAGGCCGCGGGTCGGGGACAGGTGGCGACCGTCGCGGATGCCGAGAGGCTCCACCGGCTGTCCGGCGACGGGACCCACCCGACGACCTCGACGGTGGCGGGAGTGGGCGTCACCCACTGACCATCGCGAATCGTCCCCGGGGGCTATCGGTCGGCCGTTGGGTCCTCAGGCGCCAAGCGCTCCTCATAGGGGGCGGCCATCGGGTCCTGCCAAAACTCCGGCCAAGGCCCGGGTCCCTGCCACGGGCCAGACCCCACCAGCCCTGGCTCCATGCCCTGGTCCATCGGGGGTGCCATGGGACCCCGGGTCACGATCACCTCCGCGTCCTCCCGGATACCCAGGTCATGGACCGCCGACCCCTGATTGACGGCCAGGGAGAGGCGGCCGTACGAGTCCTGGAACAGGAGTGGCTGGCCCGGCGGCACATCACCGAACGTCTCGACCCACGCCACCTCAAGGTCCATGGGGCCGTCCTGGTCGATGATCCGCACGTACAGCGGCTGACCCAGCCCTGGTGACCCGAGGGCACCGAACAGGTGGCTCCCAAGGGCCGAGAGCTTGGCGTTCCCGAAGCTGTCGAGATAGATGATCGACGCCCGGAGCACGCCCGGGTGGACCTCGGGCTCCGGCCAGTCGAGGATTCGCAGGCTCCGAGGGTCGATGGCGGGTCCCAGGAACTCCAGGGGGACGCCCATGGCGAGATGCGCCGCCGCGGGCGCGAAGATGTCCCGGCCGTGGAACGAGGAGCTGATGACCGGCAGGCGGTACTGCGGACTCTCCAGCTGGTGGACCCGCACGATGCCACCCAGGCGAGCGGCAGTTGGGAGCAGGATGCCGTTGTCGGGGCCCACCAAGTGGTCACCGCGTGCGGTCTCCATGGCCAACGCACGCCGCTCCGTGCCCACACCCGGGTCGACGACCGCGACGTGCGAACCCACGGGCAGATAGGGTGCCGCGGACCACAACAGCAGCGCACCATCACGGATGCGGTACTTCTCGACCTCATGCGACAGGTCGATGATCGAGGCATCGGGGCAGATGCCCAGGATGACGGCGCGCATGATGCCGGCTGACGGGTCTCGACTGCCGAAGTCGGTGATGCACGAGACGACCGGTCGGCTGCCAGGCCGTGCCAGGCGTGCTGCGGCCGGGGTGGTGATGGTGCGCGTGTAGGTACGGGACATGCGCGTGGCATGGTACGCGATCGGGCTGGGGTATCGTGCCGTTCCGATGACCAGGGCCCCGTGGACACCATGACGCCACCTCCGCAGGCGGGCGCGGCCACGGACGGGACCGGGGCATCCCCTGGCGCGCCATCGGCCGGGTCGCCGGGCGACCCACCGGCCCACCAAGGTGCCGGGCCGCGGATCCCGCGCGAGGCAGGCAGGGTCCTTGCCATCCTGCTGCTCGTCCTATGGACAGGCCTGGCCATCACCATCCTCGTGTACTACCGCCCGGGCGGCCCATGGGATGTGCTCGTGGCATCGGCGGCATTCGCACCGGTGCTCATCGCCGCGGCCGCGGTCGTGCGCCCGCCGCTGGCTCGGGTGGGTCACCCGGAGGCATGGCGTGCGAACCTGATCGTCGCCTGGGTCGGCCTCATCGCCGTCCTGCTGGTGGGCGCGCTCCTCGTCCTCGAGGTCCGGGTCATCACCGAGCCCGGCGACCAGGCCCTGCTCCCATCCCCGGAGGTCGCCTACGCGCTCGTCCTGGCATTGGGCACCCTCAGCCTGTATGCCGCGCTCGGCATCTCCCAGATCCCGGCTCGTCCCGGCTCACGGGCGCAGGGTCGGATGCTCCACGCGGCCGGGCTCGCGGTGATCATGACCGTCGTTGCCGCGTCCCTCCTAGCGGGCGCTGCCCTCGCCAACGACCTGGCGCTCCGGGACCAGCCGGCTGGCCCCTCCCGGTTCGGGCCCACCGACCCCACGCTCACGCCACCCACCTGCGACATCCCCGTGTGGCTGGGTCCATCGGCGGTCGTGGAGATCGAGGCCCAGGCGGTCATCGATGGTGCCTCGGTGGGCTCCGCGTCGATCCAGGGCGTGCGTCAGGGGCTCGACG
>DAOTUX010000386.1:0-4331 GCA_034436475.1 Chloroflexota bacterium | reverse complement strand
CGAGGGTCGCGAGGCGGCCCAGGATCGCCGCATCAGGGCTGCCTCCTGGCTGCTCGATGCCGAGCGCGTACACCGAGACCGTCTTGACCAGGTCGGGGGTGTCGATGGTGAACAGGGTCGTGGGGGCATCGGACACGAACATGTTGTCGTAGCGCTCGGCCGCGTCGGCCAGGCCCCCGGGCCCGACTGCGAAGGTCAGGAGCGCCGCGACCTGCTCGTCGCTCAGCTCCGCCCGGACCAGGGGCGGCGGCGCGTCGAACGTGCCACCCACCGAGGGTCGGAAGATGACCGAGCCGTCGGCGTACAGGGTGAAGGTCGGGACCTCGAGGAGGGCGACGGTCATGGGCACGAAGCCACCGCCGACGCTCATGCGCAGCACCACGCGAACCGAGTCGGGATCGACCGTCGGCTCGGGGGACTGGGCAAGGGCGACGCCGGGCTGGCCCAGGACCATCCCGACCATGGACAGGGTGAGAGCGGTGCGACGGGTGCGCACCAAGTGTGAGGTGAACATGGTGCGATGGACGGCCGACCTGCCGTCCCGGTTCCCGCGATTGCCGTGCCCCCACAGGTCCCAGGTCCGTTTCGGGACGTCCGGCCAGTGCGCCATGGGCCAGATGACGTAGGCCCGTCGGGTCGGACGCCCATCGACCCGGTCGGGCGCGGCGGACACCATCCGGGCGCGTGGTCCGAGCCACCCTGGCCGGAGCCACGGACGAGGGACATGACCATGAACCGGATCCCCGACTACATCCGCATCCTGAGCGAGGCCCACGACGGCCCACCGACCGACATGGACGCACTCCTCGCGCGCGCCCGACCCGCTCGCGAGCGGGTCGCCCTGCGCGCCCGCATCGGCGCCTCGCTGCGTCGCTGGCGCATCACGACCCGCGTGGCGCCCGGCGCGGGCACGGGCACGCCGATCCTGCGCGACTACCCCTGGCGCTCCCTCGATCGACCCTGACCCCCGCGGGGGCGTACGCTGACGCGCCGTCACAGGACCACGAGGAGATCGCCGATGTCGTCGTCGTCACCCCCCGGCCAAGCGGCTCCGGCTCCAGGCGCCGGTCCGACCGCGGATCTCCTCCGGCGCACAGCGGGACTCGCCATCGAGTGGCGCGCGGGCCTCCCCGACCGGCACGTGGGTGCCAGCCCTGGGCTCACACCCGAGATGCTCCGGGCCGCGCTGGGCGGACCCCTGCCCCGTGACGGCACCGATGGCTGGACCGTCGTCTCGGAGCTCGCGCGAGCGGCGGACCCGGGTCTGGTCGCCATGAGCGGGCCGCGCTACTTCGGCTTCGTCATCGGGGGCTCGGTGCCGGCGGCGCTCGCCACGGATTGGCTCACCTCGGCCTGGGACCAGAACGCGGGCCTGTACCACGCCACGCCCTCGGCGGCCATCGTCGAGGAGGTGGCGGGTGCCTGGCTCGTGGAGCTGCTCGGCCTGCCGCCCGACACGTCGGTCGGTTTCGTGACCGGGGCCACGATGGCCAGCGCGACCTGTCTCGCGGCCGCGCGGCACGCCGTGCTGCGGGCGGTCGGCTGGGACGTGGAGCGCGACGGTTTGGTGGGAGCGCCGCCCATCCGGGTCATCGTGGGGGCCGACGTCCACCTGTCGGTGCTCATGGCGCTGCGGTACCTGGGCCTGGGATGGGGGAGCGCCGCGCGTGTCCCCACCGACGACCAGGGGCGCATGGACGCCGATGCGCTCGCCCGGGCGCTCGGCGGTCACACCGGGCCTCTCATCGTGTGCGCCCAGGCGGGCGAGGTGAACACGGGGGCCTTCGACCCGCTCGCGCGCATCGCTGCGATCGTGCGCCAGCACGCGGGAGCGTGGCTGCACGTGGATGGGGCGTTCGGGCTGTGGGCGGCCACCAGCGACCGGCTGCGTCATCTGCTGGCCGGGCACGCGCTCGCGGACTCGTGGGCCACTGATGGCCACAAGTGGCTCAACGTCCCCTACGACTCGGGCTTCGCCTTCGTGCGCGATGCAGAGGCCCATCGGGCGGCACTGGGCGGCAGCGCCGCCTACCTGACCCCCGCCCCCGCCGCGACCCGGGACCCGTGGGACTACGTCCCCGAGCTGTCCCGCCGGGCACGGGGATTCGCGACCTACGCCGCGATCCGGGAGTTGGGTGCGAGCGGCATCGCGGCGCTCGTCGAGCGGGACCACGACCTGGCGCTCCGGATGGCGCGCCTGCTCGCGGCGCATCCTGCGGTCACCATCGGCAACGAGGTCGTCCTCAACCAGGTCCTCGTGGGGTTCGGGGACGACGACCTCACCCAGGATGTCGTGGCACGCGTCCAGGCTGAGGGCACCACCTGGTTCGGCACCACGAGGTTCCATGACGCCGCCTGGGCGCGCATCTCGGTGTCCAGCTGGTGGACGTCGGAGGAGGACATCGATCGGTCCGCGGAGGCGATCCTGCGCTGCCTGGACGCGGCGCTCGCGGCGCGTCTGACCGGCTCGCCTGGGTCGGCCTGACACCTCGCGGCTGATCGGCCTCAGTGGGCCGATGACATCTCGAACGGCACGCTCCAGCCCAGGAGCTCGCACCCCAGGTAGTGCGGCGACCCCTGACCCGGGGTGCAGGCCGGGCAGCCCCATCGGGCGACCCCGCCCTCATCCGCCTGGAACGCGATGTCGCAGACCTGGAGCGACGGGTCGCAGTACCGCCCGTGGCAGTCGCAGTCGCAGGCACCCCAGTGCTCGCAGGTGCAGCTGGCGCTGGGTGACGGGGGACGAAGCACCGTCGCCGGGAACGGTGTCGGCATGCGCATCGACGCCTCCTTGCGGAGCCATCGGGCGGCCCGCCCGCCCGTCGCGAGCCCCGCTATCGGGGAATCGTCGCACCCGGGTCAAGCGCCCCGACCAAGCGCGAGGCCCGGAGGGTGGGCAGCAGCGCGGTCACCAGCAGGGCGACGGCCACGAGGGCACACGCGCCGATGATGGCGAGCCCGGCCTGGACGGCGAGCGCCCAGCCGAGTGGGACGCCCAGCGACACCAGGCCGATGCCCGCCTGCGCGGCCACCACGCGCCCGGTCGCCCATCGACCCAGCACCACCCGCTGGCGGGCGTGGACCGGGGGCGAGCCGGGGCCGACCGAGGGCACCAGGTGGCTCCACGCGCCCACGAGCGCCTGTGCCGCCCAGCCCAGGGCGATGGGGCCCACGAGCGACGCGGAGTCCCAGCCGCGCGCGGTCGTCCCCTGTGTCAGCACGATGGCGGCCGCCACCAGGCAGCCGACCGCGAACCACGCCACGGCAGCCAGCAGCGACCCCTGGACGAAGCGGTGCCACGGCAGGTCCGTGGTCCAACGACCACGCCGCCGGAGCACGGTCAGCGCGTGCCAGCACAGCGCGAGCGCGGCGGCCACCACCAGCCCGGCCCCCACGAGCGCGAGCACAGTGACGCGCGTCACGAACCCCAGCGCCACGATGAGCGGGCCGGTCATGAGCCCGACGAGGACGAGCATCGAGGCGGGCGTGCGCTCGATGCGCGTGCCCGCGACCGTGGGCAGCAGGTGGATGAGCGAGGCACCGATGACGAGCGAGAGGAACCCGAACACGTTGAGCCACGCGTGCGTGGGACGCAGCACGTCCCACGCCGCGAGCATGGGTGACCAGCCCGCGATGGCGAGGGTCCCGATGAGCGCGCCGAGCGCGACGCACACCAGCGCCGCACCGTACGACACGCCGAGCATCACTCTTCGGGGGCCGAGGGCCGCACGCAGCGGACCCAGCGTGGCGGCGGCGACCCCGGCGACGCCCGCGAGATAGACGCCGCCTGCCAGCGCACCCAGCACGCCGTTGTCGATGGCGCCGTCCCCGGCGAGTCGGACCAGGACGATGAGGCCGGCACCCACCGCGACGCCTGCCACGCCCAGTACCCGGATGGCCGTGGGCGCTGGCGGGACCGAGGCGACACCCGCGCTGAAGAAGGGCATCACTCCCGAGATCGCCGTCGCCGCGGCGCCCGCGAGGAGCAGGTGGAGCGGCAGCCAGGCGCCCATGCGCACCGCCGGGGGGGCGAGCATGGACAGGGCGGTGAGCAAGACGTACATCCCCGCGATCGCCATGGCGGCGACCGTGACACGCCGGTCGGCCGCCCGACGCGCGAGAAGCCCGCGACCGCCTCCGGGCGGGTCGAGCGTCACCATGGGCATCACCCCGCCTCGCGGGGGTGACGGGCGAGAGGCCGAGGGGCCCGGGCTCGCGGGGCCTGGGCTCGCCGTGCCGAGGCTCAAGGCCGCTTGCCTCGTGGGTCCGTTGGACGGCGCCAAGGAAGGCGGGACGATCTCGGACGGGGACATGGAAGAGGCGTGCGCGAC
>DAOTUX010000385.1:0-9730 GCA_034436475.1 Chloroflexota bacterium | reverse complement strand
TGTCGAGGACCTGATCGCGCAGCGCCACGCCCTGGGCCAGGACCTCTACGACGAGGTCTGGGAGGGCGAGTACCACGTGGCCCCGGCGCCCACGGGCAGGCATGCCGACGTCCAGTTCCAGCTCGCGGCCATCCTTCGGCCGCACGCGCAGGGCGCGGCCATGTGGCTGGTGGGCCCCACCAACATCGGCGTGCCCGCCGACTATCGGGTGCCCGACGCCGCGGCCCTTCGGGAGCGAGCCGACCAGGCCTGGATCCCGACCGCCGCCATCGTGGTCGAGGTGGTGTCGCCGGGCGACGACACGCGTCGGAAGCTGCCCTTCTACTACCGGGTGGGCGTCGAGGAGGTCCTCGTCATCGACCCGGACGAGCGCACCGTGGAGTGGCTCGCGCGGGGCGAGGGCGGTTTCACCCCGGTCGCGGGGAGCGCCCTGTTGGGCCTCACGACTGCCGCGTTGGAGGCCACGATCGACTGGCCGTAGCGGGCCAGGGGGCCACTGGGCTCACGCTGACGTCGGCGGCTCGTCCGGTGTCGGTTCGGCGTGCGCCGCTGGCTGGTCGGACGGCGCGGCCGGCGTGACATCGGACGGGGGGACCAGTCGCAGGTCCAAGCCATCGATGCCGCGATAGCCGTCACGGTCGGTGGTGTAGAGCGGGAGGCCGTTCGCGACGGCGGTCGCCGCGATCAGGGCGTCGAACGCCCGTGCGGCGGGCTTCCGCCCGGCGGCCCGCAGTCGCGCGGCGATGCGCCCATAGGCGCGGGCGGCCGGCGCGTCGAAGGGGACAGCGTCCCACTCCGCCTCCGCCTGCTGGAGGACCGCCTGACGTTGGGCACGTTCGTCGTCCGTGCGTGCCACGAGGGGGCCAACGGAGAGTTCCGCGAGCGTCACCGCGCTGATTCTCGACCGGACCGGCAGCGTGGCGGGGTCTCGGAGCCGCGGGAGGAGGATGACCACGTTGGTGTCGAGCAGGCCGAGCTCGGCACGCTCGTCCGTCACAGGGACTGGTCCACCATGCTGTCGACGTCCTCCCGGAAGCGCTCCGGATCCATCGGCGGGAGGCGCGCCCAGCGCTCGAGCAGGGACGTCGAGTCTGGGTCCGGCCGACGAGCGGGGGAGAGCTCGGCAACCGGGACGCCGTCCCTGGTCACGGTGAGACGACCATCGCGCGCGACACGGTCGACGACCTCGCCACCCTTGTTCCGGAGCTCTCGGATTGACACCTCAGCCATGTCTCACACCGTATCACAACGAGGCGCGACCTCCAGGCTTGTGATCCCACGCCCCGACCCCGTCGATGACGGGCGGGACGTCGGTGTGGTCACGGTCCCAGGAGCGCCGCGGGCACCACGGCGATGCCGTCCTGGCGCCGGTACGCGGTGGGGCCTGTCGTGACCACGACCGAGTCGAGCAGCCGGTCACCCAGCCGCGTCTGGATCCAGCGCAGATGCTTGACGTCGCCGTCACCGATGTTGCGGGCGAGCTTGACCTCGATGGCGAGCACGCGGCCATCCGGTCGCTCGACGATGAGATCCACCTCGCGCTCGCCGCTCATGGTGCGGAGATGGGCGACCCGGGCATCGGCTGCCTGGGCGCCAACCCGGACCTCCAGGCACACGAGTGACTCGAAGAGCGCGCCGAGATAGGCGCCGTCACGGGGGATGGCCGGCTCGACGGGCGCGCCACTGAGCAGCGTCTCGCGGGTGGCGCCCACGAGACGGGCGGCCAGCGCGGGGTCGGCGAGCTGGTGCTTGGGGGGAGCCGTGAGGCGTCTCAGGTGACTGCCCGTGGGCTGCCAGCCGGGGAGGGGGTCGATGAGCCAGAGCCGGGTCAGCGTGTCGAGGTAGGCGCCGATGGTGGTGCGCGCCGGATGGTCCCCGCGGCTGGAGCCCGCGGCGTGGCGGAGGGTCTCGAGCGTGGCGCTCGTCGAGGTCGCGGCGGCGTACGCACGAAGCCAGCCACGAAGCGCGACTGGGTCGCGGATGGGTCGGCCCGCCTCGGGGATGTCGGCCTCCACCATGCGATCGAGGAACCCGTCCAGCTCCGCGCGCCGGAGGCGGTCGGTCGTCCCACGCAGACCCGGCAGACCGGAGGCCAGGGTCTCGTCGACGTAGTCGGCGAGGGCGAGGTCGGTCGACCCGGTGATCGTCGGTCGGGCGTCGGCGAGGAGCGACGCGAGGCTCACAGTCGGGGTCTCGCGGCCACGCTCGCTCAGGGTCAGGGGGCGCATCCGGAGCGTGACGATCCGTCCCGCACCTGAATGGGTCTGCCCGGGGCGCAGCGAGGCAGAGCCGGTGAGCAGGAACCGGCCGGCGCCATGGTCCGTGTCGACCGCCCGGCGGACGCGATCCCATGATTCGGGCAGGCGCTGCCACTCGTCGATGAGGACGGGTGGCTGACCTGTCACGACACGGCGGGGGTCGCCGGCGATGACGGCCAGCTGGTCGGGGTCATCGAGTCGATGGACGGTCTGAGCCCGACGCTGCGCGGTCTCGGTCTTGCCGACGCCCTTGAGGCCTTCGATCGAGATCGCGGGGAGGCCCGAGAGCAGCAGGTCAAGCTCGGTGTCCACGATGCGGGGCAGATAACGGGGGACGTGGGCCATGACGGCTATGCTACATCCGAGCAGACGAGGAGACTCCATTGGCTCGGATGACTACGCTACATCACAGCGGACCCGCACGTGTCTCTGGCTGATTGGAGACCGTCAAGCGTCTGTGGGACAAGGATGCCGTCGGGACGCTCGACCACCGGGTGCTCACGTCGGCGCGATGCGCGGGGCGGTGGTTCGGCGGCGGACCTGCCTGCTATCCTCGGGCCACGTGAGACCCGGGATGACCGGGTCATGGCAGGTGGGATGCGCGGCGGGAGGAGGGGCCAACCCAAGGACGTCGGAGGCAGGCAGACCAGGTCTCGGGACCCGTGCATCGAATCATCGTCGGAGGAGCACCGATGAACCGAACGCCATCCCTTCCCACGCTCTCGCGTCGGACCCTGCTCAAGCTGGCCGGTGCGTCGGCAGCCGGACTCGCCGTCGCGCAGCGCGGCATCCTGCCTGCGCGCGCCCAGGACACCTCGGTCACGGGCAAGCTGACGTTCTGGGGGCACGCCAACCATCCGCTCGACAACGTCAAGGAGGCCTTCAACAAGGTCTACCCCAACGTCGAGCTCGAGTACACGTACTCGGATGACTACACCGCCAAGTTCCAGACCGCGATGGCGGCCGGCACCGGGGCCCCGGACCTGTTCTGGTCGGAGCAGTACATGCTCCAGCTGTACGGCGCGCAGGGGGCGCTGCTGGACGTCTCGGACGTCATCGCCCGTCATAAGGACGAGCTCGTGGCCGCCAAGACCAACGAGGCGTACGTCCCCCAGCTCGATGCCTACTTCGGGATGCCGGGTGACATCTCCACCGCGGGCACCTACTACCGCGCGGACATCCTGGACGACCTCGGCATCAGCGTCCCCGACGACATGATGTATCTGTCCGAGTTTCTGGACATCCTGGGTGCCATCAAGGCGGCAGGCAAGACCGCCGTGCTCTACCCCAAGGGCGGCACGTTCGTGGCGACCGCCCAGTGGAGCTGGTTCAACGCCCAGTACGGGGGGTCCGGCCCCACCACCTGCGACAACCAGCAGGTCACCATCAACGACCCGTTCAGCGTCCAGGCGGTGGAGCTGAGCAAGGCCATCTACGACGCCGGCGCGACGCTGGCGGCGGACTTCTGGACGCCCGAGTACTGGAACGCCCTCAACACCGATCAACTGGTGCTCGACCTCGCACCGGCATGGGCGCGCGGCTTCTGGGAGGCCAACCTGGACGACGCCCACAAGGGGATGTGGCGCCTGGCACCTCTGCCACGGGCGGTCGAGGGCGGTCCCCAGAGCGGCATCTGGGGCGGTGCGTGTCTCATCTCACCGGCGACCACCAAGGACCCCGACCTGGTGAAGCTGTTCATGGAGTTCGCGTTCGCCTCCATGGAGGGCGCCCAGGCGGCGAGCGACTGGGGCATCATCCCGCCGTACCTGCCCTTCCTCGAAGGACCGTTCCAGGACGAGACCACGGCCCTGTTCGGCGAGCAGAAGGTGGGCCCGGTGTGGGTGGCACTGGCCAAGGGCCTGAGCACCGGGTTCTGCCGGACGGCGGCCTATGGGGCGGCCACGGACGAGCTGCTGACCCCGGTGTACGACTCCATGGTCACCGGCGGCGCGGACATCCAGGAGACGCTGGACAAGGTCGCGGCCGACCTCGAGGCCATCCTGCCCGACTACCAGGCCTGACCCGGCGGCGACCAGCCCGGCCGATGGGTCACCGCCCGTCGGCCGGGAGCGGTCCCGTCGAGCACGGCGCGCGGCCTTGCCCGTGAGGAGCCCGGCCACCTCGCCGCTCGCCGCCGCGGGGGCCGCCCCCGGGCGGGGTGCGCCCGGTCCGAGTGCGCCCGGGCCATCGCTCCGGCATCGGATTTGGAAGCACCGCGCCGAGTACCTGCTCATCTCGCCGTTCTTCCTCATCTTCGGCGTCTTCCACGGCTATCCGCTCGTCTGGTCGCTGTGGCTCAGCCTGCATCGCTGGCAGGGCATCGGCGCTCCCAAGTGGTACGGGACCGGCAACTACGAGCGACTCCTGGGCAACGAGAGGACGTGGGGGGCGCTCGGCAACTCGCTCATCTTCCTGGCCGTGCTGCTGCCCCTCATCGTCGGCCTGACCCTGGTCCTCGCGACCATCCTCGACAGCCGACGCATCGTGGGTCGGCATGTCTTCCGGGTGGTGTTCTTCCTGCCCTACATCACCTCGCTGGTCATCGTGGTCATCGTGTTCCAGCTCCTGCTCCAGGACAACTTCGGCTGGGTGAACGGGATCCTGCGCTCGTTCGGCTCTGATGGGGTGGCCTGGCTCACGGAGCCTTGGCCGGCGCGCGTGTCGGTGATGCTGATGGTGTTCTGGAGCATCGCGGGCTACAACGTGCTCATCATGCTGGGCGGCCTTCAAGGCATCCCGCGCGAGCTGTATGACGCGGCCAGCGTGGACGGTGCCTCGATCGTGCAGAGCTTCCGGCACGTGACCGTGCCCATGATGCGGGGCGTGATCCTGTTCGTGACCATCACCTCCACGATCCTGCTACTCAACCTGTTCACCCAGCCGTGGCTCCTGTTCGCCGCCAACCAGGGCGCCGGGCCCGAGCAGAGCACGGCGACCCTGAACACCATCCAGTACGCGACGGCCTTCTCCTCCCAGCGCTATGGCGAGGCGGCGGCCCTGGGGTTCATCATCGCGGTCCTGGTCATCGGCGCGTCCCTGGTGCAGCTGCGACTTGGTCGCGGCTCGGCCGGCTAGGGGCCAGAGCGTGAGTCGCCGATCGGGGCCGGTGGAGCGCTCGCATCGCCGCGACCCCCGCTACTGGGTGGTGATGATCGGCACCTACGGGCTGCTCATCCTGCTCACGATCTACTTCGTGTTCCCCTTCTACACGATGCTGGTCGCGTCGTTCATGCACAAGACGGCCCTCAACTCCGTCGATCCCCACCTGTGGCCCAACCCCCTCACCACGGACAACTACCAAGGCCTGCTCAGCGGTCGGATCGGCGAGAACATCCAGCTCACCACCACGTTCGCGCGCTCGATGCTCAACAGCATGGCGGTGGCGCTCGGCCAGACCATCCCGGCCCTGTTCTTCACATCGCTCATCGGGTTCGTGTTCGCGAAGCGACGCTTCCCGGGACGCGACTTCCTGTTCGTCCTCGTGCTCATCACGATGATGCTGCCGTATCAGAGCACCATCGTGCCGTTCTTCCTGCTGATGTCCAACCTGGGATGGATCAACACGTTCTGGCCGTTGTGGATCCCATGGTGGGCGCCCGCGTTCGGCGTGTTCCTGATGCGCCAGATCATCGCCGCCACCATCCCTGACGAGCTCCTCGATGCCGCATCCATCGATGGCGCATCGCTGTTCGGGATGTACTGGCGCGTCGTGCTGCCGCTCATCAAGCCCGCCCTTGCCGTGTTCGGGATCCTCAACTTCATGAACGCCTGGAACGACTACATCTACTCCAACATCGTCCTGAGCGACGAGACCATGTACACCGTGCCCCTGCTGCTGGCGCTGTTCAAGGGCGGCGACCTCACGTCGGTGCCCGAGTACGGCGTCATGGCCGCGGGGGCCGTCATCGCCACCATCCCGCTGATCACCGTGTTCATCGTGTTTCAGCGCTGGCTCATCCGCGGCATCATGTCGGGCGCAGTGAAGGCGTAGGAGTGACGGGATGATCGATCGCACGCACCCGCTCGACCTGACCGACCGGGTCGTGGTCATCACGGGCGGCGCCCAGGGCATCGGCGAGGCGGTCGGCCGCCTGTGCGCGCTCCGGGGTGCCGTGGTGGTGCTGGCGGACGTCAGGGCCGACCGCGGCGAGGCGGCGGCGACTCGCATCCGCGCCGATGGCGGCCGGGCGACGTTCGTGGCCGCGGACGTCCGGGATGCCGCGCAGGTGGAGGCCCTGTTCTGGAGCATCACAGGGACGCACGGGCGTCTGGACGCCCTCGTGTGCGCCGCGGGTGTGCTCAAGGGACCCTGGCAGCAGCCAGAGGAACTGTCCCTCGACGACTTCGACCTCACCCAGGAGGTCAACGTGCGGGGCGTGTTCCTGTGCGCCAAGCACGCGACTCCCCTGTTGGAGGCGAGCGGTGGCGTGATGGTCGTGCTCGCTTCCGGTGCGGGGGTGGTCGGACCCAGCTCCTCGCTCGCCTATGGGGCCAGCAAGGGTGGTGCCAACGGCCTGGGCATGACCCTCGCCCACCACCTGGCGCCGCGGGGCATCCGGGTCAACGTGATCTGCCCCGGCAACATCGTGACCGAGATGAAGCTGAGCGTGGACATCGCCGCGGCTGAGCGCGCGGGCACGTCCGTGGACGAGGCGGTGGACCGCGCCCACCGGGAGTACGGCACACCTGATGGCGTCGCTCGGGTGATCGCGTTCGTCATCTCCGACGAGGCGGATCACCTCCGCGGGACCGTGTTCACCCGCTGAGCGGGCGACACGCGGAGGGGGACGCGCATGCGCCTGGGGGTTGCCGACTACTTCCCCGGGGACTGGCTGGAGATGCCGGCCTCCGTGCTGCGGTCCGTGGCCGACCTGGGGTTCACGGTGATGAACCTCCGCGTGCATCGGCCGATGGCCGGTCGGGCCGACGTCGAGCGCGTGCGACGGTCGTTCGAGGCGCACGGCCTGGTGGTGGGCCAGACCGTGGGTGTCTACGGCGGCGGCCTGGTCAGCCCGGACGAGACGGAACGCACCGCCACCGTCGAGTTCATGCGGCGGATGTGCGACCTGACCGCTCGGCTGGGGTCGCCCAACACCTATCTGCGACCGGGCAGCCTGAACCCCGCCGGTCCGTGGATGCCACACCCGGGGAACCGCTCCCTGGCGGTCTTCGATCGGCTGGTGGACAGCACCCGCCGGATCTGCACGGTGGCGGAGGACGTGGGCGCGCGGGTCGCGGTGGAGGCCGGGGTGGTGTCACCCCTGTGGTCGGCCGCTCGCACGCGGGAGTTCCTGCTCGCCGTCGACTCGCCGGCGCTCGGCTTCAACCAGGACCCGGTCAACTTGGTGGGTGGCCTCGAGGACGCCTGGGACTCGACCCGACTCATCGATGCCTCGTTCGACCTCCTCGGCGAGTTCACGATCGGGGCGCACGCCAAGGACTTCCGGCTGGTGGATGCCCTGCTGCCGCATCTCGAGGAGGCGGAGATCGGGGCCGGCCTGCTGGACCACGTCACCTTCCTCCGGCGCATGCAGGCGGTCGCACCGAAGGCCCACGTGCTCATCGAGCATCTGCCCACCGATCGGTTCGGCCCCGCAGGAAGGGCGCTGCGCGAGTTCGCCGAGCAGGCAGGGGTGACCTGGGATGGGCTCCCTGCCTGACGCGTTCGGCGCGGGGCCGGCGGCCGAGCGGCAGGGCCTGGGCCGTCGGTCTCAGGCGATGGTGCGGTCGGTCGCGAGGAGGCGCCCCACGAGGGGACCCGGGACCTCGGGGTCACGCAGCCCCGAGCGCCAGTCCGCTGGGATGGCCTCGATGCCGAACCACGCCCCCGCGAGCCCGCCCGCGATGGCCGCGGTGGTGTCCGTGTCATGGCCGTACCGGACGGCCCGCGTGACCGCATCCGCGTAGTCCGCGGCACCGGCGAACGCGTCCCACGCGGACCAGAGGCTGTCGAGCACGAAGCCCCGCCCCGCCCGACGGGTCCACGCCTCGAGCTCGTCAAGGGCGGTCAGGTGGTCATCGGACGCCCGTGCCCTGTAGGCCGAACGAAGCACCGCGCGTGCCTCGCCAAGCGCGCCCTCACGCCCGACATCGCCCGCGAGCAGCCGGCGCACGATGAGCGAGTACAGGGCGCACGCGACCTGGCAGCGGGGATGGCCGTGGGTCACCCGGGACGCGAGATGCGCCAGCTCGACGAGGCGCTCGTCAGGGACGGCACGCTCCACGAGGGCGAGCGGCAGGATGCGCATGAGCGAGCCATTGCCACAGTCGCGCTCGCCCGACGGCCCGGCATCGACCGCCGGGACCCCCTGCTCCAGACTCTCGATGGCGGCGTTGGTGGTCCCGCCGTGGTCGAACACGTGACCGCCGGCGGCATACGCGCCACGCCTCCGCCACGCGACGGCCCTGCGTCCCTGGTCGTCTGGGTCGAAGCCCGTCGAGAGCAGCGAGTCGAGCAGGGCGAGCATCAGCGCACCGTCGTCGCTCCAGGTCCCGGGCGGCTGGCCGTGCAGGCCCCCACCGCGCCACTCGACGGTGGTGATCTCGGTGGCCGACCGGAACTCGTACGGCACGCCGAGCGCGTCACCCACGAGGTGTCCCCACACGGCGCCCGCGAGGCGCGCCGCCAGCGGGAGCACGGGCGGTGGGCCGTCGTCGGCACGGTCCATGACCGTGCCGGGGTGGTTCCGGGACTCGCCGATCGAGGCCTCCGCCATACCCCCGCAACGTAGCACGCGCGGCGGGGGCACGCGCGGCGGGGGCACGCGCGCGGCGAGCTGATGGGTCATGACCGCAGTCTCGCGGACGCTGGGGCCCCGGCCGCCTCGGCCCGTCCATGGGCGCCCTCAGGTCAGCGGGTCCGCCCATCGGAGCTCGGGATTGCCCGCCGGGACCGCTTGACAGGGGCATGATACAACCATATGGTTGTATCAATGCTCGACATGGCCGCCGTCCGGACCGATCGCGTCTTCGCCGCGCTGGCGGACGCCACGCGTCGTGACATCGTGTGGCGCGCCATGACCGGGGAGGAGGGGGTGGTTGAGCTCGCCGCGCACTACCCCATGAGCTTCGCGGCGGTCCAGAAGCACGTGGCGGTGCTGGAACGGGCAGGGCTCGTGACCAAGGAGCGCATCGGCCGTCGCAAGGTGGTCCGCAGCAACCTCGACACGATCCGTGCCGCGCAACGGACGCTCGACCGATATGAGCAGCTCTGGCGTGACCGCATCGCGCGGATGGAGGAGCTGCTCGAGGAGCCAATGAGGGAGACCGACACATGGCGGTGACCGCGGTCCGCAAGGACCTGGAGGCATGCACCCTGGGCATCGACGCCGAGTTCGAGGCGACGCCCGAGCGGGTCTGGCAGCTGTGGGCCGACCCGCGACAGCTGGAGCGGTGGTGGGGACCGCCCATGTGGCCGGCCACCTTCACGAGTCACTCGCTGACGCCGGGCGGTCGGATGGCCTATCACATGA
>DAOTUX010000384.1:0-7652 GCA_034436475.1 Chloroflexota bacterium | reverse complement strand
TCGCACCCCGGTGCGGAGGGGCAGGGATGACCGTGTGGCCGAGCGTGACGGCAGCGTCCGACTGCCGCCTGTCGAACGTGAGGAACGCCCGCGGGCGGGGCAGGCGATCGGCGGCTGCCAGGTGGATCGCGTCTAGCGCGCGCAGCCCCAGGGCGCAACCGAGCTCCGCGGCACGCGCGAGGCACTCTGGGTCCACTGGGACGACGAGACGCCGCGCGAGGTCCGCTCGCCGCTGCGGGCGCGTCGGACGACGCGACTCGCCTGGTTCCGGAGCTCCCGCACGGGGATGCGGTCCACGACCCCCGCTGTAGCACATGGACGACGGGCCTCGGATCGGTCACCGCGGCGCGTGGGAGCGGCGGACACGCGGACCCGTCGCCCCGGGGCACGTGGGGGATGGGGTGGCCTACGGGGCTTGAACCCGTAACCTTCGGAGCCACAATCCGATGCTCTGCCGGTTGAGCTAAGGCCACCGCGGCGCACCGGGCACGGGCGCGTGGCGCCATCCGGACCCGGGACCCGCCGAGTGTACCGGGTTCCGCGGCCGCATGGTGGCAATGGCCGTCAGAGGCCGACCGGGGGAGACAGCCGATGGCCGCCCGATCACCCGCTGTCGTGCCGGTCACGCGCGTGACACTCGCTCGCCCAGAGGTCATCATGCGCTGGTCCGGCAGCGTCGATGGCCTCCCGGGATGTGTCTCGGCACTCCGGCGTGACGCAGGGTGGTGCGCCACACCACCCCGTCGACGACACCGCGGGAAGAGGTCCAACATGAGCCGATACCGTCAGGCCGAGCTGGGCATCGGTGGTCTCGCCGTCCTGCTCCTGGCCTGGCTCACGAACCCATGGCTCCAGGTCCAGGGCGACCTACGGGGCATCGTCACGATCGCCTTCTGGGCCCTCGCCATCGCGCTCGTGGTGCTGCTCTACCTCGATCGTCGCGAGACTGGCCCCCAGGAGGTCTCGATCTCCGGGCCCGCCTTCACCCAGTTCCTGTTCCATGACGCCCGGGCGGGTCTCATCTGGCTGCCCATCCGGGTGTTCCTGGGCTTCGCCTGGCTCGACGCCGGGCTGCACAAGCTCACGGGCTCCGGCTGGATGGACGGTGGCGCCGCGCTCGCCGGGTACTGGAACCGGGCCGTCACCATCCCGGACACCGGGAGCCCGCCCATCGCCTTCGAGTGGTACCGCGACTTCATCACCGCGCTCGTCAACGCTCACGCCGAGAGCTGGTTCGCGCCGCTCGTCGTGATCGGTGAGATCGCCGTGGGCCTGGGACTGCTGTTCGGCTGTCTCACCGGCATCGCCGCCTTCTTCGGCGCGCTCATGAACATGAGCTTCCTGCTGGCGGGGTCCGCGTCCACCAACCCGGTCCTGTTCACGCTCGCCATCGGCCTCATCCTCGGCTGGCGCGTGGCCGGCTACTACGGCCTCGACCGATACCTGCTGCCCATCCTGGGCACCCCCTGGCAGCCGGGCCCCGCGGTGGGTGGGCCGGCCGAGCCACGCCCGGCCACCTCCTGAGCACGGCGCGTCAGCGCATCCGGCGCAACGACGGGCGGGTCATGAGCAGCAGCGACGAGCCCATCAGGGCGAGTCCGAACAGGACCTGTGTGGGCACCGGCCCGAAGCGTCCCGCCATGCCGCCCGCGACCACATAGCCCAGAGGCCCGAAGCCCACCCCGAACGCCCAGACACCCATCGCAGCGCCCCGCTCGGCATCGGTAACCGAGCGCTGGATGAGCGCCTGCGACAAGGAATCGGAGGCCGCGCCGGCGGCCCCCACGAGGAGCATCGGGAGGGTCGCAGCCGCGAACCCGGGACTCAGGGCGAACGCCACCAATCCCAGGCCGAACAGCACGCTGACACTCAGGAGGGCGAGCCCTGTCCCTGCCCGATGCCCGAGCCTGATGACCAGCAGCAGGGCGAGGGCGCCACCCAGGGACCGGATGGCGCTCATCGTCCCGTAGGCGTCGGGTCCCGCGCCGAACACGTCACGCGTGAACACCGGGATGAGCGTCGCGCACGAGAACCCAAGGACCTCGATCATGATCACGGCCAGCGCCAGCAGACGCAGCAGCCGGTCGCGTCTCAGGAGCAGGAACGCGTCGCGCAGTCCGGGCCCCTTGGCGGTCGGCGGACGCGACGGACGCGACCCGCGACCACGGGCACCCATGAGCGCCCCTGCCGCGCCGACTTGGACGAGCGCCATGGCCCCGCACGCTGCGGCGAGGCCCAGGTGGTCCAGCACGTACCCGCCGAGCACGCTGCCCACGACCGACCCGCTGAGCGCGAACAGGTTCGCCACCGCGAGACCGGTGGTGGCCAGGGCTGGCCCGACCAGGTCGAAGGCGAACGCGTGGGATGCCGCGATCCTGGCCGAGTCGAGCGCGCCCAGGAGCATGGACCCGGTGATGAGCGCCCAGAGAGGCAGTGTCCCTCCCTCCGCCAGCGCCAACAGGCCGAGCAGGACGGCGACGGCCGCGCCCCCGAGGGCGCTCGCCTGGGACATCCGGCGCCTGTCCACCCGGTCTGCGAGCACGCCCGCGGGTATGCCCAGGACCAGCAGCATCAGGAAGCGGACCGCGAGGACCAGCCCCACCGCCAGCGGGTCGGTGGTCACGATGAGGGTGACCCACGAGATGATGATCGCGCCCAGGCTCCATCCGATGGCCGTCAGGCCAGCGGCGATCGCGTAGGCGGGGAAGCCCGGGCGCCTCAGCACGGCGCGCCACTGACCCGACCGCCCGACGGGCAGGATCGGTTCCGCTTCGAGGGTCACGGGGTGTGAGGCTACGGCACGAGCCATGGCCCGCGCCTGCCCGCTCTGCCGGGATATGCTGCGGGCGCCGATGGAGACGACCCCGCCTCGCATGGACGAGGCCCCCCGAGACCGTGCCCTGACCCTGCGCATCAGCGCACCCGATCGGCCGGGCCTCGTGGCGGGTGTCGCGGGCACGCTCTTCGAGCACGACGCCAACATCCTCGAGGCGGACCAGTACGACGACCACGGCACGGGCATGTTCTTCCAGCGCATCGCGTTCGAGGTCGGTGCGCACCGGCTGGGGGCCCTGCGGGCCGCCATGGACGACCTGGCGGGACGGCTCGACCTCACGTGGTCGATGCGTGACCGAGCGGAGACCCGGCGCGTGGCGCTGTTCGTGTCGCGCGAGGACCACTGCCTGTACGACCTGCTGGTACGGCACCGGTCGGGCGAGCTCGCCTGTGACGTCCGGCTGATCGTGAGCAATCACCCCACGCTGGAGCCTGTGGCGCGTCAGTTCGGCATCCCCTTCCACCACGTGCCGGTCGTCGCGGATGACGTCGCCCAGGCCGAGGCGGTCGAGCAACGACTGCTCGACGACGCTCGCATCGACCTGGTCGTCCTCGCCCGCTACATGCGCATCCTGTCACCGGGCCTGGTGGCGCGATGGGCGGGGCGCGCCATCAACATCCACCACTCGTTCCTGCCCGCCTTCTCCGGCGCGCGCCCGTATCACCAGGCGTACGACCGTGGTGTCAAGCTCATCGGTGCCACCGCCCATTACGTGACCACCGTCCTTGACGAGGGACCGATCATCGAGCAGGACGTCACTCCCGCCACGCACCGTGACTCCGTGGAGGACCTCGTCCGACGCGGCCGGGACATCGAGCGGACGGTGCTCGCCCGGGCGGTCCGCCTGCACCTCGAGGACCGCGTCCTGATCCATGGGAACCGGACCATCGTGTTCCGCTGACATGCACCCGATCGAGACCCGCCCAGACGGCACGGACCGTGGCCGGCGCATGGCTACACTGTGCCCAACTGACCCCATCTGAGGAGAGGACATGCTGCAGCGACTCATCGGTGTATCGATCGGCGCCCTCGTCACCTTCCTCCTGCTCCTGGTGTTCTACGGGACGCAGGACATCAATGGCGTCGTGTCACCCAACTGGCGCATCGTGTCCGACTCCACGCAGGCGTTCCTGGTGGCCTCGGTGGTCGGTGCCATCTGCTCGTTCTTCTGGCCCGTCGTGGTCGGCTTCTGGATGGCACGCAGGGTGCGTGCACGCCGCGAGAACGCCATCGAGTCGGAGGTCCAGCGCCAGCTCGCCGACCAGCAGCGCACCGATCGCTGAGGCGCGGGACGCGCCGACACGGGCCGCTCCGGGGCCATGGCCGGCATCGGATCACCGGCTTGCCGCGAGACCGAGCCCGTCAGACGCGGGCGAGGCGCTCGGTCGTGAGGCCAGGCGGGTAGGCATCCCGCTCCCGAGCGTCGCCCGCCCGGGCGTCGACATCCCTGTCGTGCTCGGCACGGGCGTGAGCGTCGCCGCCACCCCGCTTGACCTGGTACATCGCCGCGTCCGCGCTCCGGAGCAGACGCGCGGCGGTCCGCCCGTCCGTGGGGAACAGGGCCAGACCAGCGCTGCACGCCACCTGGCCCTCGGAGCCGTCGCTCAGGGGATGTCGGACGGCCCGCACGTTCTTGACCACCCGGTCCGCGACCAGCCGGGCCGCAGCGAGGTCCGTCTCCGGCATCACCACCACGAACTCGTCGCCCCCGTAGCGCGCGACGATGTCATTGGCGCGCACGGCGAGTCGGAGCGTCGCGGCGACGTTCTGGAGCACCCGGTCACCGTCGGCATGGCCATGGCGGTCGTTGATGGCCTTGAAGCCATCGAGGTCCAGCAGCATGACGCTGAGGGGGCTCTCGGCACGCGTGGCGCGGGCGACCTCCTGGGTCAGGCGCTCCTGGAGATGGCGGTTGTTGTGGACGCCCGTGAGCTGGTCGATGTCCGCGGCCTCTCGCAGCTGACCCATGAGCCGCACGTTCTGAAGGGCCGCGGCGGCGTGGCTGGCCATCGTGCCATACACCTCCACCTCGCGCGCCGTGACCACCCGGTCCTCCGAGGCCAGATACAGCTCCAGCAACCCGATCGTCCGCCCGCCTGCCACGAGCGGCTGCAGCAGCACCTGGGACGCACCCATGCGATGCAGCAGCCCCTGCGCGCCGCTGTCCACCCGGCTGCTGCGCGCGTGCACGATGTGGGGGCCGCCATCGAGGAGCACCTGGCGCAGTCTGGGCAGGCTGGTCATGTCGACCCGGGAGCGGTCGACCGGGCCATCGAGCGAGCCCACCCGGGCCAGCACCTCCAGCACGGCGCTCGCCTCGTCCCAGCCTGAGATCACCACACAGTCGGCGCGCGAGGTGCGCAGGACGATGTCCGCGACGAACTCCGCCAACTCGCCCTCGTCGCGCTGCACGGCACCCGCCCGGCTGATCTCCAGCAAGGCTCGGAGCTCCTGGAGCGTGCGGTCGCGCTGCGCGAGCGAGCGCGCGTTCTCGACCGCCACCACGGCCTGGTCGGCGAGGACCTGGACCAGACGCGTCTCGTCCTGGCGGAACCCCATGCGACCCAGGCGGCACAGCACGATCGCCCCACGGGGCATGCCCTCATAGACGAGCGGCACCACCAGGAGGGCCTCCTCGATGAGGTCTGTCCCTGGCACGGGGATCGCGTCCGGGTGGTGCTGTGCATCCCCCACCACCATCGGCTGGCCGGTCTCCACGATGGACCCCGTGATGCCCTGTCCCAGGCGCAGTCGGAGACCCTCGCTGGTCTCCGCGGCGTACTCCGGCGCGTGATGGCTGAAGGCGACGGCGTCGAGGGTCACGCCGTCGGCGGCAAGCACGTACACGCGAGCGTTGTCGTAGGGCACGACCCGCCGCGTCTCCGCGCAGATGGCCTCCCCGATGCGCTCCAGGGTGCTGAGGCGGGTGAGGCGCGACGCGATGGCCTGAACCAGTTGCAGTTGGGCCTGCCACGCGGGCCCGGGTGCGCCCGCGGTCCGTTCGACCACCCGGCCGGTGAGCTCCACGGCCAGTTGACGCGCATACAGGCGCACCATCGCCCGATCCTGGGCCCCGAAGGGCTCCCCGTGGTGGCGACCGAGCACGAGCACCCCACCCTGACCGTCCGGGATGACCATCATCAGTTGCTCGCGCGGCCCATTCGCCTCGGGAGGGGCGCCTCTCCACGAGGATCGCCGCCCCGCACCGTCCCTGGTCGCGCCGGACGCGCTCGTGCCGGACCCGCCGGCGACACGCCTGCCCACCGCGCGGGCCAGCCAAGAACCGTGCGAGGGCTGCGAGGCGGCCGGAGGATGCGCCGCGACGAGGGTCAGCGTGTCCTCGGTGTCGGCCAGGAGGAGACCCACCCCAGCGTCCGCGGCGACGGCCCGCGCGAGTTCGTCCAGGAGTCGGGCGACCGTGGGGTCGCTCACGAAGCCACCACGGCCGAGCCGGCCTTCGAGGGCCGATGGGAGGTGTCGGGCTGGCGCATCGAGCGCACGAGGCACCACGCGATGCCCACCGCGATGAGCACGTCACCCACCGAGAACACATTCGCGAGCGGGATGGGGCGCGGGAGCACCAGCACATCGCCCAGCCAAGGCAGAGCGGCCCCGGCGCCCGCGAGCATCGAGTTGCTGAAGTCGTCCGTCGGGACGGCGGCGACCCCGTTGAGGACCTGCCACGCGGCGGGGTCGGAGGGCATGAAACCCCCGTTGGCGACGATGACCAGCAGGTTGAGCACCGCTCCCGTCGCGGCGAGGGGCATCCCGGGCAGGTCCAGGTTCCGCAGCAGGACCACGAACACCGCGAGGGTCGAGCCCACGTACAGGATGGGGCCGGCATCAGCCACTCGCTCCGCGACAGGCTGGCTGAACAGGACCACCTGGAATGCCAGACCCGCGATGGCGACCCACAGCCAGCGGATGCGCAGGTTCGCGAGGGCGGCAACCCGGCCGCCCGTCAGCACACCGATGAGGAGCCCGGCAGCGATCGCGTACAGCAGGAGCATGGCGAGGTCAGGACCCTCCTGGACCCAATGGCCCGGTTGACTCGAGCGGGATCTGTCGTGGTGCGAGCACCTGACCGGGCGCGATCAAGCGTGCGGAAGCCGGCGGTGACTCGGCAGAGCATCCGCGGCTGGTGCCCCAGCTGCGCGCCGGCGACGCCTCGCCGGGCAACCCCAACGAGTCCGGGAGGGCGCCGGGTACGCCAACGGCGCGCCGGAGACGGCGCGCCGTGCGGATGTGCTGCTCGACCGGGAGGACGACCGCGGCGGGTCGGACGTGGGCCGCGTCCCGGTCAGGGTCGCCGGATCAGTACCAGCGGAACGGGGCTGCGAGGACCAGCGCGAACGCGGCGAGGCCGGTCAGCCGAAGCGCGAGGGACATCGTGCGGGACATCTGTTGGGCTCCAGTCATCTCGTGCGGGCGGGGACCTGGGCCTCGACCCGGTCGGTGGTGCAGCCGACATGCGTCACTATCGGTAGCCCGCGCGGGACCCTCCATCCCTCTTCCGTACCCCCTGGGCACCCCCCTCCGGGCTAGGTCTCACGCCCGAACGGACCCACTTCGGGGTGCGCGTCCCACCTATCCTCCGGTCATGGACGATCAAGGACTGGTCGAGACGACCGTGTCATCCCGCCTCATCCACACCGGACGCTACCTCTCCGTGCGCGTCGACACCATGCGTGACGCCGACGGCCATGAGCATCTCCGGGACGTCGTGGGCCATCCAGGCGCGGTCGCCATCGTGGCGGTCAGGGACGGACATGTGCTGATGGTCCATCAGTACCGGACGCCGGCGGCGCGGGTCCTA
>DAOTUX010000383.1:0-1991 GCA_034436475.1 Chloroflexota bacterium | reverse complement strand
CCGCTGGCTGCTCGCCTACACTCGACCTGCCTGGGCGAGCAATCGGTCCGAAGCCGGCGACGACGGGGCGGGCGCCATGACCGATCGGGACCGACGTGGCTTCCTCGTCGCGAGCGGCGCCGCGGCCGTAGGGGCGGTGGTCGCGGGTGCCCTCGGGCGCGGTCTGCTCGAGGGTCGGTCCGGCGGCCCACGGACGGCCGACGCTCTCCCGCCCGTCGTGGGTGGCGGTCGGGCGACCCCCACCCTGCCTCCCGGAAGCAGCCTCGATGTCGAAGGCATCACACCGCTGGTCATGCCCAACGACCGGTTCTACCGCATCGACACGGCGCTGCTCGTGCCGCGCGTGGACACATCCACCTGGGCGCTCACCGTCAAGGGCATGGTCGAGCGTGAGGTGCGCCTCACCTACGATGACCTGCGTGCTATGCCCCTCTTCGACCAGTACGTGACGATCGCGTGCGTCTCCAACGAGGTGGGCGGGAGCCTCGTGGGGAACGCGCTGTGGACCGGCGCCCATCTCCGGGACGTGCTCGCGCAGGCAGGGATCGAGGAGGGTGCCACCCAGATCGTGGGCCGCTCCGTGGACGGTTTCACGGTGGGCTTCCCGACGTCCTGGGCCATGGACCCCGCCCGCGACCCGATGATCGCCATCGGCATGAACGGCGAGCCGCTCCCCGCGGCGCACGGCTTCCCCGCGCGCCTCATCATCCCGGGCCTGTATGGCTACGTGAGCGCCACCAAGTGGCTCGGCGAGATCGAGCTCGCCACGTGGGAGGGCTATGACGCGTACTGGGTGCCGCTGGGTTGGTCCAAGGAGGGTCCGATCCTGACCCAGTCACGCATCGACGTGCCGCGGGCCGGCTCGACCGTCGCGGCAGGGCCGGTCAGCATCGCGGGCGTCGCCTGGGCGCCAGACCGGGGCGTCGACCGGGTGGAGGTCAAGGTGGATGACGCGGAGTGGGTGGGGGCCACGATGTCGACGCCCCTGAGCGACGCGACCTGGGTGCAGTGGCTTCGGGTGTGGGATGCGACACCCGGGCGGCACACCATCATGGTGCGGGCCACCGATGGCACCGGCGAGGTCCAGACCGCGGACGTCACCCGCCCGGCACCTGACGGGGCGCGCGGTCATCACGCCATCGAGGTGGACGTGGCCTGAGGACCTGCGGCATCGTGCGATGGACGACCGGGGCGACGAGCGGATGCGCAGGGATCGGCACCAACACACCACGGCGGAGGGAGACCCGAGATGGCCAAGAAGCAGCTGATCTATCGCATGGCGGACACCGCTCGCATGATGGAGGGCATCCGGCACGGCGGCGAGGCGGCCGGCGTGGGCGGCTCGGGGGCGCAGTGCTTCCGTGCCGGAAACCACGTCTACATCACGGGCCAGACCGGCTTCACCCTGGACGGCGAGCTACGCCATCCGTATGACGCGGCGGGTCAGACCCGCCAGGCGTGCGAGAACATCAAGACCCTGATGGAGATGGCGGGCGGCACGATGAACGACATCGTGCGCTACGTGGCCTACGTCACCGATCGCGCCTATCGGGACCAGCTGTACCCCATCTTCAAGAGCTACTTCGACGTCTTCCCATGCGGGACCGGCCTGGTCGTCGATGGCCTTGCCCGCCCGGAGCTGCTCATCGAGATCGACTGCTGGGGCTTCATCGACGACCCGGACTGACAGCCTGTGAGCCAAGAACGCGGGCCGGGCCGACCCCAACGCGCCGACGCGCCCGACGGCAAGCCCGACGCGGCTCAGCCGATGTTGCGCTTGCGCAGTTGGTCGCGGATGGGCCCGTAGATGACGAGCGCCACGATGGCCCCGATGATCGAGCCGATGAGCCCGGACGGCCGGATCTCCAGGCCATCCCCGTTGATGAGCGGGAAGATGAGCCCGCCCACGAACGAGCCCACGATTCCGATGACGAACAGCTCCCAGTTCTCGTACTTGCGCCTTCCCGCCACGAGGTAGTTGGCGATGAAGC
>DAOTUX010000382.1:0-4428 GCA_034436475.1 Chloroflexota bacterium | reverse complement strand
CGCCACGTTCGCGCAGATGGCCGCCGTGGAGGCGCTGACCGGTTCCCAGGACGCGGTCGATGCCATGGTCGAGGAGTTCCGGGCCCGACGCTCGCTCGTGGTCGACGGCCTGAACGCCCTGCCGGGGGTGACCTGCCGCATGCCCCAGGGCGCGTTCTATGCCTTCCCGAACGTGCGTGGGACGGGGCTCGATGGGCCCGCGCTCACGGAGCGTCTGCTGGTGGACGCCGGTGTGAGCGTGCTCTCGGGGACCGCGTTCGGGCGGGTCGGGCGGGATCACCTGCGGGTGTCGTACGCCAACTCGCGCGTCAACATCACGCGCGCCCTCCAGCGGATGGCGGAGCTGCTCGTGGCGGACCCGGCAGCATGACCGAGACCCTCGACCGACCACGGGTGCTGGTGACGCGGCGCATCCCCGAGGTGGGCCTCGAGCTGTTGCGCGCGGTGGCCTACGTGGACGTGTGGGACCGGCCGGTGCCACCGCCCCGGGACGAGCTGCTGCGTCGCGTGGCGGGGGTCGCGGGGCTGTTGTCCCTGCTGACCGACCGCGTGGACGATGAGCTGCTCGATGCTGCGGGCCCGGGGCTCCGGGTCGTCTCCAACCTCGCGGTGGGCTATGACAACATCGATGTGGCGGCGTGTGCGCGCCGAGGCGTCGCGGTGGGCAACACCCCCGGGGTGCTCACCGAGGCCACCGCCGACCTCGCCTTCGCGCTGCTCTTGGCCACCGCTCGTCGGCTGCCCGAGTCGGCGGCGCTGGTGACCGAGGACCGTTGGCTCACGTGGGACCCGCTACTGCTGCTGGGCAGGGACGTGAGCGGCGCCACCCTGGGCATCGTGGGCTTCGGCCGGATCGGTCGCGAGGTGGCGCGGCGGGCGCGCGGCTTCGGCATGCGCATCCTGGCCCACAGCCGGAGGCGCGCGCCAGACGACGTGTACCGGGAGACCGGTGCCGAGCCCGTGGACCTGGACACCCTGCTCGCCGAGAGCGAGTTCGTGTCGATCCATGTGAACCTGTCCGCGGACACGTGGCATCTCATCGGTGCGGAGGCCCTCGCGAGGATGCGACCCGGGGCCATCCTCATCAACACCTCGCGCGGCCCTGTGGTCGACCAGACCGCGCTCGCTGAGGCGCTGCGGACGGGGCACCTGTTCGCGGCCGGCCTCGACGTCACCGACCCGGAGCCGATGCGCGCGGACGACCCCTTGCTCTCGCTCCCCAACTGTCTCGTGGTGCCGCACATCGGGTCGGCGACCCAGCGGACGCGGGACCGGATGGCCCAGAAGGCGGCCCGCAACCTCATCGCGGGCATCCGGGGCGAGCCTCTGCCGGACCCAGTACCCACGCCCGGCCCCTAGGCACGGCCTCCACACGTGCCGCTCGATGCGGTCGCGATCGTGCTGGCCGCGGCCTTCCTGCACGCGCTCTGGAACCTGATCGTCGCGCGATCGCGGGACACGGACGCCGCGATCACCGTGGCGATGCTCGCGGGGTGCGCTGTCGTGGCGCCCTTCGCCATCGCCCGCTGGCGCCTGGAACCGGAGGCGGTGCCGTGGGTCGTGGTCTCGGCGGCCCTCGAGCTGGCCTACTTCGTGCTCCTCGCGCGCGCCTATCGAGTGGCGGACATGTCGCTCGTGTACCCGGTGGCCCGCGGTCTCGCGCCCGTCCTGGTGCTCGTGGTGGGCGCGCTCGTGCAGGGGCACGCCGCATCGCCGGGCTCCCTTGCGGGCGTCCTCCTGGTGGCGCTGGGGGTGGTGCTGGTGCGAGGCCTCCGGGCGCCCGCGTCCCTGTCCGACGTGGCCATGGCCCTGTCGATCGGGCTCCTCATCGCCGGTTACACCCTGGCCGACCAGCAGGGGGTCCGCCACGCTGATCCCCTGAGCTACCTGCTGCTCATCGTGGGCATCCCAGCGGCGGTCTGGGGTGGCCGCCTGGTGCTGGGCGATGGGCGGGGTCGGCTCCGGGCGGCCATCAGCCCGTCGGTCGTGGTGGGTGGCGTGTGCGCGCTCGCCGCGTACGGCCTGGTCCTGGTGGCGCTGGGGTTCGCGCCCGCGGCGGGCGTCGCGGCGCTCCGTGAGACGAGCATCGTGATGGCCACGGTGCTCGCGGCGGTCGTCCTGCGCGAGCAGGTGGAGGGGTCCCGATGGGTCGGCTCCGTGGTGGTCGTGGCGGGCATCGCCCTGGTCGTTCGAGGGTGACCTCCTCGCCGTCGCAGGCCGTGCGGTCATGCCTGCCGCTTGCCACGCGTGGATAGACTGGCCCCGACCATGCTGAAGCGGCTCGTGGAGCTTGGCATCGTGCTCATCGAGGCTGTGCTGACGTTCCGCCTCCTGCTGCCCTTCATGCGTGTCCCCAAGGCGCTCGAGGGCGTGGTGCCGGTGCTCGTCTCGGTCAGCGACCTGCTCATCGCGCCCTTCCGGGTGTTCTTCACCCCCTTCACCCTGGACCAGCTCTCTGGTCTGCCGGGTGGCGACATGGGTTACGCGCGGTATCTCGACCAGATTGACACCACGGTCCTGGTGGCCATGATCGGCTGGGCCGTCATCGGCTCGATCGTGCTGCTTCTCATGGGGGCGCTCGGCCGGATCCGATAGGTCCGCCACCGTACCCCACCAGGAGTAGAGTCGCCTCACCTGTCGTAGGAGGTGTGGCATGTCCCGTCGGTCACCGAGGGTTCTCCCGGTCATGCTGATGCTGGTGGTCGTCGCCCCGGCACTCCAGGGGTGCGCGTTCATGCTCATGCGCCAGCAGGGTGATGACACGACCCCGCCTGCGCCGGTCGTCAGCGCGCGACCGACCGTGTCGACCGCCCCGGAGCCCTCCCGAGCCCCCGGGGAGCTGCCATCGCCTTCGGAGCTCGTCGTGTTGACCACGGACGACTTCGCCGCGGTCGGCGTCGAGGGCGCGACCGCGCCCACGTTCGACCCGAATGGCAGCCCTGGCGCTGTCTACGCCGTGTACGCGGGTCTCTCGGGCGCCGCGGGAGGCATCGAGGTGGACGTGTTCGTGTCCGAGACGGAGGACGAGGCCGCGTCGCTGGTCCAGGACCCGGGCCTCTATGCGCTCGACGCCGAGTCGAAGGCCGCCACGGGGGCCGACCGCGCCACGCTCGTCGCGGAGCAGTCCACCAACGACGGCACTTCGTCCTATGACACGCTGTGGGTCCAGAAGGGCCGCCTGGCCGCGGCCATCTCCGTCCCGCACACTGAGACATCGAAGGACGCGCTCGTCCGCTTGGCGGCCCTGCTCCTCACCAGGACGGCCGCGTATCAGTGACGCGTGCCAGGAGGCAGGGCCGCTGGTCGCGGCGGGTCGTGTCGATCGTGACCAATGACGCGCGTCCACGGGTCATCTGGTAGCCCCTCGGCATGACCCGGGGCCGGGTCCGATGCGCTCAGTCCGGCGGGGCGTCGTCCGTGGAGGTCGCCCGGGTGGCACCCTCGCCCCCGGCCTCGGCCTCACCCCCGGAGCCGGCCTCACCGCCGGAGGCGTCGGCGCCCTGCCGACCGTCGTGCCAGCGGAAGATCAGCCAGAAGCCGATGGCGAGGGCGCCGTACAGCCCGGCACTCAGCAGGGTGGTGGCCAGGGACGCCGGGTCGGGGCTGGGCTGGGCGAGCGTCACGGGGTACACCAGCACGTGCGCGAAGAGCGCGAGCCCCGCGCCCCACAGCAGTGCCCAGCGCCACTTGCTCCAGGCGAGGATCTTCTGGCCCGGCATGAAGCTGATGGGGATCAGACCGAAGACCAGGCCCTCGACCGCCACCACGAACATCCCCACGAGGGCCATGTTGACGATGAGCAGGGGCCCCGTGAGCGGCACGCCCGGCGTGGGCTCGAACGGGAGGCGCGCGAACCACGAGGCGAGGGCGAGGATGAGCAGCCCTACCGCGCCCCGCGCCTCCATCCGGCCCTCATCCTCGCGGCTGAGCGGGATCGCGAACGCGAACGTGCCGATGATCCCGTACATGTAGCCCGGGGACAGGTTCGCGATGTGGCTGATGAGCACCGTCGCGCCGGTCAGGACGAGCGTCCAGAGCGCCACACGGAACGTGCCATGGGCGCCGTAGCGGCGCCGCACATAGCGCTCGCCGGGCAGGATGTCCACGACGGTCGCGACGACCAGGCTGAACACCGACAGACCCAGCACCAGCAGCCAGTCCTGACCCGGGAACCCCGGGGTCAGGAACGAGTAGAGGATCGCGGCGACGAGCAGGTAGACCGCCACCCCCCACACGCTGCCTGCGAACCGTCGCGCGGACCCGGTCACCCGGATCAGCCAGCGTCGCCCGCCCCGCGCCCGCCTGGCGAAGAAGCCCTGGATCACCTCGAGGTGCGACTCGAGGGTCTCGTTGAACAGGGGTGTCGGCGCGCCCACGAGCAGGAGCACGAACAGGGACAGGCCCACGGTCCGCACCACGTCCTCCGGC
>DAOTUX010000381.1:0-3368 GCA_034436475.1 Chloroflexota bacterium | reverse complement strand
GCCACGACCGACCACCCCGATCGCACGAAGAATCGCGCGGCGGGTCTCACCGACCCGCCCTGCGGACCCGCGCTGCCCACCCGCCCGCGGATGCCTCAGCCGGTGCCCTCGTTCGAGTCGGCGTCGTGGGGCGAGGCCGTTGGCTGGGTGGTCTCGTCCTCGATCATGCCCACCGTGCGGCGGGCGCCGGCGGAGCGGGGGACCCTCCGAGAGCGTCGGTCCGCTGCGACGAGTCGGAGCAGGAAGATGACGGTCTGTCCCGCGAACAAGAGCAGGATGAGGGTGATGATGAGAAGCGCGGCGCTGATGCGCTCGTCCCAAGCCCACATCACGGTGAGCGGCGTCAACACCAGCAGGGTGCCCAGCAGGAGCACCTGGATCCAGAAGCAGCCGAGCCCCGGGCCACGCTCGGCCTCGAGCGGCTCGCCCTTGTAGAGCGGCGTCCCGCCCTGCGATGGCCGAGGCGGTGCCGAGCCGCCGGGCGGCCCCGAGGGCCCTCCCGCCCCCGATGGTCCGGGCGCGGCCGGTGGGATCGACGACTCCACGGCGCCTGCTGGGCCGGAGGCGGCCGATGGGGTCGGTCGCTCCGGTGCGTTCGACCCTGTCACATGCGATCCCGCCAGCGGCGGACCCTGTCGCTGAGTCGGAACCACTCACCGGCGATGGGCAGCCCGACGGGGACTCCCCTCGCGAGCCCCGGCCAGATCGGCGCACCCGCGAAGGGGGTCCGCTCGAACGCCAGGGGCTCGTCCGCCACGTCCGTGGATCGCCCCAGAAGTCGCGCCATCCGCAACCCGAATGCGGTCCCCAGCGCGATGCCACTGCCGCAGTAGCCCAGGGCGTAGTGGATCCCCTCATGTTCGCCCAGGTGGGGCAGTCGGTCGAACGTGAAGCCCACGTTGCCGCCCCACGCGAAGTCGATGCGCAGGCCCGCGGCCTGCGGATGGACCTCGACCATCGCCTTGCCCAGCACGGCGGACGTGTCCTCGATGGTGGTCGGCCGGAAGCTCGCCCGTCCCCCGAAGATGAGCCGGCGCTCGCTGTTGACATGCCAGTAGTACAGGAAGCTCTTGGTGTCGAAGCAGGCGCGCCCGCCGGGCATGATCGACCGGGCGAGCTCCTCGCTCATGGGCTCGGTGGCGATGATGTAGCTGCCGATGGGGATGACCCGCTTCCGCAGCCAGGGCACCACGGCGTCCGTGTAGCCGTTGGTCGCGATGAGCACCGCACCCGCTCGGATGGCACCGCGCGACGTGCGCACGACGCGCTCCGGACCGGCGACCTCCACGCCGATGACCGGCGTCCGGACGTGGGCGTCCACGCCCGCGGCCAGCGCCGCGCCCGCGATCGCCGCCATGTATCGGCCGGGGTGGATCATCCCCGACTCCTCGATCACGATGCCGCCCGGGTAATGGTCGGTGCCCACCTCGGAGCGGACCTCGGCGCCCCGGATGGTGCGTCCCGTGAGACCCTCGGTGCGCATCTCCTCCAGCTCCGCCTCGAGCGCGGTCATGTCGCCCCTCGACCACGCGAGGATGGCGAGTCCCGAGCGCCGGTAGTCGACGTCGAACCGCTCCGCGGCGATGAATCGCTCGGCGGTGTGGAAGCCCGCGAGACCGTCGCGGAACAGCTCGGCGCCCAGGCGCTCGCCGTACCGTCGCTGGAGCGCGGCACGCCCATACTGGAGTCCCGGATGCATCAGACCGCCGTTGCGGGAGCTGGCGCCCCAACCCAGCGTCTCCCGCTCCAGGAGCACGACGCGGGCGCCGGCCCGCGCGAGCTGGAGCGCGGCCACGGTCCCCGTGTAGCCCCCTCCCACGATCACCACGTCCGCGCGCTCCGGGAGCGGATGGGCGGGCGGCTCGGGCATGGGTGCCATCGAGGCGTGCCAATAGGGCAGCTGCTGGTAGGTGGGCATCAGGTGCGATGGTACCGGGATGTCAGCGGGACCCCCGTGCCCGCCGGGCACCCGCCCTTCGCCGTGAGCGCCTACTGTCCTCGTGGTGATGCGGCGTGACCAGCCCACCGGAGAGGAGGGACCGATGACCGAGCCGTTCTTCACGGAGGTGGCCGAGCGCATCCCGTTCGGCGGCCGTGACTCGACCGACCCTCTGAGCTTCAAGGTCTACCAACCCGAGCGGGTGGTCCTGGGCCGACGGATGGTCGACTGGCTGCGCCCGGGTGTCTGCTTCTGGCACTCGTTCGCGTGGGACGGGCGCGACATGTTCGGCGTGGGCACCCTGGATCGACCGTGGCTCGCCGCCTCCGACGAGATGGCCGGCGCCCGTGCGAGGTTGGCCGCCGCGTTCGAGTTCTTCACCAAGCTCGGCACGCCCTTCTACTGCTTCCACGACCGCGACGTCGCCCCCGAGGGCGACAGCTTCGCGAGCTTCCGTGACAACCTCGACGCCCTCGTCGATGACGCCTTGGGTCATCAGGCACGGACCGGCGTCAAGCTCCTGTGGGGCACCGCCAACCTGTTCACCCACCCGCGCTACCAGGCGGGCGCCTCGACCAACCCAGACCCCGAGGTGTTCGCGTACGCCGCGGCGCAGGTCAAGCACATGCTCGAGGTGACCCTCCGCCTCGGTGGCGAGAACTACGTCCTGTGGGGGGGCCGCGAGGGCTATGACACCCTCCTCAACACGGACCTCCGACGGGAGCAGGCCCAGCTGGCGCGATTCCTCCACCTGGTCGCCGAGCACAAGCACGCCATCGGGTTCCAAGGCCAGCTGCTCATCGAGCCCAAGCCCATGGAGCCCACCAAGCACCAGTACGACACCGACGTCCAGACGGTGTACGGCTTCCTGGTCGCCAACGGCCTCCAGGGGGAGTACCGGGTCAACATCGAGGCGAACCACGCGACCCTCGCCGGGAAGAGCTTCCATCACGAGGTCGCGTTCGCGGTCGCGAACGGCATCATGGGCAGCGTCGACGCCAACCGGGGCGACCCCCAGAACGGCTGGGACACCGACCAGTTCCCCAACTCCGTCGACGACCTGGTGATGCCCCTGGTCGAGATCATCCGCAACGGTGGCCTGGGCACGGGCGGCTTCAACTTCGACGCCAAGCTGCGACGTCAGAGCACCGACCGGACCGACCTGTTCCATGCCCACATCGGGGGCCTGGACACCTTGGCGCAGGCGCTCCTCGCGGCCGCCGACCTGGTGGAGCGGGGCGAGCTCGCGGCGCTCAGGGACGCCCGCTACGCGGGCTGGGAGGGCGAGCTGGGTCGGGGCATCATGGGCGGGTCGCTGAGCCTCGCCGACCTGGAGGCGCAGGTGGCCTCCGGGGCGATCGCGCCGGTCCGTCGGTCCGGCTCGCAGGAGCGTCTCGAGAACCTCGTCAACCAGTCGGTCTGGCGCGCG
>DAOTUX010000380.1:0-2355 GCA_034436475.1 Chloroflexota bacterium | reverse complement strand
CGAGCGCCCTGGCCTTGTCCCGTGGGTCCTCGGGAAGGGGTCCGGTCGGGCCTACCTCCTCCGCGTCGGAGTCCCACGAGTCGTACCAGAGCGCCTCGCCCACCTCGACCACCGGCCAGCCGTGGGTGGCCGCGCGGAGCCGCTCCCCCTCGGCAACGGCGGCGCGGTCCTTCGGGTCGTCGGGCGATCCGCGGCGCAGGGCCTCGACCGTGGTCGGGAGCATGAGCCTCGCCCCCGCGTCCGGTCCGCCCACCACGAGCTCGCCCTCGGGCCCGTCGACGATGAGCCGGCCCCACCCAGGCGCCCACGCCCGGGTCAGCCGCGCCTCGGACAGGCGCGCCAGCATGGTCAGGTGCCATGCCACGTTGGCCTGCTCGGCGCCGACGTCGCGGCGGTGGTCGGCGATGTCCGCCGTCCCGCGGTCGTGCATCCAGTCGATGAAGTTGGAGTAGTAGTCGGGAGGCTCGGCTGGCGGCCCCACGAAGCCCCCTCGGTCGACGACGCCATGGCGGACGAACCAATCCTTGGCGGTCGCGCGGTCGTCGAGGTCGAGCCGCGCGAACGACTCCGCGAGCAGCAGCCGGTCCTCGGTCCAGTCGAACGGGTCCACCGTCCGCTCGGACAGCCGGCCGCGCACGAAGCCCTTCCAGTACAGGGCCACCTTCTCAGGGACCCGCAGGCGGCCGTCGCCGGCTAGTCGGGGGCGCTGGCTCATCGGGCGCGTAGCCCAGATGTCCCCGAATGATTCAGGGTTGCGTGGGACATCACCCTACGATACCATCCCCATCGAGCGGTCCCCGGAAGTTCCGGTGGATCAGTGGACAGGATGGCACAGCGGGTGACAGGAGGCAAGGCCATGAACGCGGTGGACGGTGCGGACGGGCGCCTGCTGCGGCTCGACGAGGTCGCGCAGCAGCTCGCCATCTCCAAGTCGATGGCCTGGAAGCTCGTCGCGTACGGGCAGCTGCGCTCGGTGCGCATCGGCAGGGCTGTGCGCGTCAGGCCCTCGGACGTCGAGGAGTACCTGGCCCGCTCCACCCGCGACGCCTGACCCCCAAGGACGCCACCATGACCGACCCGGTCGCCCGGCTGCTCGACCGTCTCGACGGGGTCCGGCCGTCCGGCTCGGGCTGGGTCGCCCGGTGCCCGGGGCACGAGGATGCGCACGCCAGCCTGTCGGTCGCGGCGGGTGACGATGGCCGGGCGCTCCTCACCTGCCATGCCGGCTGCCAGACCGGGACCGTCGTCGGTGCCCTCGGCATGACCATGGAGGACCTCTTCCCGCGGACGAACGGGGCCGCTGAGCCAGCCCGACCCGCCCGCGGTCGCGGGCGCGAGACGCGCTACCGGGCGCGACTGGCCGACGGCAGCCGCGCCGACGAGCGCATCGAGCACGTCCGGCTCGACCGCCCGGACGGGTCGAAGCGGGTGTGGTGGGAGCGCGACGGGCGCAAGGGCCTCGGTGGCCTGTCGCCAGCGGCCTTCGCGCTGCACGGCATCGAGCACCTCGGATCGGACGTCACGGACGTGGTGGTCGTCGAGGGCGAGAAGGCGGCCGACGCGCTCGCGGCGTGGGGCATCACCGCGGTGGGCACCATGACGGGCGCGGCCGTGACGCCGTGCCCCGACGCCCTGCTACCGCTGGCGGGGCGCCATGTCATCCTCTGGCCGGACGCCGACGAGGCGGGGGTCGGCCACATGCGAGCGATCGGGGCCGCGCTGGGGGACGTCGCCTCGCCGGTGTCGTGGGTCACGCCGCCAGACGGGGTCGCGCAGGGCTGGGACGCGGCGGACGCCGGACCCGAGCTGGCGCGACAGCTGATCGGGGGTGCCACGCCCGTGGACGACGCGGGCTCGCCGACCGCCGAGCCCGCCATCCTCCCTCCTCCCTCGGCGCCCATGGCGGTCGCCCGGAGGCTCGTCGCCGACCGCTTCACCGACGCCGACGGCATGACGGTCATCCGGGCCTGGCGCGGCGGCTTTAGCGCCTGGGACGGCCGGTGCTGGCCGGAGCGGGACCTCGCCACGGTCCGGGCCGACACCTACCGCTACCTCGAGCACGCCACGTACATCAAGGACGACGAGGTCGTCCCATGGGACCCGACCAAGGCGAAGGTCGGCAACCTGCTCGAGGCGCTCGCCGCGGTCACCCACCTGCCGCCGACCATCCAGCCGCCCACCTGGCTCGATGACGGGGAGCACCTCGACCCGAGGGCGCTCGTGGTGACCGACAACGGCATCCTCCACCTTCCCGACCGGCGGCTGCTGCCGCACGACCCGCGCCTCTTCGTCCGCCACTCGGTGCCCTTCGCGTTCGACCCTTCCGCCCCGGTCCCGGAGCGCTGGCTCGCGTTC
>DAOTUX010000379.1:0-4850 GCA_034436475.1 Chloroflexota bacterium | reverse complement strand
GCCGACCGTTATAGGTCGAGGCCATCGAGGACCCGTAGGCACCCACCACCCCGATGGCCACGACATCACCCCGGGCCAGGGGTGGCAGCGACGCCATGCCCAATCGGTCGGTGGACTCGCAGATGGGGCCGTCCACGCGGACCTCGGTCATAGGTGCGTCCGCGGGCACCGGGCGGCCCATGGATGTGAGCGCCGCCATGGGATGCTCCGCGCCATACAGCGCGGGTCGGACCAGTTCGGTCATGCCTGCGTCCAGGACCACCAGGCGCCGCGCGCCGTCCGCGCCATCCCGCTCGCGGACATGGAGCACGCGCGCCACCAGCCAGCCCGCCGCGGCCACTACCGCCCGCCCGGGCTCGATGGCGACGCGGGCTGGCCGCGCGTCCGCCGGCAGTGCCTCGACCTCAGCCGTCGCCGCCGCGGCGAACACCCCCAGGTGCGGCACCGACCCGTCCACGCCATAGGCGACCGGGAAGCCCGAGCCGATGTCGAGCGTATCCATGTCGGGGAGTGCCGCCCGCTGGAGCGAGAGCAGGCGCAGGCCCACCCGGATCGCCGAGCGCCAGGCATCCACGGCGCCCAGCTGGGAGCCCACGTGCAGATGGATCCCACGCCAGCGCAGCGGCCCGTCGACGCCCCCGCCCGCCTCGACCACGCCAGGCAGCTCGTCCGCGAGGACCCCGAACTTGGAGTCCGCGGCGCCCACGGCAAGGCCGCCGTGCGTCTCCGGCTGGACCGAGGGGTTGAGCCGGACCAGCACGTCGATCGCACCGCGTGGCAGCCCCGCCTCAGCCGCGACCACCGACAGCGCCCGCGCCTCGTCCGCGGACTCGAGGCTCACCCACAGCAGCGGCGCGCCACCGCCCGCCGCGTCCACGGCCGCGCGCAGCTCGGCCCCGCCCTTGCCGATCCCCTCGAGCGCCACCATCCCGGGCGCGAACCCGGCCCGCGCCGCGAGCGCCAGCTCCCCGGCCGAGACCGCCGTCGCGCCGTACCCCGCACCAACGAGCCGCCCCGCGAGGGCTGGCAGGCCGTTGGCCTTGAGCGAGTAGAGCCGGAGCCAGCCAGGCGGGAACGCCCGCGCGAGGCCCGCGGCATCCGCGTCCAGTCGCGGCAGGTCGTACACGTAGGCAGGCGTGCCGAACCGGCGCGCGGCACGCAGGAGGGCATCGGCGACTCGGGGCTCCACGGCCCGCCCATCGTACGATGCGACCCATGACCACCCTCGACACCTCCGTCCAGGACCCCCTGCCGACCCCCGTCACCCCCTTCGACCACATGCTCCACGGGTTCCTGGTCGAGTACTTCGAGGCGTTCCCGGTGCACGCCACGGTGGCCGGCTATCACCGCGTGGACCATCGCTGGCCGGACATGTCCGAGGCCGGCCGGGTGGCGCGCCTGGCGCTGTACGAGCGCCATCGGGTCGCCGCCGAGACCCTCCCGGCGGGTGACCTGTCACCTGATGAGCGGCTGGACCGGGAGATCCTGCTGGAGCTCATCGAGCGGCTCCGCTTCGGTGACGCCACCCTGCGGGACGAGGCTTGGGACCCGCTCGCCATCGTGTACCTCGCGGGCAGTGGCCTGTTTGGCGTGCTGTCCCGGGAGTACGCACCGTGGGCAGAGCGTGGGGCCGCGTTCGCGGAGCGCGTGGAGGGCCTGCCACGGCTGCTCGACGATGCGCTCGCGGGCCTGATCGGTCTGCCTGATCGACCTGTCTCGCTCCTCCACCTGGACACGGCCCTGGCGCAGCTGTCGGGAATCCCGGACCTCGTGGCCGAGAGTCTCGAGGAGGCGCGGCGTCGCGCCGCGACCGGGGAGGCCCCGGGCTTGGTGGCGCGGCTGGAGGCGGCCCAGGGGGTGGCCGCCGCCGCCGTTGGGCGGTTCCGGGCAGGGCTCGACGGATCGGTCCGCGAGCGTGCGTCCGGTGAGGGCCGCCTGGGTGCCGACCTGTTCGCGGCCAAGCTGCGCCTGACGCTGTCGAGCGACCTGGCACCCGACGAGCTCCTCCGTCGTGCCCGCGCGGACCATGACGCGGTGCGCGGCGAGATGCTCCGACTGGCGCGCGAGCTGTGGCCGGCGTGGGTCCACGACACGCCCCTGCCCGACGTCGCAGCCGGCGACCAGGCCGGGGAGGAAGCCCTCGTGCGCCGGGTGCTGGACGCCATCGCGGACGAGCACCAGGACCCCGCGGACCTGCTCGACTGGTGCCGGGCCGAGGTCGCGCGCATCGAGGCCTTCTGTCGCGACCGCGGGCTCATCACCCTGGCCCAGGAGCCGCTCTCGATCGTCTGGACGCCGGTCTTCATGCGCGCGTACGGCCGTGCGTTCCTCGACTCGCCCGGCCCGCTCGACCGTGGCCAGCAGAGCCACTTCTTCATCACGCCGCCCGCGGACGACGCGGCGCCCGAATCGGTCGCGTCCTACATGCGCGAGGACAACGACCGGATGCTCCGACTGCTGTGCATCCATGAGGGCGTGCCGGGCCACTACCTCCAGCTGGCTGCCTCGAACGCCTCGCCGTCGCTCATCCGGAGCGTGTTCGCCGACGGCATGTTCGCCGAGGGCTGGGCGGTCTACGTCACCCAGGTGATGATGGACGTCGGGTATGGCGCGGACGACCCGGCGCTCCTGCTCACCCATTGGAAGTTCTACCTGCGCGCGGTCGCCAACGCCATCCTGGACGTGGGAACCCACACCCGGGGCATGACCGAGGAGGAGGCCATCGACCTGATGGTCCGCCGGTCCTTCCAGGAGGAGGACGAGGCGAGGGCGAAGTGGCTCCGGGCCCGGCTCACGTCCACGCAGCTGTCCACCTACTACGTGGGCGCGCTCGAGATGCTCGACCTCGAGGTGGAGGCGCGGGTGCGTGCCGCGGTCGCCGCGGGTGGCTCAGCGGCGGACGTGCCGTCGCAGCGCATCGCCGGGGGCATCGGCGAGACGCCTGGCTTCGACCGCCGTGCGCATCTCGAGTCGGTCATCGGGCACGGCACGCCACCCATCCGCTGGGTGCGCCGGATCCTGGCCGAGCAGGCGGGGGACTGATCAGGGTCGGTGCGGCACGTGCCCCGCGGCGTCGCCGGTGGGTGCCTCCGATCGTCCCCCCTCGCGCCGCTCCGAGAAGAGGGAGGCCACGATGCTCGCCGCGAGCAGCGCCAGGATGACCAGCAGGGACACCACCGGCTCGAGGTGGAGCATGTCCGCGAGCAGCATCTTGCCGCCCACGAACACGAGCACCGCAGCCAGGCCGAAGCGCAGGTACCGGAAGCGGTCGGCCGCGCCCGCCAGCAGGAAGTAGAGCGATCGCAGGCCCAGGATCGCGAAGGCATTGCTCGTGAACACGATGAACGGGTCGGTGGTGATGGCGAAGATGGCGGGGATGGAGTCGACTGCGAAGACGAGGTCGGAGGTCTCCACGGCGATGAGCGCCAGCAGGAGGGGTGTCGCGGCGATGCCCGCGGCCGTGGGCACCAGGAACCGCTGGCCCTCGAACCGGGGCACCACGCGCAGGTGCCGGGTGGCGAACCGGACGATGGGATTGCGCTCCGGATGGGAGGCGGCCTCGCCACCGCTCACGGCCATCTTGAGGCCCGTGAACACCAGGAACGCGCCAAAGACGTACAGGATCCAGTGGTACGTCTCGATGAGATGCGCCCCCACTAGGATGAGCGACAGGCGCATCACGAGGGCCCCCAGCACCCCCCAGAACAGCACCCGGTGCTGGAGCTCGCGAGGGACCGCGAAGGCACCGAAGACGAGCGCGAACACGAACACGTTGTCGACCGAGAGCGAGTACTCGACGACATAGCCCGTGAACCACTGGATGCCCACGTGGGAGCCCTGCCAGATGGTCACGCCGATCCCGAATGCGATGGCGAGCGTGACCCAGAGGGCGGTCCAGCCCAGCGCCTCGCGCGTGGACACGATATGCGCGTCCCGGTGGAAGACGCCCAGGTCCAGCGCCAGGAACACACCGATCGCGACCAGGAAGGCCACCCAGAAGATGAGGTCCATGCGGTGCGGGCGCCTGCTCCTTCCTAGGTGTCGGTCCGGGATCGAGGATACGACCGATGCCGGATGCGAGGGTCCCGGCCCCGGGGAGGGGCCCGGGGCCGGGGGTCAGGGATCGGATGGCCGCCGAGCGGCCGGCGTCACGCGGCTCGGAAGCTGCGCAACCGACGGACGCGCTCGGCGATGGGGGGATGGGTGCTGAACAGGCTTCCGGCACTACCGCCGAGCGGGCTCACGGTGTACAGATGTGCCATGGCGGCCGGCACGGGCTCCTGACGCCGACGGCCACCGAACAGGCCGCCGCGCTGCGCGCGCAGCTGCTGGGAGACGGCGTCCAGGCGCTCGAGGGCGCTCGCGAGGCCCTCCGGGTCGTGGGTGAGCGTCGCGCCCGATCGGTCCGCGCCGTACTCGCGGTCCCGCGACACGGCGAGCTGGATGATGGTCGCCGCGATGGGCGCCAGGATCGCGCCCAGCAGCAGGAACGGAGCAGGCACGCTGCCCTCGTCGTCACCCCCTCCGAACAGGGACGACCAGAGGGCCATGTTGCCGAGATAGGACACGGTCGCCCCGATGGTGGCCGCGACCGTCCCCACGAGCATGTCGCGGTTCGTGATGTGGCTGATCTCGTGGGCCAGGACGCCGCGCAGCTGCCGCTCGTCCATGACCTCGAGGATGCCCGTCGTGACCGCCACCGCGGCGTGCCCCGGCCCGCGACCCGTCGCGAAGGCATTGGGCTCCGGGCGCTCGATGATGTGCAGGCTGGGCATCGGGATCCCGGCGCGCCCCGCCAGGTCGCGCACGATGCGCTCGACCTGTGGCGCCTCTCCCGGCCGGAGCGGACG
>DAOTUX010000378.1:0-9317 GCA_034436475.1 Chloroflexota bacterium | reverse complement strand
CCTCGCTGACGCGCTCGCCCTCGTGGCCATCGGGGGTCTTGGCTGGCTCGTCGCCTGGCGCGATGCCGATGCGGTGACTGCCGACGCCGACATCGTCGGCGAGGACGAGCGACCCACGCATCTCCGCGCGACCTACTTCGGTGGCGAGCTGCTCATGGCGGCAGTCGTCGGGTGCACCGCCCTCACCGCCTCGACCACGGCGCTCGCGCGGGTGGCGCTCGGGGTGAGCCCGCATGTGGACCTCGCGGCGGTCCTCGAGGGCGTGCTGGGACCGGTCGTGAGCGCCGCCGTCTTCGTGGTCGCGGCATGGCTGCACCAGCGCCGTCGGGTGCGCGAGCTGCTCCCGGTCGGCCTGCCGCAGGTCGCGGCGGCTCGCCGGCTGGCCGCGCTCCTGTGCGCCCTCGTGGGGCTGAGCTTCCTCGCCGGTGGCCTGACAAGCATCCTGGCGCTGCTGCTCGAGGCCATCGTCGGGTGGTCACCCAGGCTGGCGGGCAGCCGCGACGAGACCGTGGCCGTCGCGATCGGCCTGCTGGCTGCCGGCCTCGCGGCGTGGCTGCCGGCATGGTCGGCGGTGCTGCGCGCGAGGGCGTCCGACCCGGTCGGCGAGGCGCGCGCCACCGCGTCCAGCGGGTATCTGTGCCTGGTCACGGGCGCCGCCGTCGTCATCCTCGTGCCCGGCGCCACTTACGTCCTGTACCGGGTGCTCGAGGTGCTGCTGGGTGGCGTCCCCGAACGGCCGCTGCCCGCCGAGCTCGTCTGGCCACTCGCGGTCATCGCCGTGTCGGGAGCCGTTGCGGCGGCCCAAGGGCACCTGCTGCTCGCGGATCGGCGCCGGGTGGCGAGCGCGCCGCAGCCGGATCGGCAACCGGAACCGCCGTCATTCGTGACGCCGCGACCCGCTGGCGACCACGGCCCGGTCGCCGTGACGCTGACGCTCCGCCTCGCCAACGGCACCGACCTGTCCGAGGCCATCGAGCGGCTGCGCGGCGCCCTCGGCACAGGCGCCTCGCTGGACCTCGTGGCGCCCTCCTCCGCGCCGGCACCGCGTGCGCCTGTCGCCCGGCGGCCAACGCCATCCTCATCGGGCCTTGTCGAACCGGACGCTCTCGAGGATCCGTTCGAAGAGGTAGCGGTCTGATAGGTCGTCGCCGCGAGGGGTGATGAACTGGATGAAGTAGGCCCAAGGCTCTCGCCAGGTCACGACATCGAGGCCCACCGCCGGTCCAGTGTCGCTGAAGTCAGGCAGGAACAGGAGCAGGCGCCCGGTCGTGACCGCCCGGCCCTTCTTCCCCGTGCCGATGGTGGCCATCTCCACGGTGAGCGGGTCCCGGCCCCACCCCTCCTTGGCCGACTGCACGTCGTACGGCACCAGGCTGTCGACGACCTGGTCCGTCGTTGCCTTCCGGAGCGTCTTGAGGGCATCGCCCGTGATCTGGTACCCGCGGACCATCAGCACCGGCGCCCCGTCCTCGTCGTCGCGCCGCATGGAGAACACGGCGCCCTCAGCATCCCAGCGCGTGGCCCACCCGTCGGGGACGCCGATGCGCAGGCCAAGCTCCGGGACGCGGCGCAGGGTCAGCTCGAGGTCGGGCGACGGGAGCGCCAGGGCCGAGCCAACGTCCCGGAACGTCATCGCGCTCATGACGGTCACGTACTCGCCCTGCTGCTCGTCGACACCCTGCCACCAGCCCTGCACGAGGCACGCGGCCGTCGGGGTGCCCGACTCGTCGGTCGCGACGCGGAGACCCGCCTGGGCCTCCCGGATCACGGGATACCCGCGGAGGCGATCGATCCACATCGTGGTCGGGTCGGCCGCGACCATCGTCGTCATGTCATACCAGCGGCCTTGCGGCGCCTCGGAGGCCGGCGCACGCCGGGCATCGGAGACGGCCGACAGCAGGTCAGGGAGGCGGAAGACGGCGGCGTCGCGGTCGCGTACCCGTCGCCACACGGTACCGGTCGTCGGATGGTGCACGAACCGCGACTCGCCTCGCCGGAGCTCAGCCATCGCCCACGGGCCGTTGGTGAGCGCGTGGAAGACCAGCTCGTCGGGTCCGCTGAGCAGCGCACTGCCGACGGTCATCAGGGATACCCCCGGGGCCTGGGCGTCGAGCTGCTCGCCGTCGGCGGACATGCCTCCCATCCGGACCTGGGTCGATCGGAAGTCGACTCGCGCGGTGAAGCGGGGGTCGGTCAGGATGCCGACCAGGCTCCGCGCGATGGGGTCCTGGACGCCAGCGCTCGCGCTTGCCTCGGCTGGCCTCGCCGTGGGGTCGAGCGATGACGAGCTCGACTCGGTCGATGGCGAGCGCGATGGCGACACCGCAGGCGAGAAGCGCGGCCAAGGCTCGCACATCGTGTCGGGCGGCCACGGAACGTCCGCGGCACCGTCCTGAGCGGTGGCCGCGATCGCTGCCGGCGGGCTCCACACCAGCGATTGCACAAGGATCGCCACGAGCGCGAGGGCGCTCGATCGGTGAGCGACTGTCCACGCCATGTCCCGGTGCCCTCCATGGGCCGCCCTGAGGACGGCCCCCTCATGTCTGGGACCACCCTGCCGGTCGTCCGTCGCGCCGCGGGCCAGGATCTGGGACTCGTATGGACGCGCACCTACTCGACGCAGCGGCCGACACCCGGTCGCATGGTACAGGAGCCACGGCGCAGCACCTCCCGTGGACCGACCGCCCCGAGGCGGAGCACGAGCCGGAGTCCCGGGCGCCGATGGAGCCCCGGGCGCCGATGAAGCCCCGGGCGCCGATGTCCCGTCGGGCGCCGGTGGAGCCCCGGGCGCCGATGGAGCCCCGGGCGCCGATGGAGCCCCGGGCGCCGATATCCCGTCGGGCGATTACCCGAACGGACTCGCCGAGGTGGCGCACCTATGCCTGCGAGTCCCACTGGCGGACTCGGCGGGGCGCGACACGCGGCAGACCCGGACTCGGCCGGAGGCGAGGCAGGGTCAGCGGCGGCGGCCGCGCGTGGTGCGGCGCTCGCCGGTGCGCTTGATGACGTTGGGCGTGACGCTGCGGTCCCAGGTCGCGCGGTCGAGCCAGCGCGCCATCCAGCCGGCATCGTCGCCCTCGTGCTCGTCGCGGAGCCCCGGGAGCCAGTCGGCGGCGGTGTCCGGGTCGGGGTCGGCCTCGGAGGGCCCGTGGCCATGGGCACCGACGTGGTCGTGGCCGACACCGACCAGGGCCGGCTCCCCCACGGCCAGCTCCTCCCCTGCCCCGATCACCTCCACCTCGGTGACCTCGAGGAGCGACCCCTCCGCGGCCGCCCGACGGCCTCGCCGCTCCCCCGCCTTGCGCGCCGCAGCCCGCTCCGATGGCTTGGCGGTGGGCCTCGCGCCGGACGCTGCACGACCCGCCGCTCCGGCACTCCCCAAGGCCGCCCGCTCGGCGTCGCGCAGCACCTGCGTGGACGCGTCCTCCTCCAGCACCCGCATCCGGATGCTCTGGATCTCGTCCCGTAGCGCCGCCGCTCGCTCGAACTCGAGCTCCTTGGCGGCCGCCCGCATGGACGCCTCCAACTGGGCGACCAGCTTGTCCACCTGGGCCTTGGACATCTCGGACAGCTCGCCGCGCCCGCCCGCAGCGCCCGACGCCCCATACGCGCCCGGCGCCTCGGCCACCGCGCGAAGTCGGTCGTTGATGTCCCGGATGTCCTTGACGATCGTGCGCGGCACCACGCCACGCTCCACGTTGTAGCGCTCCTGGACCGCGCGCCGGCGGTTGGTCTCGTCGATGGCCACCTGCATCGACTCGGTGATGCGGTCGGCGTACATGACCACCTCGCCGCCCACGTTGCGCGCCGCCCGCCCGATGACCTGGATGAGCGACCACGCGCTCCTGAGGAACCCCTCCTTGTCGGCATCGAGGATGGCGACCAGGGTGACCTCCGGCAGGTCGATGCCCTCGCGCAGCAGGTTGATGCCCACCAGCACGTCATAGACGCCCAGACGCAGGTCCCGCAGGATCTGGACCCGCTCGAGCGTGTCGACCTCGGAATGCAGGTAGGACACCTTGATGCCCAGCTCGTGGAGGTAGTCCGCGAGGTCCTCGGCCATCTTCTTGGTGAGCGTCGTGACGAGCACCCGCTCGCCGCGCTCGACCCGGCCCCGGATGCGGTCCATGAGGTCGTCGATCTGGCCCTCGGTGGGGTGGACCTCGATGCCCGGGTCCACGATGCCCGTGGGTCGGATGAGCTGCTCCACCACCTGCTTGGAGCGCTGGAGCTCGTAGGCGCCGGGCGTCGCGCTCATGTAGATGACCTGGTCGAGATGCGCCTCGAACTCCTCGAACGTCAGGGGCCGATTGTCGAGCGCGGACGGCAGCCGGAAGCCGAAGTCGACCAGGATCTCCTTGCGCGTGCGGTCGTTCTTGTACATGCCCACCACCTGGGGGATGGTCATGTGGCTCTCGTCCACCACCAGCAGCCAGTCGCGGGGGAAGTAGTCGAGCAGCGTCCAGGGCCGCGAGCCCGCCTCCCGGCGCGACAGGTGGCGGGAGTAGTTCTCGATGCCCGAGCAGAAGCCCAACTCGCGCATCATCTCGACGTCAAAGGCGGTGCGCTGGCGCAGCCGCTCGGCCTCGAGCACCATGCCCTTGGCCTCCAGCTCCGCGGTCCGCTCCTCCGCCTCCCGCTCGATGTCGACCAGTGCCTCCTTGAGCTTGTCCGCGGGTGTCACGTAGTGCGACGCGGGATAGACGTTGAGCTCCTTGCGCTCGGCGAGGATCTCGCCGGTCACCGGGTCGAGCTCGGTGATGCGCTCGACCTCGTCGCCAAAGAACTGGACCCGCACGATGAAGTCGTCATAGGCGGGCTGGAGCTCGAGGGTGTCGCCCCGGACCCGGAAGCGGGCGCGGCCCAGCGCCTGGTCGTTGCGCTGGTACTGGAGGTCGACGAGCTGGCGCAGGATGCCGTCGCGTCGGTAGCGGCCTCCGGTGCGCAGCCGGACGACGGTCGCGCCGTAGTCCACGGGCGCGCCCAGGCCGTAGATGCATGACACGCTGGCCACGATGATGACGTCCTTGCGCTCGAACAGCGCCCGGGTGGCCGCGTGGCGGAGCTTGTCGATCTCGTCGTTGCGGGACGAGTCCTTCTCGATGTAGGTGTCGCTCCGGGGCAGGTACGCCTCGGGCTGGTAGTAGTCGAAGTAGCTCACGAAGTACTCGACGGCGTTGTCAGGGAAGAAGTCCCGGAACTCGGAGTACAGCTGCGCCGCGAGCGTCTTGTTGTGGGCGAGGACGAGGGTAGGCTTGCCCGCGTTCTGGATCGTTTGGGCGATGCTGAAGGTGTTGTGGACGACGAGGCCACCGAAGCCGGCCATGAAGGTCTCGGCACCCCCGACAGAGAGGTCGTAGACGTATCGACCCTCTGGCTCGACCTGCTGGATGCTCGCCACGGTGACCCACCGACAGGCCAGCAGCCGATGGAGTGCATCCATCGCCTCGAGATACCCGGTGACGATGACAGGCTCGCGCTCCGAGGCCAGTTGCTCCAGGGCCCGCACGAGCGCACGCGCGGTCCCTCGACGAAGCTCTCGTTCCCCGTTCTCGAGGAGATCCAGGCCGGTGCGCGTCATCCCGGCGAGGTCGGCGACCTCGCGTTCGTAGGCACCCAGGGCGATGCGCGCCTGCCGCAGCAGGTGGCCGGCGGCCGGCAGCGTGTCCGAATTGCCGCCGACGACCTTGCGGGTCAGGTCATCGAGCTGCCGTCGCTTCCGCTCGCCGAGGAAGCCGACGTGCTGGGCATAGGCGTGGATGTCATCGGCACCGCGGATGGCAACGAGCCAGTACCAGTCACCCGCATGCTTGCTCCCGACGGCGCGCTTCCAGACGCGACGAAGGCGGGCCACAATCCCGAACCGGAGCAGGGCGTACCCCAGCTCGGACGCCAGTCGCTCGCTCTTGGTAGCGGCGCAGACGCTGCCACCGTTGGTCTCGACCCAGCCGTCACCCTGGAAGTAGCCAGCCAGCAGCGAGCCGAGATCCGCGTCCGAGAGGGACGCCCAGAACCCTGGGAGGTGCTTCTCCGCCGCTTTGCTGCCGCAGAGGTCGCGAAGCGTCTCCGTGACGACCCGTGAGCGGATACCAAGCTCGATGGGGCTGCGCTGCCACGAGCCGATCTCGCACGCGTCGAGCAACGCTTGAACCAAGCCCAGGTCCTCAAGGCCAGGCGTGATCGTGGAATACCGATCCGCCACGTGACCCTCGGCGACGAACTCGCCGAGCAGCTGGAGCCACTCCGCGCTCAGCGGGATGCTCACGGGCATCCGGTACCGGGATCCAGCGCCGCCCTTGATGTGCGTCGGTCCGAACCGCTCAAGGACCGCGACCCGTTCGGGCCCGATCGCGTCGAGGCTTGCTCCTGCACCCATCGCGAGGTACCGGCGTCTGACGGTATCGACGGACCGATCAAGCACCTCCGGGCCCGTGACGTAGAACCCCTTGCCCATCAGCCCAGGCGCAAGGTCGTGTCGCGCCTGGGGCTCGACGGGCTCGGGCGCGCGAGATGGCAGCGGCAGTCGGTCGCCCACTGCGAGGTCGCTGGTCCGGATGGTCTCCAGCCGTGCGCCAGGTCCGAGCCGGACGAAGTTGTGGTCACCAGTGACAATCACCGACCTGCCGTCCTCGGTGGTCACCCGCCACATGACATCCGGCGTGGCATGCCGGGACAGCGCCGTCACCGGGCGGACCACCGTCGCATGCGTGGCTGGGTCGACCGTGGCGACCACATATCCCGGTGCGTCCTGGGTCGTGTCGACGACGTCCGTCCCCCACGCGTCGGTTGCCGTCCCGCGTCGTTCGACCTCAGCATCGACGAACGGCCCGATGGGCTCGACCGACCAGCTCACCCGGGCGTACTCGTCCACCCTGCCGATGAGGACTGGCTCCGACCCTCGGACGCTCTTGCCCGTGCCGGTCGCGCCCAGGAGGACCTGCTCCTTGAGGCCCTTGGCGACGCCTTCCGAGAGGCGTCGGATCGCCTCGGGCTGGTCGCCGGTCGGTTGGAACGGGGCCTGGAGCTGGAAGTCGGGCACGGCCTCCTCAGTCTACCACCAACGTGGCCAGATATAGAACATGTGTGCGATAATCGCCTGGTCGGCCCCGCTCCTGCCGCGGCGGCCCGAGACGCGTGCCCGAGGTCGTCATGGGCGGAACGAGACTCGCCGACAGCATCGAACGCGAGCTTGTTCAGACTTGCCTGGCCACCGGTCTGTTCGATGTTCAGCTTCCGCCATCGCGCCCACCCGTGGTGACGTCCGACACGGCCGAGGTCGAGGTGCGGTTCGGGATCATCGGAGCGCCCGTCCGTCCGGACGGGAGCCCATCGGCGTACGTCTCCATCCGGGAGCGTCGCCTCTCCGTGATAGCCAACCGACCTGTCCGCTACTGGTATGCGCTGATCGAACTGCAACCCGACGGATCATGGCTGTATGAAGCGTTCCACCGACATCCCGATGCGACGCATCCGGAGGTCCATTTCCAGGTCGAGGTCCGTTCCGCGGACACTTCCAGCAACGAGCCCGTTGCAAAAAGGCCCGCGCCTGTCATGAACATCACGACGGCCCTGCGCGAGTTGTTCCTGCGCTATACCGGCCGTTGAGCCATCACGGCACCGCTCCTGCTGCACGCGAAGGAACGATCGTCGCCGTGGCCATTCCCTGGAGATAGGTCTGATAGATCTCGATGGCATCTCGATAGCGGTGCCACAGAGGCGGCTCCGCCTCCACTGCCCGGAGGAGTTCCGGCATGTCTGCGAAGCCGCCTTGCTCCAGGACCGGGGCGATGTGCAGCTCGTGGATCTCGGAAGGACCCATCTCGTGGAACTTGGTCCGCGGCGTCAGCGACACCTCCACCGCCGGTGCGAGCCCGAGCCCAGCAAGATAGCGCTGATATGCCCCGACCGGGATCCGGAACGCACCCCTGTCCTTGGACTGGACCGCGAACAGGGTTCCATCCTTGATCCTGTTCCGGATGGTCCCGACGGAAACGCCGCTCGCGTCCGCAAGCTCGTCGACTGTGTAGAACTTCTTCATCGCGCACCACCCATCAGAGACGACTGTGTGCATCTTGCGCGCTTTGCGCATATTCGTCAACTCGTACCTAGGCCGGTTCCGCGACCTACATGACAATCGCCCGACTCGATGAGGCGCCTACCGTGCGTGGTATGGCGCCCACTGGCACCGTGGTGCGTCTCGGTGACCGCGGTCGGCTCGTCCTCCCCGCCGACATGCGACGGGCGGCGGGTCGTCGACGCCGACGGCCGGACCCTCCGGAGCGCGACGGGCTGCCGGACCGCCCACAGCGAGCACACCATCGCCATCACCGAGGACGGCGCCGAGATCCTGACACTGCCACCGGGTTCGTGGAGGCGGTCGGGGACCGGCATCCGGGCTCACGATCCGGGGCTGACGACCTGGAGGCCGGCCGTGGTCGCTGCGGATGCCTGGCGCGTGTCGTAGGTCACGAACGCGTCGATGTCGTCCGCGACGCGCAGCGCGGACGCGACGTGGATGGCATCGAGCGCCCGGAGCAGCGGACCGCCGGTCACGCTCGCATCCCGCGCCAGCTCACGGTCGATCCCCAGGAGCGACAGCCGTCGCAGCATGGGCTCTGGGTCGGCCGAGGCGTCGTGGCGTGCCACGGCCTTGGGCACCTCGACCAACGCGACGATGCTGGAGACGAGCGACCGTCCTCGCACGACGCGAACGAGGGCATCGGTCTCGGCTTCGTCGAGGATGAGCTTGGTGATCGCCGACGAATCGAGGTACAGGCTGCTCAGCGGGGATCGCTCCGACGCTCGGCGAGCAGCTCCTCGGTGGCCGTGGGCTTGCCCGGGATCGAGGGGGTCCGGGGAGGCAGGTCCGTCGTGTCCGGGTCGAGCGCAGGCGTCGCCCTGCCCTCTCGGACCAACCGGGCGATGACGCCCTCGGACCGATCGAGTGGCGTAAGCTGGCCGACGGTGCGCCCGCGGAGCGTCACCTCGAACCGCCCGCCTGCGTCCACTCGGGCGAGGTACTCGCTCATCCTGTGTCGCAGCTCTCGTGCGCTGACCTGTGCCATGTGTCACATTGTGACACATCGACGGCCGGCCGCGCCGCCTCGGCCGCGCCGCCTCGAGGAGTCCGCCGACCACGTCGGCCCGGTGAGTCCTCCAAGGCGGACTCGCATGGGGCGTGGTCCGTCCCGGCCGAGTCCGTTCGGGTAATCGGCCTCGACGAGGGCTGCAAGGTCGAACCACAGCTGGTCGCAGGACTCACGCTCGGCAGATCGCAACCGTCCGCCGATGGCTCTCAGCGCGCGCCCGGCGGCAGG
>DAOTUX010000377.1:0-10716 GCA_034436475.1 Chloroflexota bacterium | reverse complement strand
ACCACGCCTTCGATGTGCTGGCGGTGGATGGCGACCTGGCCGTGGCGCACTGGACGGTGCGACTGCGGCTCGGACCTGACGATGTCGTGGACCTCGACGGCATCCTGGTGCTGGAATTCGACGCGGCCGGTGCATGCCGGTCACATCGCGAGTGGTTCGTCAGCAGACCCGCTGAGGCCTGAGCCGACACTCTGGGCGCTGCCCGGTCCGATCGGCGCGCGTCGGCGGGATTCCCTGACATGCCCACGGCATGGCGGTACTCGCCGCCCGCCGCCTGAGGCGGCCCTGGGCCGCGGTCGCGACCCACGCTCGCCCGAACGCCCCTGTCGATGACGATCACGCCGGCCGCGCCGGTCGGTCATGGTGTGCGGCTCGCCATGGCGGCGAGCACCCCCACGACGCGCGATCGTCATGGTCCCGCAGCGGGCGGGCAGACACGCCGGGGTCCGGGAGCACGCCGCGAGGGGCGACTCGTCGGGGCGCGCGAGCGGGCGACCGGGACGCCGACCCGTCGGCGGTGTCAGCCGGCGGCCGTCACCGACGCGAGGCTGGCCGGGGCCGGCCGATGGCGGACTGGCGCGGTGACGTACCGCTCGACCATCGCCCTGGACCCGGTGACCGCGAGCTGCTGGAACAGGAAGCGCAGCTTGGCCGACTGGTCGGCGAGGATCTGTTCCTTGGTCACCAGCTCCCACAGCGCGCGCTTGTTGGGGCCCAGTGCCTTCTTGCGGGTCTTGTACACGAACTGGTCGTCCGTGTCGCTCGCGGCACGCTCGTCGGCGGCGTTGGCGTGGCACCAGCCAGTGATCGAGTCGAGCAGCTCGCTCGGGAACGCGGGGTGGTCGTACAGCGCGTTCTGGAACCCCGTGGCCAGGTGGATCTCCGCAGTCTCGACCTTGGGGAAGTGGTGGAACAGCTCGTCGGGCAGGGTGGACGCCCCGTGCTGGACTGCGCCCGCGAGGCCATAACTGCGACACACCGCCGAGAGTCGCTCAAGCGTCCCGAAGTCCAGCTTGACCTCCGCGACGCCGCCGCCCGGCAGGGGGACGCCGCCGTGACTGGTGCCTGTCTGGACACTCACCTTGGAGAGACCGATGGCGTCCGTCCCGGCGAGCTCGTCGAGGTGCGCCCGATAGCCATCAAGATAGGCCCGCAGCTCCGCCTCGGTGGAGTTCGCCTTGCCCACCTCGCCGATCTCGCCACCGATGGACACCACGAGACCGGCCGCCTCGTGCTCCCGGATGAGCGCCGAGAGCTCGGCCGCCCGCGTGTAGTTGACCCGCTGCTCGAGGTCGACGTTCGGCTGGGACAGGTCGACGAGGGTGGAGGAGTCGATGTCGATGTTGCCGTAGCCGACGGCCAAGGCGTCGACGGTCGCCTTGCGCAGCGCCTCGGTGACGCCCTCGGGGTCCGTGGCGTACTTCTTGGCATTGAACTGGTAGTGGTCCCCCTGCACGAACACGGGGCCCCTCCAGCCAGCCGCGATGGCACCCGCGAGGACGCTCGTGATGTACTCGCCGGGTCGCTGGAAGGTGTACTCCTGCTCGCTGCGTGCCAACTCCAGGATGACCGCGCCAGCGTCGAGCTCCGTCGCGACCCGATAGGTGGCCGCCGACATGTCGAAGACCTGGGTGCGCAGGTTGATGGCGGGCACGGTGAACCCGGAGACCTCGCCGCGACCGCGGGCCATGTACAGGTCGTGGATGCTCGCGGACGGGCAGCCCAGTTCCTGGGATGCCTCCCACACGACCCACCGCGCGGCCTCCTGGGTGGCGGCGTCATCGGTGAAGGTCGCACTCCACACGACGTCCCGGATGCCTTGGGCGCGGAACGCGGGCTCGTCGTCGATGACGAGGCGTTCGCCAGCGATATGGGCGATGCCAGCGAGGCACCCGATGAGCTCCGATGGCGATTGGGCGACGCGGGGCTGGGCCATGATGGTTCCTCCTCCTGCCCGGTCGCTTCGGGCACGGGCCGGCGAGCGCGGGTCGACGCGCAGCGTGGATGCGTTCGGATTCGTGCGCCTGATGGTACCGTGCCGTGCCTGTGACGAGCACCGGCCGTTCGGCGCGTCGTCGCAGGCCATGTGGCCCCGCCTCGCGGGCCTAGGCGTGTCCACCAGGCACGAGACCGAGCCCGGGCCTGCCCGGGCGGCCCCGGGTGGAGGTGCCTGGCAGCCGACCCAAGCGCACGCGGCCGCGGGAGGTCGGGCGTGTCCACCAGTCACGAGATCGGGCACGGGCCAGCCCAGTTCCGCGACCTGCGACCGCGCGCGACGGTGTAGACGCGGGTCGCAGTGCCGTGCTCATGAGTGATGCGCACGATAGAGCCATGGCGGCCCTCCAGAGCCTGCACGCGGGCGCCCGCCCCGTCGCAACCTCGTGACTCACAGGCACGCCCGAGCGCCACGGGGCGCGCAGCGGGGCCGCGGGCGCCCGCCCCGTCGCAACCTCGTGACTCACAGGCACGCCCGCAGGCCCATCCGTGGTGCCGGCGAGGCCGCCTCGCTGCACCCGACCGCGGCGGCAGCACGCCCAACTTGGTGGCGGCGCGCGCCCCCCGGCGCAGGCCCTCCCCGGCGCAGCCCACGCTCGCTCCCCGGCGCAGGCCCTCCCCGGCGCGGCCCACGCTCGCGGTCCGGCGCAGGCCCTCCCCGGCGCAGTCCACGCGCAGGCCCTCCCCGGCGCAGCCCACGCTCGCGATCCAGCGCAGGCCCTCCCCGGCGCAGGCCCTCCCCGGCGCAGTCCACGCGCGGGCCCTGGCGATGCCCACGCGCGCAGACGACGGGACGAGCACAGCGGTGCTAGGCCATCGGGCAGAGGCCGCGCGGGAACCACACCGCCATCGGCGGCGTCTGGGGGCGCACTGCCAGTCTCCCATCGAGGTCCGTACCATGTCCCGAGCCACTCCCCTCCCCGTCGCCTTGGGCGCGTTGCTCCTGATGGGCGCCCTGGGCAGCACGACGCTTGCCAACGACGGGCCCGGCGCCCCGCCGCTCGCGGCTGACCCCGACCCCGGTGCGAGCCAGGGGACGCTCACGCTCGAAGGCACCGAATGGCTCCTGGTCAAGGCACAGCTGTCCGGCGCGTACGCGGACATCCCGGACGAGGTCGAGGCGACGCTCCTGATGCAGGACGGGCAAGCGGGCGGCTCAGCCGGCTGCAACCAGTGGTTCGCGAGCTACACACTCGACGGGCAGGCTCTCTCCTTCGGCACTCCGGGGTCCACGCTGATGATGTGCGAGGGACCAGGTGGCGACATCGAGCCGTTCTTCCTGGCGGACCTCGAGTCGGTCCAGTCGTGGGAGATCGATGACGCGACCCTGACCCTGTCCAGCGACCACGGCCCGGTGCTGGCGTTCGTGCCGCATGCCGCGAGCGGCCCGGTGCTGGATGGCGACTGGATCATCGTCCAGTACAACGATGGCCAGGGCGTCCTCGTCGACATCGACGACGGCTCGGCCCAGCTCGCGGTCGCGGACGGCCACATCTCCGGCACCGCGGGCTGCAACCGGTTCATGGGCTCGATCACGCAGGTCGCCGACACCATCACGGTGAACCAACTCGGCTCCACCGCGATGTACTGCGAGGGCCTGATGGACCGCGAGGCCGCGGTGCTGGCGTCGCTCGGGGCAAGCACCCAGGTGCAGACAGCCGACGATGGGGGCCTGCTGTTGCTGGACGCCGCGGGCACGGTCCAACTGCATCTCGTGCCGCTCGCCGCGGCCGTCGCATCACCGACGCCAGCCGAGCCCGAGGCGCCCGCGTCCTCGCCTGCTGGCTGACCACCGGGCGGACACCCGGCTCGCTACCATCCGAACGACCCCGGCGCCGCCGGGGTCGTTCCTCGTGTGCGGGACCGAGGCGCTGCGGAGGGTGGCGACGTGGATGCGGCACTCGCGGCGCGTGGGTTCATGCTCGGGTTCGTCATCGCGGCGTCCGTCGGGCCCATCACGCTGCTCATCATCCGTCGCACCCTCGGCTCCGGCTGGCGGCTGGGCATCGTCTCGGGCATGGGGGTCGCCACGGCCGACGCGGCGTATGGCGCCATCGCCGCGTTCGGCATCGCCGCGCTCGCCGACGCGCTGGTCGCCATCAGCCGGCCGCTCGGCATCGTCGGCGGTGCAGCACTGATGTTGGTCGGCCTGCGCACCGCCCTCCGTCCGCTGCCGCCCATGGACCCCACGCCTGTCACCGCCCGTGACCTGGCCGCCGGCTACCTCTCAATCTTGGGCCTTACGCTCACCAACCCGATGACCGTCATCCTGTACGGCGCGGTCATCGTGAGCGTGGGCGTGCCCGCCTCCTCGGCGGCCGCCGTGTCGCTTTGGCTGGGTCTGGCCATCGGCTCGGTGGCCTGGTGGTTCGTGCTGGTGCCGCTCGTCGCGCTCGTCCGCGGGCGGCTCTCGGGGCGGGTCCTCCGCGCGGTCACCATCGGGTCGGGTGTCGCCATCGCCGCGTTTGGCATGCTCACGCTCCTGGGCGCCCTGATGCGCTAGCCCCGTCGGGTGCGGCGTCCCACGTAGTCCACCAGCACATAGCGGCCCAGGTCCTCCGGGTCAGCGTGGAAGGCACGGCCGCGGTTGAGGCGCGTCACATGCTCCACGAACGCCGTCAACGACGGGGACCGGTCGAGCATGAACGTGTTGATGGTGATGCGCTCCCGGGTGCAGCGCATGACCTCACCGAGCGTCTCGGCGATGGTCCGGCGCGTGGGCGGGTACGAGAACTCCACGCGACCGTCCTCCAGGTGCGCGGTCGGCTCGCCGTCGGTGATGACCAGCACCGACCGGTCGGCGCTCCGGGAGCGGGCCAGCAGCCGCCGCGCCACCTGGAGCCCGTGCTGGAGGTTGGTGCCGTACTCGTAGGCGTCCCAGCTCACCGAGGCCAGGGACTCGGGCGGGATCTCCCGCGCGGCATACGCGAAGGAGACGATGTGCAGCTCGTCACGAGGGAAGCGGCTCCGGATGAGCGCCTGGAGCGCGAGCGCGACCCGCTTGGCCGCGACGGCACAGTCGCGCAGCAGCATCGAGCGACTCATGTCCAGCAGCAGCACCGTGGCCGCATCGGAGCGATCCTCGGCGTCCGCGATGGCGAAGTCGTCGGGCGCGACGACCACCCGACGCCCTCCCGCCGCCACCCGCGGACCGGCCACGACAGGCGCGTTCTCGGGACGCACCAGCGCGTTGCGCATCGTCGCCCGCAGGTCGAGGTCGAAGGGCCGCCCGAACTCCCACGGCGAGGACGTCTCGGCGCGCTCCCCCGTCGCCCCGGTGCGGCGGACCGCGTGCTCTCCGAAGGCGTCCTTCGAGAGCCTGGCGAACAGCTGGTCCAGCACCTGTTGGCCAAGCTGGCGCGCACCGCGTGGCGTCAGCTCCATCCGGTCGCCATCCCGGGTCACATAGCCGGCCTCGTCGAGGCGTCGCGCCATCTCGCGCAGGGCGGCGAGGTCATCGGCCGCCTCGGCGCCGACGAGCTCGCGCAATTCCTCCTCGGGGATGGCCGCGAGATCCATGGGCGTGGCCACGTCCCCGAGCTGCTGTGACAGGCGATCCATCCGACCGATGCGGTCGAGCTGCGCCAACGCCCCCTCGAGCCCGAGCGGCTCCTCGCCCCTGAACCGGAGCCGCTCGCCAAGGCCACCGGGCAGCAGCTGATCGAGGGTGGAGGCCAACTGCGCCAGGTCCCAGCGCAGTCGGTCGTCGCGCAGCAGCGCTTCCATCATCGAATCCAGCTCCGCACGCTGCTCAGGCGACAACGACCGCAGCAGCGACTGCATCGCCGCCATCCGGTCGGCCAGCGACTCGACGATGTCATCGAGCGTCCGGGCACCCGGGAAGAAGGCGCCGTGGCGTGCGAGGAAGTCGTCGACCTCGGCCTGCTCCGGCTCGTCGCCCTGGAGCCGGCGTGTGAGCAGGCGGTCGAGGTCGCGGACCATCTCCCGGTTGGCCGCGAGCTGCTCGGGGGTGGCGCCCGTGATGGCCGCCGACATGCCCTGGAACGCGGCGTCGAGCACCTGGCCGCGCAGTCGCTCGAGCAGGCGGTCGAACCGCTCCCGTGCCTCGGGCTCGAGGAAGTCATAGTCCGACAGGCCCCGGATGCGCTCGCCCACGTCGTCAGGCAGGGCATCGAGCTGCTCCTGTCGTCGGGCGGCGAGGTCCGCGGCCAGGCGCGCCAGGTCGGGGGTGTCCCCCGGGTTGCCGGCGAGGCGTCGCTCGATGCCACGCCGCTCCGACGCCACGATGGCGGCGAGCTCCTCGCGGACATCAGCCAGGACGTCGTCAAGCTGATAGCGCTGGAGCGCCTCGCGCCGTGCCTGGGCCAGTCGTTTGCGAAGCGCATCCAGACCGCCGATCGGGCCCGCCAGACCATCCGATCGACGGGGCACACCCCGGCGCAGGAGGCGCATGAGCGCCTCGACGAGGTCACCCTCCGCCATCAGGTCGTCGGCCAGCGCACCCATGACCTCGTCCGCCGAGAGGTCAGGTAGCCGCTGGGAGCCATCCCATCGGGCGTATCGGACCTCATGCCCGCGGTAGGTCGCCCCGGGGTCCAGACCCGCATCATCGTGCCGCCTCGGGGGGGCCATCGGGGGCCCCCTAGGCTCGGTAGAGACCGCCGGTCGCGGCCCGGTCCTTGTTGAGCTTGCGATGGAGGTGCAGACCCTCGAGCAGGAACTCTACGGCCGAGGCCACCGCGGCCGGGTCCTCCCCCACGCCCAGTCGGCCGACCGCCGCCGGCAGACCGGGCGTCTCGCGCATCCAGCGCACGTACTCTCGCGACGGCACCGCCTCCCCGGTCCGGATGACCAGACCGGCATCGAACGCCTCGACCACCTCGTCGAGGGCGGGCACGTCCACCCGCCGCCCGAACACCTCGTGGATGGAGCGCGCCATCAGACGGTCCACGATGCGCTCCTCGGGCACCTCGTCGGAGAGGGACTCCAGCTCGATCTTGCCCACGGTGCTGGGGATGAGGGCGCCCAGATCGCTGATGCGTGGCGCGGCCGAGGTCTCGTCGAGCGTGACCGCGCGTCGCAGCGCGTTCGCCGCGAGCGTCTCGAGGTTGGCGATGCTCACCCGGACGCTGACCCCCGAGCGCTGACTCACCTCCGGGGACCGCCGGGCGAGGTGGGACAGTTGGGCCACCACCTCCAGCATGAAGTCGGGCTCCTGGTAGGCGACGCTCGATGGGTCCGGCTCACCGGCGGCGGTCCGGAACCTGCTGCGCTCCTGGCGCATGATCTCGATCTCCAGGTCGAGGGTGCGCGGGTAGTGCGTCCGGACCTGGCTGCCCAGGCGATCCTTGAGAGGCGTGATGATGCGCCCGCGACTGGTGTAGTCCTCCGGGTTCGCGGTCGCCACGAACATCAGGTCGAGCGGCAGGCGGAGCGTGAAGCCGCGGATCTGGACGTCCCGCTCCTCAAGCAGGTTGAGCAGACCCACCTGGATGCGCTCCGCGAGGTCAGGCAGCTCGTTGATGGCGAGGATGCCCCGGTTGGTGCGCGGTATGAGCCCGAAGTGGATGGTCGACTCGTCCGCGAGATACCGACCCTCGGCCACCTTGATGGGGTCCACCTCACCCACGAGGTCCGCGATGGTGATGTCCGGCGTGGCCAGCTTCTCGCCGTATCGACGGTCGCGCGCCAGCCAGGCGACGGGGGTCTCGTCGCCCTTGGCCGCCACCAGCTCCCGAGCCGCGCTGGTGATGGGCGCGAACGGGTCCTCGCGCAGCTCGGTGCCCGCGATGACCGGGAGTTCGGCGTCGAGGAGCGACGTGAGCGCGCGCGCCAGCCGCGTCTTGGCCTGACCGCGCTCCCCCAGGAACACCAGGTCCTGCCCCGCCAGGATCGCGTTCTGGATGGCCGGGATGACGGACGCCTCGTAGCCCACGATGCCCTCGAACACGGGTGCATCATCCGCGAGCGCCCGCAGCAGGTTGGTGCGCATCTCCTGCTTGACGCTGCGCGAGCGATACCCGAGGGCGCGCAGCTCACCGAGGGTCGCGGGTCGTGCGGGCGGCGCTGGCTCGTCGGGGGGGTGCGTGTCCATGGGTCCTGTCGCGTTGGGTGCTCGTGGGTCGATCCCCACCGAGGCTACCACCATCGGTCCGCGTTGCCCGGTGACGGTCTCGGATGACGGGCGCCGATGCCGGCCGCGGGCATCCGTATCGCGAAGGGCGCGGGCCGCTGTCGTGACCTGGACCCGCGTGAGCCTTGGACCTGCACGTGTCTGCCAGTCACGAGATCCGGGTCCTTGGCCGTGTGACCCGGCCAAAGGCGTCGGGCCAGTCCTCTTTGTCATCGCACCGGCCGCGAGTGGCTACCAACCATCGTCGATCGCATGCGAGTGTCAGTGCCTTGCATCCAATCGAACCTCTGCGCCCCCCGACGCTCGGCGATATGGGCCGGTCCGGGGCCCGAAGCATCGATTCTCGTGAGTGTCAGTCACGCCGCCGCCATGGGGCGCGCCGCCGCGGGCACGCCGCCGCCGCGGGCACGCCGCCGGAAGGCCGGCCCGCAACCGAGCCCCGCGCGTACCATGGGCTGATGAGACGCCGGCATGATCTGGTCCGCCAGCTCGACGACCGATTCATCGTCGAGCATCCGCTGGCACACCCCGAGGCGCTGCGGTTGTTCGAGGCGATGTGGTTGGAGGGCGTCGAGGTCGGCGTCCTCCCCGGCGACCCATGGGATGGCATGGAGTCGGACCTCCGGCTCGCCCGCGTCCTGAACGCATGTTCGCGCCGCTCCTGACGAGGATAGCCGCGGCGCTCGATGACGCAGGCATCCCGTACATGATCATCGGCGGTCAGGCGGTGCTGGTGCATGGCGAGCCACGCCTGACCCGCGACATCGACGTCACGGTGGGCGTCGGCACCGAAGGGCTCGATCGACTGCTCGCGGCGGTGGAGCGGATGGGGCTCCGGCCTCTGCCCGACGAACCGGCGGCGTTCGCGAGGGAGACCATGGTGCTGCCGAGCGTCGACCGCGGGAGCGGGATCCGCGTCGACCTGATCCTGTCGTTCACCACGTACGAACTGGAGGCGATCGAGCGGGCCCGGCCCGCCCCTGGCCTGGGATCGGTCCGGTTCGCCTCGCCCGAGGATCTCATCGTGCACAAGATGATCGCGGGACGCCCTCGCGACCTGGAGGATGTCCGGTCGATCCTGCTCCGTAACCTCGGGCTCGACCGGGAGGGCGTGCGCCGGTCGTTGGGCGAATTCGAGGCTGCCGTCGAGTCCGAGGCGGGGCTGGTCGAACGGTTTGCGACCATCGAGCGAGAGGTCGATCGCCCGCCATCGTCCTAACGGTTGGCCCGGAGGATCGCATGGGACGAGGGCCGTGGCCGCGTCAATCCTGGCGCGGTCCGGCGAGACCGAGGCGGTCAGGGACCGAGGAGGGCGGCGGGTACGACAGCAATCCCGTCACAGGTCCGATAGGCGCACGGTCCGGTGGTCACGATCGCGGCATCCAGGAGGCCATCGCCGGTTCGGGAGCGAAGCCATCGCAGGTGCCGCAGATCCCGGTCGCCGGGGGCCGCGGTGAGCTTGACCTCGTGTGGATAGCGACCTTGTCGGTGATGCCAATCGCCTGTCGTCTGCGCCATCATTCGCCCGGTCTCTGCGCAACCATCCGCCCCACGCGCACGGCGAGCGCCTCGCCGTCTGGCCCTCCTCGAGGGCCCGCAACCCGACCAGGACCCCCGGGGGGCGCTCGTGCACCCGCGCGGATGGCGGGTACGCACACTCGTGTCGCACCTCGGGACAGGCCGGCATCCATCCATGGATGACCACCACGACGGGAGTGATGGCGGTTCGGGCCGCGGACATCCGTACCCAGGCGCAGGCCGGCGAGGAAGCCGCACCCGCGCGCGTCGTCGAAGCCCACCACTCGTGGATGGTGCGGGTCGCGTACGCCGCGTGTGTTGATGTCGGCCTCCCTCGCGAACCCGCCCAGCAGGGTCCCGGCCGGCCTGTCAGCCACTGGTCCCGGCCACCCGGGGAGTTGCCCCGGCCAGGGTGGGTGGACCTGCCAAGGTGGGCCGGCCCGACCCCGTGTCTGTCAGCCACGAGATCCTGTGTCCGCGAGGCGCTCTCCGACCCGACGGACCGATCTTCCCGGTTCTTGGGCGCATCGGCATCTGCCTTGGGGACCATGCACGCGCGATCGCATCCACGATGAGTCCGCACGTACCCAAGACGACCCTTGCGCCCCGGGCATCGCGGGGTCCGGGGGCCGCGCCGGCGGCCGGAGGGCGATTCTCGTGACTGCCAGACACCCGCCGGGGTCCGGGGGCCGCGCCGGCGGCCGGAGGGCGATTCTCGTGACTGCCAGACACCCGCCGGGGGTCCGCGGGGGCCGCGCCGGCGGGCCGGAGGGCGATTCTCGTGACTGCCAGACACCCGCCGGGGGTCCGCGGCGGCCGCGCCGGCGGCCGGAGAGACGATTCTCGTGACTGCCAGACACGCGCCGGGGTCCGCGGCGGCCGCCGAGCCGGTGCTAGTGGACGTGCGGGTCGGTCAGTGGTGAGCGCAGCGCCGAGGGAACCGCCGCGGGTCGCGCCGGCGCGGGCACCCGCGCCGGCTCCGCACGCAGCACCGCATCGAGGTCCGGCGCACCGGCGACCCCCGCCGCCAGCGCCGCGATCGCGGCCGCGCGGGCGTCCTGGAGTTCCTCGAAGCTCGCCTGGCTGCGGTCCACCCGGTCGGCCAGCTC
>DAOTUX010000376.1:0-4312 GCA_034436475.1 Chloroflexota bacterium | reverse complement strand
CATTCCTCGCGGCAGCCCATGTCTGCGTGCTGCCGTCCTATCGGGAGGGCGTGCCGCGCTCCGTGCTGGAGGCCATGGCGATGGGTCGCGCGATCCTGACCACCGACGCCCCTGGCTGTCGGGAGACAGTCGTCGAGGGCCGCAACGGATTGCTGGTCCCGGTGCGTGACCCCGTGGCACTGGCAGCTGCAATGAGCCACATGGTCGAGGCAGGCCCTGAGGCCATCGCGGCGATGGGAGTCTCAGGCCGTGCCCTTGCGGAGGAGCGGTTCGACGTGCGCGACGTCAATCAGGCCATCCTCGGCGCCCTTGGCGTGACCCCGCGCGTGCCATGACGACTGACGCTCGGCCCACTGTCGCGTACCTGCTCACCTCGAGCGGCAGCGGTGGCGCCGAGAAGCAGGTCCACGACCTGGCACTTGCCATCCAGGATCGAGGCTGGAGAGTGGTGGCCATCTCCATGCTGCCCATCGACTTTGCGTTCGATGGCCTCATTGGGGCAGGCGTAACCGTCCATACCCTGGGGATGCGAGCGGGCGTGCCGGACCCGCGCGCGATCTGGCGGCTCCAGCGGCTGATGCTCCGGTATCGGCCTGACGTCCTGCATGCCCACATGGTCCACGCCAACCTGCTTGCCCGGCTCTCTCGACTCCTGTACCGGTCCGCCGTGGTCATCTCCACCATCCACTCGCAGTATCAGGGGGCGCGCTGGCGCTATCTCGCCTACCGTCTCACTGATCGGCTGTCGGATCTGACGACCGCGGTCAGCCAAGTCGCTGTCGAGGATGCCGTGCGCGCGGGCGTGACGAGCACTGACCGCATCGTCGCGGTGCCGAATGGGGTCACGTTCCGCTCTGCGCCGCGGGACCCCGAGGTGCGCGAACGTGTCCGACGCGATCTGTCGCTGGATGGCGACTTCGTGTGGCTGACCGCGAGCAGGCTCACCGAGGCCAAGGACTTCCCGACCATGGTGTCCGCGTTCCAGCGGGTGCTCCGCGAGCGGCCTGGGGCACGATTGATCATCGCTGGCAGCGGGCCCCTCCAGGGCGACCTCGAGCGTCTCGCCGGTGAGCCGGCTTCGAACGACCGCATCACGTTGCTGGGCCACCGCTCCGATGTCTCGGACCTGATGCAGGGGGCGGATGGCTTCGTGATGTCCTCCGCCTGGGAGGGTCTGCCGGTGGCGCTGCTCGAGGCGGATGCGAGCCAACTGCCCATCGTGGCCACGGACGCGGGTGGCACCCGCGACACGATCGTCGACGGCGTCAGCGGGCTTGTCGTGCCCACGCACGACCCGGTGGCACTCGGCGACGCCATGCTCAGTGTGATGTCGCGGACCCCCGCGGAGCGCGAGGCCATGGGCCAGGCGGGCATGGCACACGCCGCCTCGGCCTACGACATCGGCGCCGTCGCGGAGCGATGGGACGGCATCTATCGGGATCTGATGCGACGGCGGGGCATCGCGAGCTAGGACGCGCCCACAGCCCGCGCCTCGGGCACCCCGGCCGACTGCCGGGCCTCTGCCATGCGCCCTGCGATGCCATCCATGGAGTCGATGGCCAGCACGCCCTCGTCACGCATCGCCACAGCCATTCGGAGAATGCCCTCCAGGACCCCCAGCAGCCAGACCCGATCGCTGGCGAGGTTGAAGGGATGAGTCCATAGGTGGAACACGCCGCCGGACTGCAGCGCTGCATCCAGCCCGGCGCGCGCCTTGCGCATCCGCGCCCCGCGCATCACGGCACGTCGCACACCAGAGCGGTGCAGGAACAGCATGGACCCAGGTATGTTCCACAGCCCCGGCAGGAGTTCCGTTGGTCGCGACACGGGCGGGGTGGTGCCGGCGGCATGACTGGACAGATGCACAGGACGGCGCAGGCCACGCGGCAGCTGGCGGAACCGAGTGGGATCGGCACCTCGGAACGCGCGGTAGCCATGCGCCGCCAGCGCCTCGTGATGGCCCTCTGAGTTCCGGGGAAAGACGAACGACCGCAGCTCGATGCCTCTTGCCGCCGCGAGCTGGGCGCACAGGTCGAGTTCCGCGTCCACGACCTCGCGCGTCATCTCAGGGTCCCCATACAGGGCATGGGCGAAGGAGTGGCTGCCGATCTCCTGGGCGACGCGACTGGCCTGGATCATGTCCAGGATGTCCTCGCCGTACCAGAGCGGGTCACGCGCGCGATCCGTGCAGGGATCATCTCGCAGCCAGTCTCCCGATCGCCAGCTTTGGCGCGCGCGTGGCAGGTCGGGGTGCGCTTGGCCGTCCGGGCCTCGCTCGCACGAGGACAGGAACAGGTGCCCGACGACCGCCCAGGTGGGGCGCACCTCGAACGCATCCAGCATGGCTAGGATTTCCCTGACCGTGCCCCGGACATCCGGGTATGCGGCCTCGAACCGTGCCGGGGACATGTGGTCGAAGCTGCCCCAGATGAGCTCCGTGTCGAAGGTGAGCGCGAACGTGGGCGTGACAGCGGGATAGCGACCGGGCTCCCTCGTCACAGATGGACACCTCCATGCGTCGAGGGGCCGCGGATGGCAGTCCCTGGATGCGGTCGAACAGTACATGGTCGCACTCCCGTCGGCACTGGGATCGAGGTCCCATGCGTAACCCGGGACGATGTCCGTCTTGCGGCAATCCCAGATGCCCTCTAGGTAGACCTGCTTGGGCGCAGCAGTCCGCGTCGCGACGCCGCCAAACCTTGGCGGCATGTGCGCGCACGCACCGTTTTCACCGGGAAGTACCCCGGTCATGGCTGAGAGGTACTAGCGAAAAGCCTCGTGACCGTCTATGGTTGAGGAAGCCCAGTACCTGCCGGGAGCGCTTCGGACCACCCAGTACACAGCGCAGACCACGCCCGGCATCTGATTGGCCGCGTGGGGACACGGTCGATCATGTGTTGAGTCGTGTCCCCGAGGGGCCAACATTGGCTGTACTGCCTCAGATTCGTGGGGGGTCGGCGCGCGTGAGCGAGCGCCTTGGCCGCCCTCGTTCCGGTCGGCTCGGCACCCCATTGCGGGCAGTCGCCGCCGGTGTCATCAAGCGCGTCCGCGGACGCCACCTGCTCGTGTCCGACGCGATCGGGCTGGCGATCGTTACGTGGCTCGCCCTGGCTCTGCCGTCAGGGTCGCTCACGGACCTGGAGCACCGCGTCCCAGCCGCGCTGCTCATTGCCCCCCTCGCGGTGGTCGTGCGCCTCTTGCTCAATGTCCGCTTGGGCATGTACGCGGTCGACTGGCGCTTCGCGAGCATCCCCGACTTCGAGCGTGTCCTCATCGCCACGGCGATGGGAAGCGTGGTCCTGGGCACGCTGGCGGTGGCATTCTCGACCATGGGCGCCGAAGCCATGGCGGGCGTCTCGTGGTCGTTCTGGCTGACGGATCTCATGCTGGCAACGGTCGTGGTGGGGGGCACCCGATTCATGGTCCGAGCACTCCACGAGTACGCCAGCTTCGCCGTCGCGGTCAGCGCGGACCCTCGCTCGGCGCTGCTCTATGGCGCGGGGCAGGTGGGCGCCATGACGGCGCGGTCCGCCCGCCGGCTCCCAGCCGCGGGGGTCATCCCAGTGGGGTTCCTGGATGACGATCCTCGCCTCCACGGCACCCAGGTCGCCGGCCTGCGGGTCTACGGCGATCTGGAGTCGCTGCGCGAGACCGTCGATGCGACGGGCGCGCAGATGCTCCTGGTCACGGCATCCAACGCGTCCGGTGCCGTCATCCGACGCATCATGGATGCCGCCACTGCACTCGACCTCGAGGTCCGCACGGTCCCTTCCACTGTCGAGCTGCTGGACGGCAGCATCGATGCCTATCGCGTCCGCAGGGTGCGCGTCGAGGACCTCCTGCGACGGCCAGTGGCCACCGAGCACGCGCCCGAGGTCGCGGATGTGTTCCCCGGCAAGGTGGTGCTCATCACCGGCGCTGGCGGCTCTATCGGCTCCGAGCTCGCGCGTCAGGTCATGGCGGTCCGTCCGCGCCGACTGATCCTGCTCGACCGCGCCGAGAGTGCGCTGTTCGACATCCATCGCCACTTGGAAGAGCTGCATGGCGATACCGAGACCGAGATTCGGGTGGAACTCGCCAACGTCGCCAGTCGGGCGCAGATCTCACGCATCGTGGGTGCGGAGCGACCCGACGTCATCCTGCACGCCGCTGCCTACAAGCACGTCCCCATGATGGAGAAGCACCCATCCGACGCCGTCCACGTCAACATCATGGGCACCATGGCGTTGCTCGACGCCGCAATCGAGGCGGACGTGGAGCGCTTCGTGCTCGTCTCCACGGACAAGGCAGTGAAGCCCTCCAGCGTCATGGG
>DAOTUX010000375.1:0-1589 GCA_034436475.1 Chloroflexota bacterium | reverse complement strand
GACCCCGGAGGCCTCCGCCCGGCCGGTGATCGCGCCCGGCCGGTGATCGCGCCCCTCGCCGGGGCCCGCGCCCGGCCGGTGATCGCGCCCCTCGCCGGGGCCCGCGTCCGGCCGGTGATCGCGCCCCTCGCCGGGGCCCGCGTCCGGCCGGTGATCGCGCCCCTCGCCGGGGCCCGCGTCCGGGTCAGTGGCGGACCACGAGCGGCGGGCCCGCGCGTGGCGAGCGGACCTCGATGTCCGAGCCCACCTCGGAGTAGGTCACCGACATCCGCAGACTCGGCGCGACGCCGCCATCCGATGCCTGACCCACGAGGCTCAGGTCCAGGCGAACCGGCACCCCCCGCTCTGTGGCGAGCACCTCGCCCGAGGCGATGGTCATGCCCGAGACCGCGCCCAGCGCGCGAATGAACCGCTGGATCCGGTCATCGTCGGCGTCCCACTCGTATCGATACAGTGATGCGCCGTCTGTGTCGGCCAAGCCCACGAACGAGAGCTGGCGCGCATCCGTGAGGTCGAACATGGGGGCCGTGGCCTGATCGCGATCGGTCTTGCGACGCTGCACCCAGTCGGTGCGTGCGCCACGCTCCCAGACCGAGTTGACCAGGATCGCCTGCTCCAGCACCTCGGCATCGGCGCCGGGACGGCGCACCTCCTGCAGTCGCCACTCACGATCCCCCATGCGGCCGAGCCGCACCGACCACGACGTCTCCCCGGTCCCGTCCGTGTACGTCGCGTCCACGTCCGCAAGCCCTCGATACGGCTCCTCGGTCACGGTGCGCACGAGACGCCGCGCCACGAGGTCGGCGGGGGCGTGCGTGGGCACCGGCGCCATGGATGGGCTCGACGACACGTCGGGCGCCGCGGTGGGGACGGGCGGAGCGGTGGTGATGCTCGGCGCCGGCGTCGGTCCATTGACGGCCTGGCTCGAGGGTGCCGCCGGACTCGCAGTGCTGCCGGGGCTTGTGAGGGGCGCCCGTGTCCCGAGCGAGGCGCCCGGTGCCGAAGCGCCGGGTGTGGGAGCGCCGGGTGTGGGCGCATCGGTGGCTCCCCGACCGATCAGCCCGCCGACGCTCCCGAACGGGTCGGCCATGCCAGCCATGGTGATGCCCCCGACCACACCCAGTAGGACGAGCGCCCCCATGACCAGGATGGGCTCGAAGGGGACCGGCCCTCGATCCCAGACTCTGCGCTTCGCGTTCTCGGGTGGCTCGAACGGGTCGGCATGCGTCACCGGACCCGCGCTGGTCAGGGGAGGGGCGGGCTGGGTGGCAATCGGTGGCCAGGGTGGCGCGGTCGACGGCCCGGGGCCTGTCTGTGCCATCGGGTCGTCCGGCCAGCCGGGGGCGCCGGTCGACCAACCGGGTGATGAGACCGGCCACGGAGCGGGGCTGCTCGCGAAGCCGGCCTCCGCGGGCGTTCTCGGAGTGCGTCCTGCGAGACGGGCCTCGAGCGGGACCTCGGGCTCGTCCGCCAGGGCGTCGGTCACACCCGCCATCCGGGCGTCCCGGGCGTGCTCCAGCGCGAGGATGAGGGCGACCGCGAGGAAGCCCGCCGCGATGTAGCTGATCTGGCCCAGGTTCGACACGAGG
>DAOTUX010000374.1:0-2312 GCA_034436475.1 Chloroflexota bacterium | reverse complement strand
GGCTGTGTCCGGCGCACCTGGAGGTGACCGACGCGGCCGGGGGCAGAGCGCTCATGGAAGCCAGCCTCGAGTTCGTGGACCAGGTCGATGAGCTTGTGCGTGGCGCGGTCATGCGCGCGCCCGCGCCCCTACCCGCCCGAGAGGTCGCCGCCCGGATCGGCAGGCTGGTCGGGTGCGAGCAGGTGGTGAACATGCAGACGACCACAGTGGCCGTGGCCCACCTCACCGAACTCGCCCGCGAGGGGCTCGTCGAACCCTCCTACGGCCCGGTCGCGGCCGGGCGAGGCCGATAGCTCGATGCCTCACACGAGCGATCGTCGAGACGGGTGTCGGGTCTCCGACGAGTGGACGTTCCGCGGGATGCGCATGGCCGTGCTGGAGAACGACCTCCTTCGCGTCACGGTCGCGCTCGACCGGGGCGCCGAGATCGTCGAGTTCCGATCCCTGCGGAATGGCTTCGATCCGCTGCTCCGGCTGCCGGGCGGCATCCGGGACCCGCGGTCGGTCGTCGCGTCGTCGACGGTGGGTGGGGACCCGTTCCTCGACTGGTACGCGGGCGGCTGGCAGGAGATCCTGCCCAACGGTGGCCCACAGGTCTCCTGGCGCGGCGCGGCCTACGGCCAGCATGGCGAGGTCTCCCTCGTCCCGTGGTCGGTCGAGATCGTCACGGACGAGCCGCACGAGGTCGCCATCGTCTGTCGTGTGCGAGCGCTGCGGACGCCCCTCGCCCTGGAGCGTCGGATGACCATCCGTGCCGACCGGTCCGCGCTGTTCCTGGACGAGCGACTCACCAACGAGGGTGGCGAGGACCTTGACGTCATGTGGGGTCACCACGTCGCCTTCGGCCGAACCCTGCTGGACGATGGGGCACGGATCGCGACGTCCGCGCGGCGCGTGCGCGTCGAGGACCCCATGGACGGGTTCGAGCCACGCAGGGTCGCCCCGGGACATGACGGCCCATGGCCGATGGCCCCGGGATCGGACGGCTCGAGCCTCGTCGACCTCTCGGTCGTCCCGACCGTGGCCGCCGCCAGCGGCCGGGAGATGGCCTACCTCTCGGGGTTCGACGGCGGGGCGTGGTACGCCATCTGGTCACGCGAGAAAGGGTTCGCGCTGACCTGGGACGGGGCGTTGTTCGAATACCTGTGGCTGTGGCAGGAGTTCCGAGCCGGGACCGGGTACCCATGGTGGAAGCGCGTGCATTGCGTCGCCCTCGGGCCATGGACGAGCTTTCCCACGCTCGGGCTACCAGAGGCGGTGCGGCGCGGGACGCAACTCGTGATACCGGCTGGAGCGACCATCGAGACCTCGCTGGTCGCGGTCGCCTTCGAGCCGGCGGGGCGTGACGTGACCGGCCTGACCCCCGATGGTGAGGTGCGGTTCTCGAGGAGGGTGGTGGACTGATGGATGTCGCTCGAGGGGTCGTGGTGACAGGCGCCGGGTCGGGCATCGGACGGGCGACCGCGGAGGCCTTCGCGGGGCTTGGCGATCGGGTCGCCGTGGTCGACTTCGACGCCGCCGCGGCGCGTGCCGTCGTCGACGAGCTTCGGGCCGGCGGCGCCGAGGCGATCGACCTCGCCGTGGACGTCAGCGATCGCTCGGCCGTCGCCATGATGGTCGCCGCCTGTCGCGAGGCCTTCGGCAGGGTGGACGTCCTGGTCAACAACGCGGGCTTCGGTGTGGTGGGCGACGTGGTCGAGACGAGCCAGTCCGACCTGGACAGGACGCTCGCGGTCAACGTCAAGGGTGTCTTCCACGGCTGTCAGGAGGTGATCCCACTCATGCTCGAGCAGGGCGGGGGGGTGATCGTCAACGTCACCTCGGCCTTGGCCCTCGCCGCGGTCGAACGGCGTGCGGCCTACACGGCATCCAAGGGCGCGGTCCTCGCGCTGACCCGCTCGATCGCGGTCGACTTCATGCGGCGAGGCATCCGCTGCAACTGCGTCGCTCCAGGCACCATCGACTCGCCGTGGGTCGGCAGGATGCTGTCCGGCCAGGCGGACCCGATGACCGCGCGGCAGGCCATGGTCGATCGGCAGCCCCTCGGCCGACTCGGTCGACCCGAGGAGGTGGCGGGGGCGATCGTGTACCTCGCGTCACCCCCGGCCGCCTTCGTGAACGGCGCCTGCCTGACCATCGACGGCGGGTTCTCCGCGCGATGATCGCCGACCTGCGACCCGGGACGGATGCGTGGTCGATCCGCTCCGTCGACGACGTGCGGAGCCTCTGCCGCGAGGCGCTCGGTCGAGACCCCGGCCCCGAGGGCGTCGAGTTCCTGTCGGGTGGTGTCTCCAGCACGGTGGCGCTCGTCC
>DAOTUX010000373.1:0-33611 GCA_034436475.1 Chloroflexota bacterium | reverse complement strand
GGTCCTGCGGGCGCTCGCGCCGGCCGGGCCGGGCGACCGGCTGCCGGGGGTGCCGGTGGGGGGCGTGGTGTCGGCCACCAACCAGGTGCGCGTGAGGCTGCCGAAGGGCACCGCGGAGGCGTGGGCCACCACCCGCGCGGTGGTCGAGCGCATCGCGACCAGGGTCGTGCCGCTTGCCGAGGTCATCGACTGAGGGGCCCCGCCAGCTCAGCGCCAACTCGCGAACGCCTCCGGCGTCAGGATCGCGGCCTCACCGACACGACCGATCGCCAGCAGGTCCGCATCGCCGGTCACGAGGGCAGCCGCGTCGACCGCGACCGCGAGTGCCAGGAACACCCGGTCATGCGGGTCGCGGCACTCGGGGACCGCCGGCCACGGATCGGGCAGTTCGACCAGCTCGGCGAATGGCAGGAAGTCGGCGAGCAGGTCCGTGGCCTCGTCCTGGTCCAGTCGCAGCTTTGGGTAGCCCAGCACGCGCACGAGCTCGGCCACCGTCTCGGGACAGACGCACGGCGTCAACTGCTCGCGTTGCCAGGCGTGGCGGACCCAGGCGAGACGACCGGAGGTGAACAGGAGCGCTGAGACGACCACGTTCGTGTCGAGCACGACGCGGCCCAATCTCATCGACGAGCCCACGCCACGGCTTCTGCCACATCCGCTTCGGTGACACCCAGTGCCTCGAGTTTGTCTCGCACGACGTTCGTGTTCCGGACGCGCACCGGTGTGAGGACGATCCGGCCGCGATCGATGGTCACCTCGAAGTAGTCGGTGACGTCGATGTTGTCCACGATCGCCTTAGGCAGGGTGACCTGGTTCTTCGATGTGAGCTTGGCGAGCACGACTCGTCCCTCGTTCACAGAGCGTGGCTTACTTCCTTACAACCTTACCATGCTGCTGGACATGAATCAGCCAGCGGGCCCGATGCGATGGCCCTGCATCACAGGTTGTCGACTGGTGGTGCCGCTCACCTGGTGGATCGAGGGCGCCTGGCGGGCACTCGTGGCGGACGCTGCCACCAGCGGGGGGTTCGGGCGCGGTGTGCTCCGCTGCGGCGAGGCTGGTGGCGCCAGACACCGTGTCGATGCGCCGTCGTCTTGCTCGCGGCCACGGCCGTGTCTACACTCGTCACGGTCGTGCGCCACCCATCGGGTGGGCACCCGACGTGCGTGCGGGCGCCTTGATCCGACCCATGGTCCGTGAGACCCGCCGATACCCGGGAGGTGTCACTGATGCGCATCTACGAAGGTCGGCCGCGCCAGGACTACGAGGAGGTCTTCCGCTCGCTGGGCGGCTTCATCGACCAGCGGGGCATGCGGGGCATCCTCATCCTCGAGGCGCCCGATGGCTTCGTCGTTCAGGGCCTCGCGCTCGTTACGGACGAGCACCACATTGCCGGCCGCATCGAGAAGGAGACGTACACGTTCCTCGACGAGGACGTGGCACGCTTCATCGAGGAGTCCAGGCTCCGCCGTGGTGGCCGTCTCGATGGCGCGCCCGCCGTGGCCGGGCCGTACGAGCGGGCGCTCCGGGTCCTGGGCAGCTACATCGACCAGCAGCAGCCACGTGACGTCTTCCTCATGGAGCAGGAGGGGTCATGGCTCCTGCGGTTGCTGATGGGCGCCCGGACGGGGATGCAGCACGTGCTGGTCGAGTTCACGCCCGACGAGATTGCCGCGCGGGCCGAGCAGGCACCGGCGCTGCGCACCCACCCCGGGCCCTGAGCGCTGGGCAAGCCACGACAGGTGATGAGGCGCTACAGGGTGGCCCCGACGCTCATCGACAGGGCCCTGACCCTCGTCTGGCCAAAGGCCCTACACTGCCCGGACGAGATGCGTGCGGAGGTCGTTCACTCATGAGGATCATCAAGTTCCTGGGGGCCCTCATCGGGCTCCTCGTGGCGGCAGCGGTCGTCGTCCCGCTGGTGCTGCTGGCGGGCCTGTTCATCTGGCTCAAGCTGACCGAGGACTCTGACGAGCAGCCGCTCGAGCTGGAGCAGGAGCAGGGCGAGCCCGAGTGATCGGGACGACGCGTCCCTGACCCTCATCCGTCCCGTCCCCGCTTGACGCCGCCCATGCCCGGTCGCCCTTCGGGCGCGCCTATCGCCGTCCTGCTCGACTACGACGGCACCATCTCGCTCCGTGACGTGGGCGACGAGCTCATGAAGCGCTTCGTGGCGGACCAGGCCGAGGTCGATGCCATGGACGCACGCTATGTCACGGGCGAGGTCGGCTCGCGCGAGCTGATGGCGTGGGACATGGACATGCTCCCCGACGACCCGGCGCTGCTGCGTGCTCACGCAGCCTCGGTGCCCCAGGACGAGGGCCTCGTGGGGCTCGTGGACCTGTGTCGAGACCATGACATCGCGGTCGAGGTGGTGAGCGACGGCCTGGGCTTCTACGTCGAGTCCAACCTGGCCCGCCTCGGGCTAGGCGACCTTCCCGTGGCCACCAATCGCAACCTCGTCTCAGGTGGCGGGGCGGGCGTGTCGTTCCCATATGGCCACCCCACGTGCCATGTGTGCGGCACCTGCAAGCGGGAGCGGGTGCGGGCGCACCAGGCTGATGGGCGCGTCGTGGTGTTCGTGGGGGACGGGCCCAGCGACCGCTACGCCGCGTGGCACGCGGACGTCACGTTCGCGAAGGGGTCGCTGCGGGCGTGGTGCGAGGCCGCGGGAGTGGCCATCGAGCCCTGGCATCGGCTCGATGAGGTGACGGCGTGGCTGGGGTCGGCGCTGGTGACCGGGCTCCTGCCCGCGGACGTCGCCGACGTCCCGGCGTGGCGCTCAGCGCGGGCCGTGCGCCGCCCGCCCTTCATCTGCGGACCCGAGGCGACCCTCGACGCGTCGCCCACGCCGATGGATCCCGTGGTCATCGCCGGTCTACCCTGACAGCGGGCACGCCGGGCTCGCGGGAAGGGGAGGGACCATGCCGAGCACGACCATCCTGGTGGGGACCCGCAAAGGCGCGTTCCTGGTGGACCCCGACGCCGGAGCCGCCGGGGTCAGGGGCCCGTTCTGCGAGACGATGCCCATCCAGCACCTGGTGTTCGACCCTGCGACGAGCACGCTCTACGCGGCATCGGGCAGCCCGTGGTATGGCCCGACGGTGTGGCGTAGCACCGACCTCGGCGCCTCCTGGACCCAGTCGAGCGTGGGTCTGGCGTACGGCGCCGACGAGCCGGCCGTCACGCGGGTCTGGAACATCACGCCTGCCAACGGCACGCTGTACGCGGGCGTGGAGCCGGCCGGCCTGTTCCGGAGCGACGACGGGGGCGTCACGTGGACCCATGTCAGCGGCTTGCGGGAGCATCCCTCCCTGCCCACCTGGCAGCCCGGTGCGGGCGGCCTCATCCTGCACTCCATCGTGCCCCATGCCACCGACCCCGACCGCATGTGGGTCGCCATCTCTGCTGTGGGCACCTTCCACACGCGGGATGGCGGGCGGACCTGGATGGCCCAGAACCGGGGTATCCGGGCCGTCGACGCGCCGCCCGACGTGGTCCCCGAGACCGGCTACTGCGTCCACAAGCTGGTGAACCACCCGGACCGCCCCGAGCTCCTGTTCCAGCAGAACCACGTGGGCGTCTATCGGTCCGACGACGGGGGCGAATCGTGGCTGGAGATCGGCGGCCCCTTGCCCTCGACCTTTGGCTTCCCGATGGTCATCCATCCCCGGCGACCGTCCACCGCGTACACCATCCCGCTCAACGGCGACCAGGCGGGTCGCTACATGCCCGATGCGCAGGTCGCGGTCTGGCGCACGACCGATGACGGGGCGTCGTGGCAGCGGCTGACGAGCGGGCTGCCGGGTCGTGCGTGGGTGGGCGTCCTGCGCGAGGCGATGGCCACCGACCGGGGTGACCCGGCAGGCGTCTGGTTCGGGACCAGCACGGGTCAGCTGTACGGCAGTCGCGACGACGGCGATACATGGTCGCTGGTGACCGACCTGCTACCGGGCATCGAGTCGGTCGGGACGGCCGTGCTCGTCTGACGACTGCCCCAGGACCCCATGGCCGTCGTCCACCTGCCGCGCTCGCTCGTCGCGCTCCTCCCGGGGACGCCACGCGTGGTCGAGGCATCCGGCTCCGATGTGGAGGCGGTCCTCGGCGCCCTCGAGGCGGCGTACCCCGGTATCCTCGACCGGCTGTGCGAGCCGGGACCGGTGATCCGCCCCTTCATCAACGTCTTCGTCGACGGCGCGCGCGCCGACCTCCCGAGCCCGGTGGCGCCGGGATCGGTGATCCACGTGGTCCCGGCGGTCGCCGGAGGCTGCGAGGCCTGACGCAGAGCGTCGCCCGCACCGGGCTGCCCCGAAGGGTCGGTCGGCGCATCGTCGAGGTCGATGGTCAGGCCGTGCCCGCCAGCGTGGCCCAGTGCGCCGCGGCCGGGCCTGGCGGAAGCTCCTCCCGCGCGAGACTGTCGAGCACCCGCAGGCGGATGGTCGATTCGAGCGCCTGGAGCTTGGCCGATGCGCCCCGCTGGGTCACATCCGAGATGTCGGTGACCACGTAGCCGATCTCGCCACGCGTGGCCAGCACCTGGCCGACGATGTTGGCACCGTGCTCGGCGAAGACCTGGTTGACCGCCGCCAGCACGCCGGGCACGTTCCGATGGAGGTGCGCGATCCGACCCACGCCGGTGTGCTCGAGCTGCAGGTTGGGCAGGTTGACGCTGAGCGTGGTCGACCCGGTCCGGATGTAGTCCCGCAGCTTGGTCGCGACGAACTGGCCGATCGCCTCCTGGGCCTCCTCGGTCGAGCCGCCGACGTGGGGCGTCAGGATGACGTTGGGCAGGCCGCGCAGCTCGCACTCGAACCGGTCGCCGCGATTGTGCGGCTCCACGGGAAAGACATCGATGGCCGCGCCCGCGACATGACCCGACAGGATGTGCGCCCGCAGGGCCGCGAGATCCACCACGAAGCCGCGTGAGGCGTTGAGGAAGATGGCACCCGGGCGCATCCGGCTGAACTGCCGCTCGCCGAAGAGGCCCGCATTGCCCGGCCGGCCGTCCACGTGGATGGTCACGATGTCGGCCGCGCCCAGCAGCTCGCCCAGGGAGTCCGCCCTGCGCGCGTTGCCCAGGGCCAGCTTCTCCGCGGTGTCATAGAACACGACACGCATGCCCAGGTTCTCGGCGAGCACCGACAGCTGCGAGCCGATGTTGCCGTAGCCGATGATGCCCAGCACCCGGCCGCGCACCTCATGGGCGCCGGTCGCGGTCTTGTCCCAGACCCCGTCGTGGAGCGCCCGGTCGAGCGCCGTGAGGCGCCGCGTGAGGGCGATGATCTCCGCGAGTGTCAGCTCCACCACGGAACGGGTGTTGGAGTACGGCGCGTTGAACACGGCCACACCATGCGCCGCGGCCGACGCCAGGTCGATCTGGTTGGTGCCGATGGAGAAGGTGCCCACCGCGATGAGCCCTGGCACGGCCGAGCAGACGCGCGCGGTCAGCTCGGTCTTGGAGCGGATGCCCAGGAGCTGGAACCCCTGCAGGGCATCGATGAGGTCAGGCTCGTCCAGGGCTCCTGGCCGGGTGGCCACCTCGATGCCCGCGGCTTCCAGGACCTCGGCCGCGAGGGGATGGACATTCTCGAGAAGGAGGGCTCGCATCACCCGCTCATGGTGCCGCAAAATGCGCGACGACCCGGCCTCCGGTCCGATCCGGCGTGCGGGCCGACCGCCACCCAGGTCGCTCCGCACCAGTCGCCCAGTGGATGATCGGGCCGGTCGGTGCGCGCCCGACGGCCGTGCCACCCACCCGGCGACTCGGCCGGCCGCCGGCCCGCTGTCCCACGCGGCCCGCGACTCGGCCGGCCGATCGGGCCGCGCCCTCTCAGTCTCCGACGGCCTGATCATGCACCCAGCGACTCAGCCGCATCGCCGACTCAGGACCGCGCGCCCGCCCCCGGCGCGCCGTTTGCCGCGGGCACCCCCATGCGGTAGCATCGGAAAAACCCCCGGAGGACCAGTCCCGTGGCGAAGTATGTCTTCGTGACCGGCGGCGTCACGTCGTCGCTGGGCAAGGGCATCACGGCCGCAAGCATCGGCCGGCTGCTCAAGAGCCGTGGCCTCTCCGTCTCCATCCTCAAGCTCGACCCGTACATCAACGTCGACCCCGGCACCATGTCGCCGTACCAGCACGGCGAGGTGTTCGTGACCGACGACGGCGCCGAGACGGACCTCGACCTGGGCCACTACGAGCGGTTCATCGACGAGAACCTGACCCAGTCCTCCAACGTCACCACGGGCCGCATCTACCAGGCGGTCATCGCCAAGGAGCGGCGCGGCGACTACCTGGGTGGCACGGTCCAGGTCATCCCGCACATCACCAACGAGATCAAGGAGCGCATCGCGCGCGTGGCGCGGGACGGCCGCAGCGACGTGGTCATCGTGGAGGTGGGCGGCACGGTCGGTGACATCGAGTCGCTGCCGTTCCTGGAGGCCATCCGCCAGATGCGCAAGGACGTGGGGCGTGGCAATGTGCTGTATGTCCACGTGACGCTACTGCCAGCGCTCGCGGCCACCGGGGAGCTCAAGACCAAGCCCACCCAGCACTCGGTGAAGGAGCTGCGGGGCATCGGCATCCAGCCGGACATCATCATCGTGCGCAGCGACCAGCCCGTGGACGACGACCTCCGTGACAAGATCTCGCTGTTCACGGACGTGTCGCGGGACGCGGTCATCCCGGCCACCACCGCGGACACCATCTACGAGGTGCCGCTCCTGTTCGAGCAGTACGGCCTGGGTGACCTGGTGGTCAGCAGCCTGGGGCTGGACGGGGCTGCGAAGCCAGCGGACCTGACCGCCTGGACCGCGCTCGTGGAGCGCATCAAGCGACCCAAGCCCGAGCTGGAGATCGCGCTCGTGGGCAAGTACATCGAGCTGCCCGACGCCTATCTCTCGGTGACCGAGGCCCTGCGTCATGCCGGCTGGGCCGAGGAGCGCCAGATCGCCATCCGCTGGGTCGATTCGGAGCACCTCAGCGCTGAGGATGTGGAGGTCCGGCTCGCGGGGGTCGCGGGGGTTCTGGTGCCGGGGGGCTTCGGCCACCGCGGCATCGAGGGCAAGGTGCTCGCCGCGCGCTACGCCCGCGAGCGGCGGGTTCCCTACCTCGGGCTGTGTCTGGGCCTCCAGTGCGGCGTCATCGAGTTCGCGCGTGACGTCGTGGGCCAGGCTCACGCCAACTCCACCGAGTTCGACCTGTTCACCGACGCCCCGGTCATCGACCTGATGCCCGACCAGCGCGACGTCGAGGACAAGGGCGGCAGCATGCGCCTGGGCCTCTATCCCGCGCGTCTGACGGCCGGCTCGAGGGCCGCCGAGGCCTACGGCGCCGAGATCATCTACGAGCGCCACCGTCATCGGTTCGAGGTCAACAACGACTACCGCAAGGCCCTGGAGTCCTCGGGCATGCTGGTCTCCGGCCAGTCACCTGATGGGCGCTTGGTCGAGATCGTGGAGCTCACCGACCACCCATGGTTCGTGGCCAGCCAGTTCCACCCCGAGTTCAAGAGCCGACCCGATCGCCCCCACCCGTTGTTCCTGGGGTTCGTGCGCGCGGCCATGGGCAGGCGAGCGATGGCATCGATGCCCGTTGATGCGACCGGGAGTGCCGAGGTGACCGCTCTCGCCGAGGCCTGAGGCCCGGCTCTCATGCCGCCCCTTGTCACCCGCCCTGGGTCGCCCCAGCATCACATCTCACATGAACGGCGCACAGGCCGCCGGCATGGGGGTGGGACGTGACGGTCGACGCGTTGCGCAAGGGAGAGCCCGAGGTCCTCGGTGAGCTCCTGCGCGTCCACGGACGAGAGATCCAGGGTGTCGCGTACCTGATCCTGCGCGATCGAGCGCTCGCCGAGGACGTCCTGATGGACACCCTCCTGGCCGCGCTCGACAGGGCCTCGTCGCTGCGTGATCCTGCGGCCCTTCGGCCGTGGCTCATGCGAATCGCCACCAACCATGCGCTGGGCCATCGCCGACGGGGGACGCGAGTCATCCACCTCACCGTCCTGCCCGACACACCAGGCCCGGACACCGACCCGGACGACCACCTGGTGCTGGTGGAGGCGCTGGAGAGGCTCCCCGTGCGGGCGCGCGCCGCCGTCGCGTTGCATTACTACGCGGACCTCTCGGTCGCGGATGTCGCGGCCGCCATGGGCACCAGCCCGAACACCGTGAAGACGCAGCTGCGGCGGGCGCTCGCGGCGATGCGCGAACGACTGACGGAGCCCGTTCCCACGAGCACCGCCGTGGAGGTGGTTCATGGCTGAGTGGCCCGACACCCGATTCGAGCACGAGCTGCGGGTGGTGCTGCGCCGCGAAGTGGACTCCCTGCCGCTCGTCGTCACACCGTCGGATGTGCTGACTCGCCGACACGCACGCAGGCGCACGCTGCGCCGGCCGTGGATGGCGCTGGTCGCTGCCGCCCTGCTGGTCGTCCCGCTGTCGCTGGCGGCGGGCATCGGCGTCCTCGCGCCGGCCGAGAGGTCGCCCTATCTCGCCGTCCTGGCCCGCGGCCTCACCACCAACGGTCTTGGAAGCCCGCGCGAGGGCGTGGGCGACCTTGAGCTGGTCCTGGTCGGTGCGCTCGGTCACGAGGACATCGTGGTCAGGGTCCCGGCGTCGAGCTTCGGCGGCTGGCAGAGCACTCGGCAGTACGCGCTATCCCCGAATGGTCGATGGCTTGCGATCCCCCTCAAGCCGGCGACGACGAATGGGCCCGACACCCCACCTTCGGCCCTCGGCGTCCTTGACCTGAGCGACCCCACCAGGGTCAGGGTCCTGACCGGCGGTCGCCTGGCCCCCCGCTGGACGGTCGACGGCACCCTGTGGTGGCGCGTCGGCGACAGCCCAGAGCCGTTCGACCCAGCGACGGGGACCCGGATGGTGGGTCGAACCCCTGTCGGCGCACCCGTGATGCAGACACCATCGCCCGGGGTGCAACCCGCCGGGCCCGTACAGGGAACCTGGGAGTTCGCGTCACGAGCATGGGCCGCCGACGGCGGCACGTGGACCTTGGTCCGTCAGGATCCGAACACCAGCGACGTCTCGCGCCTGGTACATGAGGATCGCGACGGTAACGAGTGGTCGAGTCCGGAGTTCCCCGGGTCCGCGGAGCTCAGCCTCCGCCCTGATGCGCTCGTGATGGCACCCGATGACTCGCTCGCCGCGATACGCCGACCGCTCTATCGGCGAGTCACCGGCGAGGTGTCGCCCGGCGGCACGATTGTCGTCGACGTCGGAGCAGGGCAGGCGGTCGAGCACATCGGGTGGCTGGTCGGGTTCGTGCGGTCGGATGCGGCCGCCACGTGGACGAGCACCCAAGGAGGATCGCGATGAGGTTCCGGTACTACCCCATCTTCGCAGCGATCATGTTCGCGTGCGGAACGCTCCTGGCATCCCCGGCGTCCGCGCAGTCGGCGAGCGCGGCGCCACCGCTCCAGGTGGTGGCCTTCGGCGACTCGTGGCCGGAAGGCGATCATTGCGGCCAGTGCGCCACGTTCATCGACCGGTACGCGGCCGACCTGGAGGCCCAGCTGGGTCGCGACGTCATCCTCACGGACCTGACTGGTCAGGCGGAGCCCGGCATCGAGCCCGGCACGAGCGAGACGACCGAGACGCTGCTGTCGAGCCTCCGCTTCAATCCTGACACCCAGGAGGCGGCGGCCGCGGCGGATGTCGTCATCATCACGAGTGGGTCGAACGACCTGGAAGCCCTCCTGACGACCCCGGCCAAGGGGGATTGCACGGGTGCCCGCCAACTCGACTGCGTCGAGGCGATTGCCCGGCTCTGGACCACGAACCTCAACGCCATCCTCGACGAGATTGCGCTGCTCCGCGGCGACGCACCGACCGCCATGCGCCTCGTGAGCCCCGCCAACTTCTTCCTGACCGACCCAGACCTGGTGGAGATCCTGGCCGAGGACCTCGCGCCGACCAAGGGCGCCGCGATCTTCAGCCTGCTCGCCGAGGCCAACTGCGCAGCGGCTGCCGCCCACGGCGCCCTATGTATCGACGCACGACCCATCATCAACGGCCCGTCGATGGATCGGCCCGGGGACGAGAACTCCGCGGCGATGATGCAGGCCGTCGCGGACGCGCTGCTCACCACGGGGCTGCCGGAACTCGGCATCCAGGCCACGACACCCTGACAGTCTGGGTCGAGAGGGGTTGCCTCGACGACCATGGCAGCCTGCTCGGGTCGTGTTGTCGCGTCACAGGTTCTCCGGGGAGGCGACGTCGAGGTCGGGCTCAGAGCCGATGATGTCCGCCACTGCCAGGAGCACGTCGGCCGGCAGACCGCGAAGTGGCGCGGCGCACGTCGCGACGAGGTGCTCGCGACGGCGAGCCCCCACGATGGCCGCATGGACCGCCGGGTGCGAGAGCGTCCAGCCGACTGCGAGCTGCGCCAAGGTCAGGCCGGACTCCATCGCGACACTGCGCAGCGCATTCACGCTCGCGACCGCGCGTTCGTACTCGTGGCCTCGGAAGACATGGCTCTGCTGGCGCCAATCATCCGCGCCTGCCCCCGCGATCAGCGACGGCCCCTGTGCCAGGAGGCCGTGGACGAGCGGTCCATAGACCATCACGCCGATGTCCTGATCCTCGCACCAAGGTAGCAGTTCGCGCTCGATGCCGCGTCGCAAGATGCTGTACGGCGGCTGGACGCAGGCTACCGGCGCATGGGCGCGCATCCTCGTCATCGTAGAGACGTCGGCATTCGACATGCCCACGGCCCGGGCCAGTCCCGCCTCCACGAACCCGCCCAGGACCTCGGCCGTCTCCTGTGGCGGTCGGGTCGCATCCGGCCAGTGCACGAGGTACAGGTCCACGTAGTCGGTGCCAAGGGACCGCAGGCTCGCCTCCAGGTCCTCGCGCAACGCATTCGGCGACGAATCGCGCACCAGAGTCCCGCCGACCATGCGCAGGCCGCCCTTGGTGACGATGGTCACCCGCTCGCGGTGGCTTCGCAGCTCATCGTCGAGCGCCTCGCCAAGAGCGCTCTCGGACGCTCCCCAGCCGTACGCCCGTGCGGTGTCGAAGAAGTCGATGCCCAGCTCGCGTGCGAGACGCACGGTCGCACGCGCCTCCTGCGCATCGATCGGACCCCAGCCACCGCCGAGCTGCCAGGTACCCAGACACAGGCGCGACACACGCAGTTCCGTGGCACCCAGCCGTATGTGCTCCATGGCTGATCCTCCTTGTCTGGATGGGACACTCAACCGGCGAGGTCCCGGAACACGGGGCTCAACCCTCGGAGGGCTCGCTCATACCGGTGCACCTGGGGCAGGTACGCCTCGTGACGCCCGAGGTCCGGCTCGAACAACTCGCTCACGGCGCTTGCCCGGAGGCGGCCCGTCTCGGCCTCGAGGTCCGCGAACAACCCGACGCCCTGCCCGCCCAGCAGCGCTGCTCCGAGTGGCACCGTGTCCACCACCATCCGCCTCAGCGGGACGCCCAGGACATCCGCCTTGATCTGGTTGAGCAGAGGATTGGCGCCGGCCCCGCCGTAGAGCAGCACCTCGCGCCACTCGACACCCGGGTAGAGGCGCTCGATCGTCTCCAATGCCAGGCGCTCCTCGTAGGCCACTGCCTCGAGGAGTGACCGGTACAGGTGCGCCCGGTCATGCGTCCATGTGACGCCCAGCCAGGCCCCCCGCATCGTGGAGTCGGAGGGGCAGGCCCGACCGCCCAGGTGCGGCACGAACAGCGCACCCTGCGAGCCGGGTGGCACGTCCGCGGCCTGCCGGACGAGCGCCTCGAGGGAGGCCGGGTCACCGACCCCCAGGACCGTCTGTGTCGCCCACTGGTGCGTGAGCCCGCCACCACCGATGAAGAACAGGGGGTGCCACCGTCCTGGCAACACCGCTGGGAACACCTCGATCATGCCTCCGGGGTCGTCCGGTCGGAACTCGTCCACGCAGGCGGCCAGCGTCGGGTAGGTCCCGGCCACGTCACCCAGCAGCCCTGGGCGCGTGACTCCGGCCGCGAGGAGCCCAGCGCACTGGTCGCCCGAACCGAGCACGACCGGTGTGCCGGTCAAGAGGCCCGTGCGCTCCGCGGCATCCTGGGAGAGACCTGCGGCATGGCGACCGGCCATGACGATGCGGGGCAGCCGCGCGGGGTCGATTCGCAGGCGCTCGCAGAGGCTCTCGCTCCAACGGTACCGTTGGGCGTCCGCGAGGCCCGTGCACCACAGGAACGTGTGGTCGATGACCAGGTCATCCGCGCGAGCCCCGGTGAGCCGACCCATCAGGTGGGCATTGATGGTCACGAAGCGCGCCGTGCGTGCGTCGATGTCCGGGAAGTCGCCCACCAGCCAGGCGATCTTGGCGGCCAGTGCCGGGATGCCCGACCCGGTGAGCGCGCGAATCCGCGCGCCATGCTCACGGACGAAGGTGTCCATGTACGGAGCGAACCGGACATCGAGCGTCGTCGTGTAGGGGCTCACGGGCGCGTTGTCCGCGTCGACGGCCATGATGCCCGCGACCATCGAGGCGATCCCCACCGCGGCCACCGACCCGGGCGGCACGCCACTCCGGGCGACCGCGTCGTGGATCGCCCGGGTCAGGAGCCGCTCGATCTCCTCCGTGTCGTACTCCGCAACGCCGGGGCCGCTCTGGCGCGGGGCGTATGGCTCCCGGGCCTCTCCGAGCACTCGCGCCTCGGTGTCGAACACGGTGATCTTCGTGGAGCTCGAGCCGATATCCACGCCGATGAGCGTGTGGTTACTCACCTGACCCTCCTTGGCTCCTCGCCGATGGCCGCGCGAACGCCCGGTTCGCCGCCACCATGGCGCCGTACTCCGCCGACTCCCGGTTCGTCCGATCCTCGTCCCACCCGAGCGGGCCCGAGAGTTGGCTCAGCACATCGTCGACCATGCCGAGCCCTCCGTCCCGAAGCCAGGGACTGAGGCCGAGGCGACGGACCATCACGTCCGTGAGTGTCATCGCCATCTCCTCGAGCGCGGCATGGCGCACCTCTGCCGCGATCGCGTCCGTCGCGCCGAGTGGACGTGCCAGGGCAGCGTCGTCTGCCACCATGTCGACGATCCGGTCCGCGTTCGTGCCGTAGCGGAATGCCAACCGCTCGCGCTGCCGCTCCGTGAGCCCCACCGCGGCCGCGCGTCGCCGGAACGCGTCCGGCCAACCGTCGCCGATGCCCCCCCCGCTCACTGGGCTTTCCAGGCTCCGACTGGGTGTCGTGCGAGGCGATCGGTCCAGGCCGGCGAGCGCCGCGTCGACCACCTCCTCGCCCATGAGGCGCGCGGTCGTCAGCTTGCCACCCGTGATGATGAGGAGGCCGCCGGAGGACCGAAAGAGACGGTGCTCGCGGGACACCGCGCTGGCGGGCAGGTTCCGGTCGGGCCGCACCAGTGGCCGCAGGCCCGCCCAACTGCCGATGACGTGAGTCGCGTCCACGCGTGCGTCGGGCATGATGTGGTTCGCCACCGCCAGCAGGAACTCCAGGTCGTCCGCGTCGGTCACGACCTGGTCCGGCGTGCCAGGGAAGTCGGTATCGGTCCCGCCGACGTACACGTGGTCACCTGTGGGTGTCGGGATCGCCCACACCAGACGACGATCACGCGGGAAGCGGAAGAAGAGCGGGTGACGGATGGGGAGGTCCCGCACGCCGAAGACGATGTGCGCCCCCTTCGTCGGGCGCAGCATGGGCTCGCTCGGCCGTGTCGTTCCCTCGAGGCCCGCCACGATGTCGGCCCAGGGTCCCGCTGCGGCGACGACCTGGCGTCCCAGGATGGTCGCGCGCGTCCCGTCCAGTCGGTCCTCGACCTCCACGCCATCCACCCGCCCCTTGGGGGCGCGGAGGGCCACCACGGCGGCGTGGTTGATGGCCACGGCCCCGGCCTCGCTGGCGCTGCGGATCATGTCGAGCGTCAGGCGGGCGTCGTCGGTCATGAAGTCGTAGAAGACGCCCGAGCCGGTGAGGTCCGTCGTGGCGATGCCGGGCACCTCCCGAAGGGTCTCGTCCCGCGCCAGGATCCGATGTCGGCGCTCGCGGGGGATGCGAGCCCACAAGTCATAGAACTTGAGGCCGACCCGAAGCTTGAGCAGGCTCTCGGGATATCCCCGGTGCACGAGCAGGAAGAACGGGCGAGGGAGACACAGGTGCGGGGCGAGTCGAAGCATGTGCTCGCGCTCCCGCAGGGCCTGACGCACCAGGGCGAGTTGGAGGTTCGCGAGGTATCGCATGCCTCCGTGCACCAGGCGCCCCGATCGGCTGCTGGTCCCGCTGCCGAAGTCGTCCTTCTCGAGGACGATGACGCTCAACCCCCGCAGTGCCGCGTCGCGTGCGACGGCTGCGCCCGTGATGCCCCCGCCGATGACCACGATGTCGAAGCGGTGACCATCGAGTTCGCCAGGGTGCGTCCGCCTCATCGTGGTCGCTCCGATCGCGCCAGCTCGTCGAGGAGGATGAACAGGTCCTGCGCCGTGGCCCCGGCGTCACCCGCGCGCAGGGCCATGAGCGCGACGGGCCCACTCGTCACGATGAGGTCCGCCTTGGTCGCCCCGAGCTCCGTGACGCGCAGGCGAGCCACCTCCACGGCCGTGGGCTCGCGGAGCGCGGCTGGCAGTCCGCCCTCGCTGCGCGCCAAGCGGCCGGAGGTCCGCGCCTCGCGTCGCTCCAGGCCGGCCTCGTCGAGCAGTCGGCGCGGAGCCTCGAGCACCCCCAGCCGGCGTGCCAGGATGCCTGGGTCGTGATACACCACCGAGCGGCGTTCCTCCCCTAGGGCAGATAGTGGTCGCCGTAGGCCCGCCGCCCCCAGGACGTCAGCAAGGTGCTCGAGCCGCTGCATCGGTGCCAGGCCGAACTGGGAGACCCCCTGCGTGAGCATCCACACCAGGTGCGGGTCCGCGCTCGCGAAGGTGGTCCCGTCGTCGAGCTCGGCCTCGACCGCCCGGATGCGTTCGAGGGCCGCCACTGCCGCGGCGCGGGCCTCCTGCACGAGGCCCAGTTCCAGCTCGAGCGCACCGCTGGACGCGAGAGCGGTGTCACATGCGGTCCAGCCCGCGCGGGCGATCAGTCGCGACTGCGCCTCGACACTCCGGGCATCGGCGTGGCGGGTCGTGGCCTCGTGCAGGAGCACCACGCTCACGGGCCCATGGGGCTGGACCGGTGGCAAGGTCTCGCGGAGGCCCCAGATGTTCCCGCACGCGTGGGTTGCCGCTTGGGCGGTCATCACGAACTCCGGCGCCATGCCGGTGCGCACCGCCTGCGCACGCGCGTCCCGGTGCCATGGCGCGACGCGCTGCCCGCTGGCACGGTGGATGCACACCTCGTCCGCGAGGTCGTCCACTGCCGAGACGAACAGTCGCGCGCCGGCTCCCGGCGACCAGGCCGAGACCCCGTTCCCGAGCCGCAGGACCATGGCGGCGAGACGGGAGAGCGCCAGTGACTGGTCCCCGCTCTCCACCACCTCACCCGTGACGCCCAAGCATTGGTCGTGACAGCCAGCACAGCGGCGCAGGGGCTCGAGCAGGTCCTTGGAGGGCCAGGTCGGGTCCATCGCCTAGACGCCCAGCCGCCCGGGGTTGAGGATGCCCTCAGGGTCCAGCGCGCGCTTGACCCGCCCGAGCATGGCCATGCCCACCGGGCCGAGCTCCTGTGACATCCAAGGTGCCTTCAGGGTGCCGACGCCGTGGTGGTGTGTGATCGTGCCGCCCGAGGCGAGGCATGTGTCCATGGCGGCAGCGAGGACCGCGTGATACCGCTCGGGGACTCGCGACTCGTCTGACGCCATCGCGTGGAAGATCATGTACAGGTTCGTGCCGGATGCGTACACGTGGGACGCATGCCCGTACACCCGACCACCCTCACCGGCTGCCGCCAGCATCGCCGCACGCATCCGCTCGTACGCCTCCCCGATGTGGGACCAGTCGGCGGCCACCTCCAGCGCGTCCGCGACGCCGAGGGGGGTGCCCAGCGTGCGGCACAGCCCGGCTGTGCTGAAGCGGTGGTGGAACCAGTGCGCGGCCACGGTCGAGCCGTCGACCTCCTCGAGCCCCACCCCCGTCGCGAGCCTGCGGATCTCGTCGGCCGTCACCGAGACGAGCTGGTCCGTCCCCTCGACGATGCAGAGCGCGAGGCATGTCCCTGACGGCAGGTCCAGGATGCCGAACTGGTCGGCGGTCTCGACCGCGTCGTAGACCCGGACGACCGCGGGCCGGTAGCCCGCCTGCACCACGTGACGGGCGAGGGCGAGGCCATCGTGGAAGGTCGCTGCCGAGAAGGCGATGGGCACCCTCGCAGGGGCTCGGCGGTGGACCTGGAGCGTTGCCGCGGTGACGATGCCGAGGGTCCCCTCGGCACCCAGGAACAGGCGCTTGACGTCCGGTCCGGCGGCCGATGCGGGGACAGCGCGCGTCGCCAGGACCTGCCCGTCAGCGAGCACCACCTCCAAGCCCACCACGATGTCCTCGATCCGGCCGTACAGGGATGAGAACGTGCCGACGCCACGGTGGGCGATCCAGCCACCGACGGTCGAGGAGTGGAGGCTCTGCGGATAGTGCCCCGTCGTGAGGTCCCGCTCGCCGAGCTCCTCTTCCAGGACCGACCCGATGACCCCCGCCTCGACGGTCACCAACAGGGATACCGGGTCAACGTGGCGGATGCGGCGCATCCGCTTCATGTCCAACACGAGCGCACGCCCGCCAACGAGCGCACCGCCCACGATGCCCGAGCCACCACCGTAGGGCACGACGGGGCACTTGTGACGCGCCGCGGCGCGGACCACCGCGGAGACCTCCTCGGTGGTCTCGGGCCAAGCGACGCCGACCGGGAGCGCCTCGGCACGGCCCGCCAGGGCGTCACGCAGCGCTAGGGGCGAGGCGTCTCGGGCATACGCCCAGAGGTGCTCGTCCGCTGTCGACCAGCGTGCGCCGAGGAGCGCGGACAGGGACCGGTCAAGGCCACTGGCTGCGAGGCCCCCGGGGTCGGGGGCCAAACCCGACGCGTCGTTCCCGCTGGTCATTGCGGGTCACCGCCCGTCCGTGGTGGCGGCCCCGGGCGGGTCCGCGCGCAGTGCCTCGAGCAGCCGGGCGACCGCCTCGCTCGGGTCGGGGTGGCCGAAGACGTATCGCCCATAGACGAGCCCGGCCACGCCGATGCCGATCGCACGTCGAACGTCCGCGATGGCCTCATCGAAGCCGTGCCGGGGCGTGCCCCCGGCGAGCAGCAGCGGGACGGGGCAATCATCCACGATCGCGGGCATCGACGCGTCGTCGGTCCAGCGTGTCTTGACCAGGTCCGCACCCAGCTCCGCGGCGAGTCGTGTGTGGTACGCGGCCATCCGGCCGCGCTCCTCGGCGTCCTCGCTGGTCTCCTCATCGATGAGACACGACTCGACCATGTGCAGCAGGCCGAGCTCCCGACAGCGTCGTGACACGTCCATCACGTAGGCCACCTCGCGGGCCTCGCGGTCCGCGTCACGCCAGCCCACGTACAGGTACGACATCACGCCGTCCGCGCCACAGCGCGCCGCGTCCTCGACGGTGAGGAAGGGTGCGGTCGACCCCTCCTCGAACCCTCGCAGGGAGGGGGCACGAGTGACGCTCTGCCAGTGCTGGAGCAGGAACAGCAGGGGTCGGTCACGTCGGGCCAGGAGTCCGCGCGCCGCTGGCAGATGGGAGGTCGAGAGCAGGACCCCGTCGGCCTCGGCGAAGCGCTCGGCGAGCGTCTCCATCGATGCACGGTCGAATCCCGGGCCAGGACCCAGGAGCGGCGCGTGCGCCCAGGCGATGATGAGGGCCGGCCCGTGAGCGAACAAGCGCTGGAGGCGCACGTCCCGCGCCAGGGAGGCGGGGGTCCAGCCGCCCCCCGACCACGAGCTGATTGCCGACTTCCGGCCGATGCCGGTCTGCGACGTCACGTTCGACCCCTCCTCATGGTGCTGCTGCTCTCCCGGTGCCCGCGCTGGGGTCGCCGTCCCAGGCGATGCGATACAGCGCGACGATCTCAGGGGCGCTCGGGACGCGCGGGTTGTTCGCGGGGCTCCCGCTCGCGAGCGCATCGCCGGCCATCCTCGCGAGGCTGGCCTCGAACGTCGCTGCGGGAAGGCCGTAGTCGGCCAGGGACGGCACGTCCAGTTGGCGTACCAGTTCGGTGATGCGGTCGACCACGGTGACCGCTCGCGCCAGCTCGGCGGCATCAGGCGTCCCGGTGCGCCACCCGGCAACCGCCTCGTCGCCATGTGCGCCCTCCGACGGCGACGCCGCGCCACCGTCCGCGCCCAGCGGACCCGCGAGTGCCGCGAGCTTGGTGACCGCTGCGGGAAGCGTGAAGCGCAGGACCGTCGGCAGGAGCATCGCGTTGGCAATCCCGTGGGGCACCCCGAAGAGCGCGCCGAGCGGACGTGACATCCCGTGCACCAGGGCCACCGATGCGTTCGAGAAGGCCATACCCGCCTGGAGCTGGCCGGTCATCACCAGCGCGCGCGCCGCACCATCACGCCCGTCGCGCCACGCTCGGGACAGGCCCGCTGTGATGTTGCGTGCGGCCGCCCAGGCCAGGTCGTCGGTGAGCGGGGTCGCACGTCTGGACAGGAACGCCTCGACGGCATGCGTCAGGGCGTCCAGGCCGGCGGACGCTGTGACGTGCGGCGGGCACTCGTGCGTGAGTTCCGGGTCGACCACGGCGACGTCCGGCATGAGCGCGTCGTCGGCGAGCATCATCTTCACCCGCCGGGCGCTGTCGGTGATCACCGTCACGCGAGTCACCTCGCTCCCGGTCCCCGCCGTCGTCGGCACGGCCACGAGGCCACGGCGGCGCTGTCCCAGCCGATCGAGCCCCTCATAGTCCGCGATGGTCCCCGGCAGGTCGGCCATCACGGCGACCGCCTTGGCGGCATCGAGGGCACTGCCGCCACCGATGCCCACCAGCACGTCCGCGTCGGACGCCCGGAACTGCTCGAGGGCGTCACGGACCATGTCGGTGGTCGGCTCGGTCGTGACCTGGTCGAAGATCTCGAGGTGCTCGGTCTGGGCTCGGAGCGCGTCGAGCACCGGGGCGATGATCCCACCGCCCACGAGTCGCGCGTCCGTGAGGACGAGCGGTCTGCGCCCTTGGAGCGTGGCGACCGCCTCACCAGCCCGCGACGCGCTCCCGGGCCCCGACCAGATGGTCGATGGGACACGGAACCGGGCCGGGCCCGGCCCGACCTGATGTGACGGGTGACCGCCCGCCTCCTCGTCGTGTGTCGTACCTGCCAACGTGTGGACCGTCCTTGGTTGACCTGTCCGGTCAGGAAACCGGCTCAGGTCGCAGTATGCATGCCCGTGTCAAACCGTTGATAAGCACGAATCCGGGCTTGACGTGGCCGGCTGAAGTGGCATACAGTCGGCCGACATGTCCGGACAAGCTAAGGCCGTCGCTCGAAGGAGGTGCCAGCGAGGGGGATTCGCGGAGGACGTCCAGTCCGCCAGGGCTGCCCGACCCCGGATGGGCGGCCGGCCCAGTCTCAGGCGACCTACCCGGTTGGAAAGGGAGGAGTACTCGGGTGCCTACGATCAGACTCGGCAGAGCGGCCGTCGTGGCCGCGTGCCTGGCATTCAGCATGGGCTCCGTCGCCCTGCCGACAGTGGCCCAGACCGGTCCGACGGAATGGGCGACGACGCCCATGGCCGAGCCCACCACCGTGACGTTGTGCATCGAGGATGGGCCGCTGCCCGCGGCCCTCAGCCGATACCAGGCGCAGATCAAGCGTGAGCTCGGCATCGACCTGCAGATCGCGCGACATCCCTTCGTGGAGCAGTACCCCATCACCTATCTCGATCTCACCAACGCGGGCCGGTGCGACATCGTGTCGTTCTGGCCGACGTACATGGGTGACTTCGGGCCGCACCTTTCGCGCCTTGGGGACATCGCCCCCGGCGGTGACGAGCAGGCATGGCAGGACATGCAGATGGACGACGTCCATCCTGGCTATCGATGGGTCGCCTACGACGGCAAGGATCTCAAGGCCCTCCAGTACGACGGCGATGTCAAGATCCTGCACTACCGTGCCGACCGCCTCAACGACCCCGCGGAGCAGGCCGCGTTCAAGGCAGAGCACGGTTATGACCTGGGCTGCCCTGCGGACTGGGACCAGTACTTGACCATGGCGCAGTGGTTCACGCGGCCCGACGAGGACTTCTACGGCGCGTCCGAGATCGCAGGTTTCCTGTCCTACTTCACGTTCATCGACCGTCTCATGGGCTACGGCGGCCATCTCTTCGACCCGAAGGACATGACGCCACTTCCGGACCGGGAGCTCGCGCTCAAGGCCATCCAGAACATGATCGACACGTTCCGCACCGCATCCGCGCCGGAAGCCACCTCCTTTGAGTTCGGCGACGCGAGGAACCAGATCCTCACGCTCAATCGGACCACGTTCCTGCCCATGTGGCCTGATGGCTGGAAGTGGGGCGGGGATCCGAGTCTCTCCAACTCGGAGGGCAACATCTGGACATGCGTCATGCCCGGTGGGCGGCCGGACATGGCTGGCGGCCGGATCATGGGAATCTCCGGGAAGTCGGACGTGCCCGAGGCTGCCTACAAGGTGCTCACCTTCTTCGCTGACGGTGACCTGACCGCGCAACTCGTCAATGACAACACCGCGTGGATGGACCCGTGGCGCATCACGCACATGGAGCCCACGCTGTACAACGGGTCATGCCCGACCGATCCCGCACGCTGCGAGAACTTCGTCGACACCATCGAGCAGACGATCGCCAAGGGCTATCCGGTCCTCAACGTCCCAGGGTCTGGCCGGTATCACGAGATCATCGAGCGTCTCGCGACGAGCGCCATCGTGGGAACCACCGATGCCCAGCAGACGCTCGACCAGATGGTCACCGAGCTGGACGCCGTGACCAACGAGCTAGGGCGGGAGCAGCAGGCGGCCAAGTACGCTGAGTACGTCGACCTGTTCCTGAAGCCCAAGGGCCTGCACGACTGACGCAGCCCACCCCACGGGTGGCCCCAGGACTCGACGGGATGTCCTGGGACCACCCCGATCCACACGCTGACCGAGGCATCCAAGAGTCGCATGTCGCAGGGCACCGTCGTGGATCGTGAGGCGTTCGCCCCCAGCGCGCTCAGTTCGACGAGCAGACGCCGAGGTGACCGGAGCGGGTGGGCACTGGTTGGGCCAGCGCTGCTGGTCCTGGTGCTCCTCGGCCTCCTGCCAGGCCTCTACGTGCTGTTCCTGAGCGTCGGACGCTTCGTCTCAGGCGAGGGCGTCGAGCTCATCGGGCTCGACAACTACGCTCGCCTGGCACGGGACGGGCGGTTCCTCCACAGCCTCCTGGTGACAGGGACGCTGACCACCATCGGCGTCGCCATCCAGCTTGGCCTCGGTCTCATCCTGGCGCTCGCCCTTGACAAGGTCAGCCACCGCGTGCGCCGACCGGCATTCACGCTGATCATCCTGCCCATGCTCCTCACGCCGGTCGTGATCGGCATCCTGTGGCGGCTGCTCCTGCGGCCGCGCGTGGGCCTCGTGAACTACCTGCTCGAGTTGGTGGGGGTCGGCATGATCCCCTGGTTCGAGCATCCCACCTGGTCGCTCGTGACCCTCGTGATGGTCGAGACATGGCAATGGACGCCCTTCCTGGCCGCCATCCTGCTGGCTGCCCTCCAGGGGCAGCCCGAGGACGTCCACGAGGCGGCACGGGCTGACGGGGCCGGGCCGGTCCCGCATTTCCTGCATATCACACTGCCGTTGCTCCGACCGATCCTGGCCCTGGCACTCGCCCTGCGGGTCATCGACGCACTGAAGACGTTCGACCTCGTGTACACGCTCACGCGTGGCGGCCCGGCCACGGCCACCGAGACGGTCGGGTACTACACCTACATCCAGGGCTTCACGTACTTCGACGTCGGTCTCGCTGCCGCCATGAGTGTGGTGCAGGTCGTGATCGTGATGGTCATCGCGCGGATCCTGTGGTCCACCGCATCGGGGCTGCGCGGCTCGCCCTTGAGGGGACGTGACCGATGAGGGTGCCCTGGACGCTGATCGCGTCGTCCGTCGTGGTGGGTGTCGCGCTGCTCCTGGTGCTCGTGCCGCTCTACTGGATGGTCGTGACGGCGTTCAAGCCGTTCATGGAGACATCCGGTGCATACCCGCCCACCCTCCTCCCCAAGACGGTCACCCTGGAGAACTTCGAGATCGCCCTCGTGGAGAAGGAGGGTCTCAAGGCGTTGCTCGACAGCGTTGTGATCGCCGTCGGCAGCCTCGTGCTGTGCATCCTCGTCGGTGTCCCCGGCGCCTATGCGCTCTCTCGCTACCACCTGCTCGGTGGGCGTCTGCCGTTCACGGTCCTCTCCTTCCGCTTCATGCCCGCCATCGTGGTCAGTGTGGCGCTCTACCAACTGACGACCGCGACCGGGTTCCAGGACACGCACATCGCGCTGATCCTCGTGAACGTCCTCATCGGCCTGCCCTTCCTCATGTGGGTCATGAAGGGCTTCTTCGACGAGATCCCGGCGGAGATCGAGGAGGCCGCTTCCATCGATGGTGCCTCTCGCCACCGCGTGCTGTGGCACATCGTGGTGCCTCTCGCGTCACCAGGTCTCATCACGACGTCGCTGTTCGTGTTCGTGTTCGCCTGGAACGAGCTCCTGTTCGCGGTGATCCTCACGGACGTGTCCGTCCGACCATTCCCGAAGCTGATCCCGGGCATGACGGCAGGCGTGAGCGAGCCGCATTGGGGAGCCATCGCCGCGATGTCGGTCATCGTCACCATCCCTATCCTGTTGGCCGCGTTCTACCTCCAGCGCTATATCGTGCGAGGCCTCACGTATGGCGCGGTACGATGAGCGTGGCGGCCGCGGTGGGCCACAGACCGAGGGTCTGATGGGTCCCGCTCGGCGGCGCCACACTGCCGAAGCCGTGCCACTGGAACGAGTCATGACCCCTGAGGGCGCTGACCCGCTGAGCCTCGACCGCGCATCCCGCACGCCACTCTGGATCCAGCTCCGGACTCTGCTGCGCGCGGAGATCGAGTCTGCGGTCTATGGGCCTGACGACCAGCTCCCATCAGAGGCGCAGCTCCAGGAGCGCTTCGGCGTGTCGCGCGCGGTCGTGAGGGAGGCGCTCGGTGACCTCGTGGCGCAGCGCTTCGTATACCGGATCAAGGGCAAGGGCGCGTTCGTTGCTCCGCGCAAGCTCGATGAGGATTTCGTCGGCTCCGTCATGTCGTTCTCGGGCGAGATGTCCCAGCGCGGGCGCGTGGTCACGACCTTGGTGCTCGAGCAGGTCGCCGAGGTGCCCAGCGCGCGGGTGGCTGCCAGCCTGCGACAAGCGCCGAGCGACATCGTGGTCCGGCTCAGGCGTCTGCGTGCGGTCGATGGGCGCCAGCGCCTGCTCGTGACATCCACCCTGCCGGGGCGGCTGGTCCCGGGCCTCGAGCGCGCCAACCTGGACAACGTCTCGTTGTATGACACGATCCGGCGCAGGTACGGCCTGGATATCGCGTACGCAGAGCGCTGGATCGAGCCGGTGCTCCCCACACGCGAGGAGGCGGCGCTGATGGAGGTCGCCCCGACGACGCCCCTCCTTCGGATCGAGTCGATCTCATGGACCGCTGACGGCAGGGCCATCGAGCACTACGACGCGCTGTACCTCACGGAGGGCTCTCGACTGCACGTCACGAGTCGTCGGAGCTAGCCGCCGACCCACCGCCCTCAGACCGTGGCGCCGTCCGCTGAGGCGGTCGTGATGCGCTCGATGATGGCGCGCATGAGGTCGAGGCGCGTCTCGGGCGTGCTCGCCCCAAGGACGCGGCCCACGGCATAGCAGGCCAGCGGCGCGGCGCTCCGCTCCACGGTGTGCGCGACCACGCGCGCGAGGTCCAGCACCGCGATGCGCTCGTCGGGGCCCAGGGCCTCGGGGGAGGATGCGCCGCGCTCCGCGGTCACCTCGGTGATCAGGTCGAGACAGCGAGCCAGGTCCAACGGAGCCCCTCCAAGGTGCGCGTGTGCGTCGTCCGAATGATATGTCCGAACGGCAGGGGCCCAAGGGGCATTCGGCCCTCCCGGCGCCCCATGGCCGGCACCTAGCATCGGTCGCGTCGTGTCGTCTCGAGAACGCGTGTGCTGGAGGGACATGCCTTGGCGCTGACCCGTCGTCGCCTGCTCCTGCTGGGTGCCGTCACGCCCATCGCGTCCCTGCTCGGGTCCGCCGGCAGCGTGGTCGCGGCCATCGACCGGCGGACCGCGCCGCTCCGTCGCCCCCGACCGGCCGACGCCGGTGTCCCGCGTTGCGCGGTATGCGGGGCGGCCGGGCACACGATGCTGGACGCGACGTGCCCCGACCGACGGAGGATCCGCAGGTGACGCTCTCGCGCAGGACCTTCCTCAAGGGCACCGCGGTGGCCGCGGGCACGGCGGCCACGGCGACGCTGCCGGTCCTCGGCGACCGGGTGCTGGCCGGCCGCGACCACGACGTCACCAAGAGCCTGCCCGTGGACAGGGTCGTCCGGACCACCTGCTCGCCCAACTGCACCGGCAGCTGCGGCCAGCTCGCGTTCGTGCGCGACGGCGTGCTGGTGAAGGTGCAGCAGGCCGCCGACTATCCCGACAGGGCGTATGCGCCCCGCGGGTGCATGAAGGGCCTGAGCTACCTCAACCAGGTCTATGGCGCCGACCGCATCATGACGCCGCTCATCCGGGACGGCGAGCGTGGCTCCGGGAGCTTCCGCCAGGCGACCTGGGAGGAGGCGCTCGACCGCGTGGCAGAAGGGCTGCGGACGATCGGTGAGCGCTGGGGCTGGGACTCCGTCCACGTGTTCGGTCAGGTCCCGGGCTCCGGGTACATCCAGAAGGGTGCCAACTACCGCGCCTGCGCGCTGCTTGGCATGACGCATGGCACCAGCTTCGACTTCAATGGCGACCTGCCCATGGGCATGCCCATCACGTTCGGGGTCCAGAACGCGGAGCACGAGGCCAAGGACTGGGCGAACAGCCGGTTCCTGCTGCTGATCGGCAGCAACCCGGTGGAGACGCGCATCCCGGACGTCCACTTCATCTTCGACGCCATCGAGCGCGGCGCGCGACTGGTGGTCATCGACCCCTCGTTCTCGCCCACCGCGGCCAAGGCGGACATGCACCTGCGCATCCGTCCCGGCACGGACGCTGCGCTGGCACTCGGGCTGTGCCGCCAGGTCCTGGTGGATGGCCTGGCCGACGAGGGCTTCATGCGCAGCCACACGGACGCGCCCCTGCTGGTGCGGACCGACACGGGGAAGCGGTTGCGGGCCATCGAGCTCGACGCCGCCGGGCCGGACCCCGGGTTCGTGGCGTGGGACACGGTCGCGGGCGCGCCGATGATGGTGGGCACCGACCGCCTCGGCTTCCCGGAGGGCGTCCTCCCGGCGCTCGCCGGCAGCTACCGGGTGACGCTCGCGGACGGCACGGTCGTGAGCGCGCAACCGGGCTTCGAGGCGGTGCGCCGCGAGTTGGATGCGTGGACGCCCGAGCGGACCGCCGAGGTCACTGACATCCCGGCCGATTCGATCGTCCGGCTCGCCCAGGCGTTCGCCCTCACCCGGCCGGCGGCCATCCTCATGGGTGGCGGCTCCAACCACTGGTACCACGGCGACCTCACCGGGCGCGCCTTCGCGCTGCTGGCCGCGCTGACCGGGAACATCGGTCGCTCGGGTGGTGGCTTCTCCGTGTACGTGGGCCAGTACAAGGTCCGGGTGGACACCTCGCCCTGGTGGAGCCCCGGCGGCACCAAGGCCAAGGTCTGCCCCTCGATCTACTTCGTGCGCGGCCGGACCGACACGATGCACCCGGACGTGCCCTACCCGGCCCAGGGCTGGCACGGCCTGGTGTGCACGTTCGCCAACATGTTCGTCCAGTCCATGGACGTGAACCGGCTCCACGAGACCCTCGCGGGGCTGGACCTGGTGGTCGTGGTGGACCACCAGATGACCGAGACGGTCCGATGGGCGGACGTCGTGCTGCCCGCCACCACGTGGTACGAGAAGACCGACCTCACGGCCACCCCGCTGCACCCCTACCTCCAGCTTCAGCAGGCCGCCATCGAGCCGGTCGGGGAGTCGCGCTCGGAGCTGTGGATGTGGCGCGAGATCATGCGGCGCGTGGCGCCCGACCTGGCCGCGGAGTGGTTCGAGATGGACGAGGAGGCGGCCATCGAGGCGATCCTCGCGGCGGGCGGCGGCCCCGGCGGCCCCACGGAGGGGATCACCCTGGACGCGCTCAAGGCAGGCCCGGTCCGGCTGCGCGTCCCGGATCCTGACGTGGCATTCGTGGAGCAGGTCCAAGACATGGCCCCGTTCCCGCCCGTCTCGCTGCCGGCCCCGCTCGAGCGGACCGCGTCCTTCATCCCCACGCGGCGCATCGAGTTCTACAAGGAGGAGGACAGGTTCCTCGACCTGGGTGAGACCGTCCCCACCTGGAAGCCGCCCTTCGATGACACCGTCCACGACCCGGCCGTCTGGCCGCTCACCCTGCTCACGCCCCACTCCAAGTGGCGCATCCACTCCACGTACGCCAACAACGCGTGGCTCGAGGAGATCCATGGCGGCAAGCCGGAGGTGTTCCTCAGCCCGCCGGACGCGACCGAGCGTGGTGTCGTCACGGGCGACCTCATCGAGGTCGCCAACACCCGTGGCAGCGTGCGTGCCTGGGCGCATGTGACCGAGGCGCAGCTGCCGGGCACGGCGACCCTGTACGAGGGCTGGTGGCCACGTCAGTTCGCATCAGGCAAGGGCGTCAACGAGCTGACCTCGTCGGCCGTGAACCCGATCCACGAGGTGCACTTCGTGGGCAACATGTGGGCCCCCAGCACCGGCTGGAAGGACTGCCGCTGCGATGTCCGCAAGGTCACGGAGGCAGACGCATGACAGACAAGGTCTCACCGGTCGAGGCACTGCCCCCCGCGTCACGCGCCTACGGCGAGATCGGGCCTCGCTCCGACCAGCCGCATTGGGGCATGGTGGTCGACCAGGAGCGCTGCATCGGCTGCTGGTCCTGCGCGGTCATCTGCAAGTCGGAGAACGACCTGCCGCTCGGCGCGTGGTGGAACCGGATCCTCACCGAGGGCGAGGCGCTCGACCAGCCGCGCGAGGGCGCGGGCGGGCTCGCCATGGACTGGCTGCCCCTTGCGTGCCAGCATTGCGAGAACGCGCCCTGCGTCAAGGTGTGCCCCGTCCAGGCCACCTACCACCGGGACGATGGCCTGGTGATGATGGACAACGACCGCTGCATCGGCTGTCGCTACTGCATGATCGCCTGCCCCTATGGCGTCCGGACCTTCAACTGGGGCGAGCCTTCCCGACCGACGCCCCACGAGACGGGCATGGTCGCGGCGCGGCCCCTGGGCACGGTGGAGAAGTGCACCATGTGCGTCCACCGGCTCGCGGAGGACCAGGTGCCCTCGTGCGTCTGGTCGTGCCCCACGGGCGCCCGTGTCTTCGGTGACCTCAACGACCCCGACTCCCGGGTGGTCGCCCTCATCCGTGACCGGCAGGGGGAGGAGCTGCTGGGGGAGCTGGGCACCAAGCCCTCGGTCCACTACCTGCCACCGCGACGGAGGGCCCCGCTATGACCACCGTGGCCCAGACTCCCGCCCAGCCCGCCACATCCCTGTCGAAGGGTCGGCCGAGCCGTGCGCTCGCGGCCTGGTTCGTGCTGCTGCTCGCCGTGATGGGCGTCGGCCTCGCCGCGTTCGTGTGGCAGTTCGCGAACGGCCTGATCGTCACGGGGATGCGCAACACCGTGATGTGGGGCCAGTACATCCTGTTCTTCATGTTCTTCATCGGGCTCTCGGCGGGCGGCCTCATCGTGGCCTCCGGGGGTCGGCTGTTCGGGGCCACGATGTTCAAGCCCATCACGCGGGTCGCGGTCCTCGAGGCGACCATCGCGGTCCTCCTGGCGGGCGTGTTCATCCTGCCGGACCTGGGGCGCCCGGAGCGAGTCATCAACATCCTGCTCCACGCGAACCTCACCTCGCCCATGGTCTGGGACATCGCCATCGTGGGGGCTTACACCGCGATGTCCGCGCTCTACGTGTGGCTCTACACCCGGGCCGACCTCGCGCGCCGGGGCAGTCGTCTCGCGCTGGGCACCGGGGTGACCGACCGGGAGCTGGCGCGTGACGAGCGGCTCAAGTCGGCCCTGGCCTGGGTGGCGCTGCCCGCGGCGATCCTGCTCCACTCCATCACCGCATGGATCTTCGGCCTCCAGATCAGCCGGGGCTTCTGGTACTCGGCGATCATGGCGCCCATGTTCGTGGCATCCGCGCTGGTCTCGGGCCTCGCGCTGGTGATCCTGCTGTCCCTGGCGGTACGCAGGGCGCGCCTGGTGAGCTTCGGGGACGACTTGGTCGCGACCCTGGGTGGGCTGCTGGGCGTGTTCATCGCGGTCGAGGGGTTCCTGGTGCTTGCCGAGTTCCTGACCGCGGGCTACCCGGGCGCCCCGGAGGAGGCCGGGCCGATCGCGCGCCTGCTGGTGGGCCCATACGCGGGCCTGTTCTGGGTGGAGGTGGTGGTGGGCCTGCTGGTGCCGTTCCTCATCGTGGCCGTGCGGCGCACGCGGGAGCGCCCCGGCTGGGTCGCGCTCGCCTCCGCCATCGCCATCGGGGGCATCTTCGTCCACCGCCTCAACCTGATCCTCAACGGCCTGTCCTATGCCCCCATCGGCGTGCCACCGGGCGTCTCCATCGGTGTCGACCAGGGGCCCGGCGCCTCGAGCTTCGCGATGACCCACTGGTATGTCCCGACGATCGTCGAGTACCTGGTCGTGGCGGGTGTCATCGCGTTCGGGGCGCTGCTGTTCACGCTGGCCGTGCGCTTCCTGCCCATGCGCGAGCACGCCGCGCACTGACGTGGGTGCGATCGGTGCCCGCGTGACCGGTGCAGGGACGGCGGTGAGGGGCCCACGCGAGGCGCCCCGCTACACTGGGAGACACCCCGCATCATCGCCCGCCGCTGGAGACCCACACCCATGAAGCTGTTCCTGGACACCGCTGACATCGAGGAGATCCGCACCGCCGCGCGCTGGGGCGTGCTCGATGGCGTCACCACCAACCCCACGCTGTACGCCAAGGTCGGCGGCTCCTACGAGGACATCCTCCGGGAGGTCTGCACCATCACCTCGGGTCCCGTGTCCGCGGAGGTCATCGCGGAGGACGTGGAGGGGATGCTCCGGGAGGGCCGGGCGTTCGCCAAGCTGGCGCCCAACATCGTGGTCAAGGTGCCCATGTGTGAGACAGGCCTGGAGGCCATCGCCCGGTTCGCGGACGAGGGCATCAGGACCAACTGCACGCTCATCTTCACTGCCAACCAGGGGCTCCTGGCCGCCCGGGCGGGTGCCTCGCTCCTGTCACCCTTCGTGGGCCGTCTCGATGACATCAACCAGGATGGCATGGACGTCATCCGCGAGCTGGTCTCCATCGTGGAGATCCACGACCTCGAGTCCGAGGTGCTGACGGCCTCGGTCCGGCACCCCCGGCACGTCACGGACGCGGCCCTGGCCGGCTCGCACATCGCGACCGTGCCCTTCAAGGTGCTCCAGCAGATGGTCCATCACCCGCTCACCGACAAGGGCATCGTGGCGTTCCAGAAGGATTGGGCCGCCGCGCGGGCCGCATCCCACCAAGCGCCCGCCAAGGCCTGACGGGACGCCGCGAAGGTGAAGGTCGGCCTGCTCGCGCCGCAGGGCTGGAAGCACGAGTACGACGCCTGGGACCCAAGGGCGGCCTGGGAGCGCACGCTCGAGTTGGCCGCGCACGCGGAGACGCGCGGCTTCGAGGCGCTCTGGGTGTTCGACCACTTCACCACCACGCCTGACCCCACCGAGGAGATCACCTTCGAGTCGTTCTCGGTGCTCGCGGCCCTGGCCGCGGTCACCACGCGCGTGCGGCTGGGTCACATGGTGGTGTGCACCGGGTTCCGCAACCCGGCCCTCACCGCCAAGCTCGCCTCGACCATCGACGTCATCTCGAACGGCCGCTTCGAGCTGGGCATCGGCGCCGGCTGGAAGGAGGACGAGTGGCTGAGCTACGGCTTCGGGTTCCCGGCGGTCGGTGAGCGAATCGGCGCCCTGGGTGACCATCTCGAGGTCATCACCCGGATGCTCGCGCCCGGTCGTGCGACGTACGCCGGGAGGCACGCGTCGGTGGATGGGGCCATCAACGTGCCCAAGGGGGTCCAGCCGCACATCCCGCTGATCGTGGGCGGCAATGGGCGCGACCGTATCGCCGGGTACGCGATCCGCTACGCGGACGAGCTCAACCTGGTGTTCCGGGACCCTGCGTGGGCGGCTGAGCGGATGCGCGAGGTGCGAGAGCGCTGCGAGCGCGAGGGCCGTGACCCATCGACGCTCCGCTTCTCGATGTACGTCCGTGACGAGGAGCTCCGCGAGCCGGGACAGGCGCGGGTGGACCTGCTGGCGGCCTTCGCGGCGGTGGGTCTGGACCGCCTAGCCTGCTTCCCAGGTCGCTGGGACCCCAGCGTGGAGGCACAGGAGCGCTTCGCCCAGGACTGCGAGGCCGCCGGGATCGACCTCGGCGGACCCTGAACCGCGGGCGTCCCGTCGAGTGTGGGCCCCGCGCCCGACGACCTGCTGATGGTATCGCAGATAACCTGCTGATGGTCTTGTAGTATCGATGCTGATGGTATAGTGGACTGGCTGCTGATGGTATGATGCCAGCGTGATCGACTATCGGCGACGGATCATCGATGACGAGCTGGACGAGCTGTTCAACGGCCTACCGGCGATCGCGGTCGAGGGCGCACGCGGGGTGGGCAAGACAGCGACGGCCCTCCAGCGAGCCAAGACCGTCCATCGGCTCGATGACCCGGGTGTCCGACGGGTCATCGAGGCGGACCCGTCGCGACTGACGATGGGCGAGACCCCGATCCTCATCGACGAGTGGCAGCGGCTGCCGTGGTCATGGGATGTCATCCGTCGGGCTGTCGACGAGGATCGATCGCCTGGTCGCTTCCTGATGACCGGGTCGGCGGCCCCGGCGAGCCCACCCACCCATTCGGGGGCCGGTCGGATCGTGTCCCTCCGCATGCGCCCAATGTCGCTCGTCGAGCGAGGGGTGGTCACGCCAGCCGTCAGTCTTCGGGACCTCCTGTCCGGTGGGCGTCCAGCCATCAGCGGCACGACCGACATCGATCTGACGCGGTACGCGCACGAGATCGTCTCGTCGGGCCTGCCGGGACTCGGAGGGATGCCGGATCGCCAGGTCCGATCGTTGCTCGACTCCTACCTGCGTCATGTCGTCGACCGCGACATCGAGGACGCAGGCCGTCCGGTTCGCGACTCCGCCGCCCTGACGCGCTGGCTCACCGCGTATGCGGGCGCTGTATCGACGACCGCGTCGTACGAAGCGATACGCGATGCATCGACATCCGCAGTGGCCGATCGACCAACCAAGGCCACCGCCCTGCGCTGGATCGACACGCTCGAGCGGATCTGGATGATCGATCCTCTCCGAGCCTGGGCACCGACGGGGAGCTTCCTGTCGCGGCTGATGCTGCGTCCGCGACATCAGATGGCCGATCCCGCGTTCGCGGCGCGCCTCCGAGCAGCCACCGTCGAATCCCTGCTGGGTGGCGATCGCGCGGGAGCCGGCGCGCCACGTGATGGCACCTTGCTGGGAGCGCTCTTCGAGTCGATTGTGACGTTGTCGGTCCAGGTCATGGCACAGGCGCAGGAGGCGCACGTCGGGTACCTTCGGACCAAGAACGGCGACCACGAGATCGATCTCATCGTGACGAACCTGGAGGGCCGGGCGCTCGCGATCGAGGTCAAGCTGACCGCCTCTCCGAACGATCAGGACATGCGACACCTGCGGTGGCTGCGCGAGCGACTGGGTGATGACCTCCTCGACTCGGTGGTCGTGACCACCGGCCCCGATGCGTACCGCACCGCCGATGGGATCGCGGTGGTCCCAGCCGCACTCCTTGGCCCCTGACTGCCGGACGCCGTGCGCCGTGGGTCGTCCGCCGGAGCCAGCCACCTCCGCGTCGCCTCACCCCTGGTGGAACCCGTCGAGCGCTGTCACCTCGTCGTCCACTTCGGCGCGGTCGCGGGCTGACACCGCCTCGTAGATCGTGGGCACGACATGCCCGTCCCGTATCGACCACTCCCCCACGACCCGCCCATCCACCAGGACCACCCCTGCCGAGAACGGCCGCTTGGTGTTGAACAACGTCGTCCGGTACGTCTCGGGCAGCAGCCCGGTCCGCCGCGCGTGGACCAGCAGGTTGGCATCCCAGTGGGGGAGGAGGCGTACCGGGGCGGGTGCGTCCTCGTCGGGGAGGGGAGCGTCGGGCAGGTCGAGCAGCTCGGTGCTCGACTCGTCCTGGAAGGGCCGGAGGGTCAGCGCCTCGGCGGCCGGCCGCAGCCAGGTCACCGGGACTCCGGCCCAGTTCGCCGCGTCCTTCAGCGCGGCCGGTCCGAAGCCCCGCAGGTACGACGCCAGCAGCACGCGCAGACCCTCCTCCTCGGTCGCAGTCTGGGGCCCGACCCACTCCTCCGCGAGCGCCAGGACGTCGGCGCGACGACGCTCCCAGGTGCCGCCCGGTGGCACCCGGACGAGGTCCACCCAGAGGCCCACGCTGCCCATGAAACCCGTGGCCATGTCACCCAGCTCGGCGACCGTCCTAGGGCCACCCTCGAGCGCCGCCCGCAGGGCCAGCCCGTGCTCCTCCGATGCCGCGGCGCCTGGCACGCCCCCTCTCAGGCGAGCCGCCCACTCCCGCCGGGCGCGTCGCACCCCGACTGCCATGGGCCAGAAGTCGCTCGACGCGACCAGATGGATGGTGCTGCGCATGAGCGTCGCCTGGACCGCCGACCGATCCTCGAGCGCATGCGTCAGGTCCTCGCGCCGGAACCCCGCGAGTCGGGTCCACAGGCCCACATAGCCGCTCGGCGCGTACTGCGTCTGGAGGCCGCCGACCTGCCGGAGCGCCTCCGGGATGCCCATCGTCGCTCGCTCCGACAGCAGCTGTCGTGCCAGGAGCGCGCGGTTGAGGCGGCGCTGACTGAGCACCGGCAGGTCGCGACGTGCCATGGCGCGCATGGTGCACGACCTGGCCGGCAGTGTGGATTCCCACAGGTTGACCGTCTCGTCGCGCCACCCGAGGATGACGACATCCCGAGCGCGCTGACTCGCAACGTCCTGGCGCGCATGACGACACGGAGGCAGCCGATGGCTCCCACCCGCTCTCCCCTCGACCCGCCCGGCCGCCTGTCTCGCGGCGTGCTGCTCGCGCTGCTCGTCGGGTGCCTCACCGCGCCTGCCGCGCTGGGCGCCGAGCCGTCGGGTCCGACGGAGGCACCAGCGGGAGGGTCGGTCGACGTCTCCGATGGGCTGTCGCTGGACGAGCAGGTGGCTGGCGTGAACGAGGATGTCCGGGCGAACGGGATCGCCGTCCGAGCCCTGACACCGGGGGACTTCCTGGCGTGGTACCGGGACGGGCGCCTCGTGCGGTTCGGGCGGGCAGTGCGGCAGCGCTGGGACGCGTACCTGGCGGCCGGCCGCATCCCGCCGGACGCCGTGATCGAGGCGGTGGACTTCGCCGACACGGACGGCATCCCCGACCGGATCGAGGTGCGGTTCCCGTTGGGCGACG
>DAOTUX010000372.1:0-9536 GCA_034436475.1 Chloroflexota bacterium | reverse complement strand
GATTGGGTCCGGCGCGCCCGTCGGGGCGCCGGCATCGAGGGTGGCCCGAAGGACACCGCGACCTCGTACTTCCTCAACGGGTCCTACCGGCCGTACGGTCGCAGTTGGGGCGCGCCGTTCCCGCCCACGAAGCGCTGTGACGAGATGCCCACACCCGAGCCCTCCCCGTCGCTGGAGCCGACCGAGGAGCCCACCGAGGAGCCGGGTCCCACCGAGGAGCCATTCGAGCCGACGACCGAGCCCACCGAGGAGCCCACCGAGGAGCCCGCGACACCTGAGCCCCCGCCACCCGACGAGGAGACCCCGGGACCCACCGACGAGGGCGGCTGAGCGCAGGGCGCGGGGGTGGGCCAGTCGCCGTCGCCCGACACGCGACGTCAGAGGCCGACCACCGTCGCCCCGTCTCCGCCCTCTCCCCGCTCGCCCGGGCGCCAGTCACGCACGAGGGGATGGCGGGCGAGCGCGGCACGCACCGCGTCACGCAGCGCGCCAGACCCGTGCCCGTGGATGATGGTCAGCTTGCCCGCCCCCGCCAAGGATGCCCCGTCGAGCGTGCGCTCGAGCAGCTCCAACGCCTCGTCCACGCGCGCCCCTCGGATGTCCAGGGTCGCGGGCACGACCCGTCGCTCGCCGCCCTCGCGCGTCGGCCGTCCGAGGGCCGATCCGGGGACCCGCGGGCGCGGCCCGCCGCCCAGCTCCCCACGACGACCCGTGGACGGGCGCCCCGGGGCGGTGGCCCCGGGGCCACTCACGACCGACCCTGGCGCCACCAGCTGACCGAGCGGCACGAGGGAGTGCGCGCCTCCCACGGCGAGAGTGGCGCGGCCACGGACGTCGATCGCGGTGATGGTCCCCTGCCAGCCCGACCGGGTGGCAGCCCGCTGCCCGACGGCCCAGGCACCCGGGGGCGCCGGTGCCGCGTCCGCCGTGCCGCCCGCCACCGGGATGGCCGCGAGCCGCTCCTCCAGCCGAGCCATGGCCTCGTCCAGGCGTGCCTCGGTGAGGGTCTGGCGGGCCAGGAGCTCGCGTGCCGCGGCGACCTCGGCGTGAATGGCCCCGACGGCATGCTCCGCCTCCTCGCGCGCCGAGGCGACGGCCGCCTCCCGCTCCTGACGGGCGCGTCGTCGCTCCTCGTCCGCGGCCCGCCGGGCCTCGACCGCGCGCGCCTCCGCGACGCGGGCCGCCTCGCGCGCCTCCTCGATCTCGGCCTGGGACGCCTTGATGGCGGCGAGGGTCGCCTCGAAGTCCCGCTGGACGCGGGACAGGCGACCGCGGGCATCCTCCACCAGCGCCGGGTCGAGACCCAGGCGCTCCGCGATGGCGAACGCCTGGCTGGTGCCCGGCAGCCCGATGCTCAGGCGATACGTGGGGCTCAGGGTCTCCAGGTCGAACTCGACCGAGGCGTTCCTGGCCTCCGGTGTCTCGTGCGCGTAGACCTTCAGCTCCGCGTAGTGGGTGGTGGCGATGACCAGCGCGCCCGAGCCGATGAGCCGGTCGAGGAGGGCGCGCGCGAGCGCCGACCCCTCGGCGGGGTCGGTCCCGGCACCCAGCTCGTCGAGCAGCACCAGGCAGCCCGGCCCCGCCGCGCCCACGATGCGCACGATCGATCGCAGGTGGCCCGAGAACGTCGACAGCGACTGCGCCACGGACTGCTCGTCACCGATGTCCGCGAACACGTCGCGGAGCACCGGCAGGCGACTCCCGGTGGCCGCCGGCACATGCAGCCCCGACTGGTGCATCAGGCACAGCAGACCCGCGGTGCGCAGCGCGACGGTCTTGCCACCCGTGTTGGGTCCCGTGATGACCAGGGCGCGATACCCCTCGCCCAGTCGGATGTCGATGGGCACGACCCTGCCGCCGAGCCCGGGATGCCGCGCCGACAGCAGCACGATGGGCCCATCGGAGGGCTCCGCGCGGACGGCGTCCATCTCCTCGGCGAGATGGGCGCGGGCGGCCCACAGGTCGAAGCGGGCGAGGGCATGGAGCGTCTCCCGCAGCTCGCCCGCCTGGGCACCCACGAGCGCCGAGAGCTCGTCGAGGATGCGCTCCTCCTCGGCCTGCACCTTGAGCTGCGCCTCGCGCCACGCGTTGCCCAGCTCGACCGCGATGAGTGGCTCCACGAACAGCGTCTGGCCGCTGCCCGACTGGTCGTGGACGATGCCCCGGACGCGGGACCGCGCGTCGGCGCGCACGGGGATGACATAGCGGCCGTTGCGGAGCGTGATGATGGGCTCCTGGAGCGCGCCGCCCAGGTCGCCGTGGACCAGCTGGTCCAAGCGCGCTCGGAGTCGCTCGTAGGCGATGCGCACCCCTCGGCGGAGCCCACCCAGGGCGGGCGACGCGGTGTCGAGGATCTCGCCGGCCGGGTCGATGCTCACCAGCAGCCGCTGGCGGAGGCCCGGCAGCGGGGCGATCTGCCGCGACAGCTCGTGGAGGCGTGGCAGGTCCACGTCACGCAGCGCGTCCGCGAGACGTGCCGCGGCTGTCAGCGTGTCCGCGATGGCCATCAGCTCCAGCGGCTCGAGCCGCCCTCCCCGATCGGCGCGGCCGATGGATGGCCCGATGTCATGCGCCCCGCCCACGCCCACGTCCGGGCGCCCCGACAGGAAGATGCGCGCCTGGTCCGTCTCATCCAGGGCACGCGCCACGATGACCGGGTCGGAGGACGGCTCGGTCGCCTCGGCAAGGCGCCGCGACGGCGGGAACGCGGCGTATGCCGCGAGTCGGGCCCGGATCGCGGGGAACTCCAGGACCTGGGCCGAGCGCTGGTCCATCAGGCCTCCCAGCCGGCTCCACGGTCCCGCGGGAACGGCCGCGAGAGCGCGGACGAGCCCCGGACGCCCAAGCGCCATGGCCGCAGCGCCCAGTCCGGCCCCGCGTACGTCACCCCGATGCGCGGCCCGACCAGCACGTCCCGGTCGCGGACGGCCGCGCCCGCCGAGACCCACAGCTCCCGCCCGACGGTCAGGTCATGCCCGCTCAGGCCGCGGTCGAGCGTCAGCGCGCGACCCACCAGGCCGGGGCCCGCGGCGAGGCGCGGGATGACCGGGCCGCCGAACCCCGAGAGGGGCTCCATGGCGCGCACCAGGACCGCGGACGCATGACCCTCCGCATGCGCCACCACGTTCAGACAGTGATGGACCCCGTACACGAGATACACGTAGGCATGCCCGGGCGCCCCGAACATGGGCGCCGTCCGTGGGGTGTGACCCACCCGGGCATGACTCGCCCGGTCGTCGGGTCCGTCGTACGCCTCCACCTCCACGATCCGCCCCACCCGGAGACCGGCGCCCTGCTCACGCACGATGCATGTGCCCAGGAGGTCCCGGGCGACGTCCAGGACGGGGCGTTCGTACCAGGCGCGCGGCAGCGGGTCGAGCGACGGGTGAGGCGGGCCATCGAGGCGCGGAGGCCCGCGATCGGGGTCTGACACGATGCGCGGATGACGCGTCGGGGTGGGCGCCCGGCTCATCCGACGCGCCACGGCGCGGCCGTGGCGGTCACACCATCACCTGGCGGACGTAGCTGGGGAGGAGCGGGCCCAGGAGCGACCCCAGCACGGGGATGACGGTCCGTGTCAGGGCGTCACCGATGCGCGAGTCCAGGAGCGACTGATAGACCTGCCGGGTCCAGTCGGGCCCGATCACCGCGAACCCCAGCGAGCCACGGTAGGCGCTGGCCAGCAGCACGATGAGCCCCGCGATGGCCAGGACCGCCACGACGGCCATGATGGTCCCGGACACGACATCGTCGAGCAGGCGGTACCTGCTCAACCCCTGCGCCCCCTTGATGCCCACCCAGATGAGGATGGCCACGAGGACGATGCCCGCGAAGTAGAGAATCGCGAACGCGGCCATGTGGTTCCAATGCGTGTCATAAGCGCTCCATTGGGTGGTCAGGTAGTCACCCACGGGGACCGACAGCAGCGCCGCGAGCAGGAACACGGCGAACCAGCCCGCCAGCATCAGCAGGCTGCGGATGACGCCCCACAGGAACCCGATGACGAACGCCCCGGCGATGACCAGCACCAGGACGATGTCGAAGGTGGTCATGGGCGGGCCGCGGGCGTCACATGCGTCACGCGCATAACCCTATCACCCTCGGAGACGTCCACCGATACGCTCCGACAGTACCGAGGCGACCCGGCCCATCCGGTCATCGACCGCGGCGTCCGCGGAGTCACCCTCGGCGGGCTGGAACCGCAGGCGCCAGGCGAGGCTCACCTCCTCGGCGCCGAGCGGCGCCCCGACATACCGGTCGAACAGGGCCAGCGAGACGAGGCCGGGCCCCGCGGCTGCGCGGATGAGCTCCCCCACGGCACCGGCCGCGACCTCCCGGCCCACGACCACGGCGATGTCTCGCTCCACGACGGGCGGTCCGTCCAGAGGGCCGGTCGTCACGCGCTCAGGGACGAGACCCGCGAGCGCGACCACCGGGACCTCCCCGAAGATGACGTGCGGCGCGCGGATGTCGTAGGCCTCCAGCAACGATGGATGGACCTCGCCCACCCTGCCCAGCGGCAGGCCCTGCGACGGCACAGCGGCGGGCGGGCGCGCGCCCTCGGGCGGGTGCGCCACGCTCGAAAGGGCCAATGCGGAGGACGGGTGTGCCGCCCCCGACGCGGTGCGACCGGGGTGATCGACACCCGGTCGGGCCCCAGCAGGACTCCAGCTGACCCACGCCTCCCCCAGGCGATGCGCCAGCAGCTCCACGATGCCCTTGCCATCGGCGACATCGAACGATCGGGCGGCCGACGACCAGGTGGCCGGTCGGGATGCGCCCACGAGCACGAAGCCGAGCATGGGCGTCTCGGTGGGCTGCCCCAGGACACGCAGATGGGTCGGCCCGACCTCGTACACCGCGACGTCAGTGCGTCGGAGGCGCTGGTTGTCCGCGACCACCCGCAGCAGGCCCGGCAGGAGCGACCGGCGCAGCTCGGAGTGCTCCAGCGTGACCGGGTTGGCCGCCACGATGGTGCCGGGGTCACCGGGCGCGATGCCGAGGCGGGCATGGTCGACAGGGTCGACGAGCCCGTGCGTGACGACCTCGGTGAGACCCGCACCCGCGAGCCAGTCCCGCAGCTGGTCGACGAGCCTGCGCGGGTCCGGCCGGTACGCGGGTGCCGGCGTGGACGGGAGGCTGCCGGGGAGCGTCTCGTAGCCCCGGACGCGGGCCACCTCCTCGGCGATGTCCGCCTCGATGACCAGGTCGCGACGATGGGCGGGGACGATCGCCACCAGCGCCTCGGGCCCGGCATCGGCCGTGCGGCCGGCAGCGGTGACCGGCACGCGATCGGCTGGCTGCGCTGGCTGAGTGCCGACCTCGACACGTGCCAGGAGCGCGGCCTGCTCCGCGGCCGGGATGTCCACCCCCAGGAGCCGCGACACGCGAGCGGGCCGGAACGGCACGCGGGTCAGGGCGGGCTCGCGCGGGTCGGTGTCCACGACCCCCGTTGCGGCGCGCCCGCCCGCCCAGGCGAGGACGAGCTGCGTCGCCCGGTCGGCCCCGACCCGGGCGAGCCGGTGCTCCTGGCCCTTCTCGAAGCGGAGGCTGGCCTCCGATCGGAGGGCGAAGCGGAACGCGGTCCGGCGGATGCTCACCGGGTCGAAGATGGCGGACTCCACGATGACGCGGCTGGTGCCCTCCCCCACCTCGCTGTCCACGCCGCCCATGACCCCCGCGAGCCCCAGCGGCCCCTCGGTGTCGGTGATGAGCAGGTCCTCTGGGTCGAGCAGCCGCTCCACGTGGTCGAGGGTGATGACCCGCTCGCCCGGCTGCGCGCCGCGCACGATGATGCGCCCGCCTCGGACACCATCGGCATCGAAGGTGTGGATGGGCTTGCCCATCTCCAGCATCACGTAGTTGCTGGCATCGACGACGTTGCTGATGGGTCGCACACCCGCGGCCAGCAGACGCCGCTGGATGGCGAACGGCGAGGGGCCCACGGTGACGCCGTCCACCCAGCGCGCCACGAACCGAGGGCAGCGGGCCGTGTCCCGCACCTCGACCGCGACATGGTCCGCGGTCGCATCGCCAGACTCCATGACATCCATGGCCGGCCAGCGGACCACACCACCCGTGACGGCCGCGACCTCGCGGGCCAGGCCGATGATGGACAGCGCATCCCCGCGGTTCGGCTTGACATCGATGTCCAGCACCGTGTCACCCACGAGGTCCTCGAGCGCCAGACCGATGGGCGTGTCCGGGGGCAGGGTCAGGATGCCGTCCGCGTCGTCCGACAGGCGCAGCTCCGCGCCCGAGCAGAGCATGCCCTGGCTCGCCACGCCAGCCAGGCGCGCGACCTCGATGCGCCGGTCGCCGGGGAGCACCGAGCCCGGCAGCGCGACCGGGACACGCTGGCCCGCCACGATGTTCGTCGCGCCGCACACGATGGAGAGCGTCGGCTCGCCGTCCCCGACGCGCACCGTGGTGAGCGACAGACGACCCGAGTTGGGGTGCCGATCGACCGACAGCAGCTCACCCACGACCACTCGGCTCCAGTCGGTCCCCAGGCGCTCGATGCCCCGGACCTCCATGCCCAGGAGGGTCAGGCGCTCTGCGAGCGCCTCGGGCGCGAGGTCGTGGTCGACGTACTCCCGGAGCCACGACATGGGGACCCTCATGGCCGACTCCGCTCGAGGAAGCGCAGGTCGTTGGCGAGGAACGCGCGGATGTCCCCGATGGCGTAGCGCAGCATGGTGATGCGGTCGGTGCCCATGCCGAACGCGAAGCCCTGATAGCGCTCCGGGTCGATGCCGCCATTGGCGAGGACGACCGGATGCACCATGCCCGCGCCCAGGATGGTCATCCAGCCGCTCCGGCCACAGGCCGGGCACCCCGTCCCGTCGCACACGACGCACTGGATGTCGAAGGCGACCGAGGGCTCGGTGAAGGGGTAGTAGCCGGGCCGGAAGCGGGTGGGTCGTCCGGCGCCGAAGAGGGCGTGTGCCAGGGCATCGAGCAGGCCCCGCAGAGTCCCCATGCTGGTGCGCTCGTCGATCATGAGGCCCTCGACCTGGAAGAACTCGAACCCATGCGAGGCGTCCACCGCCTCGTAGCGATAGCAGCGGCCGGGCGTCAGGATGCGGATGGGTGGTGATGCCGCCCGCATGGCGCGGATCTGGCCGGGCGAGGTGTGCGTCCGAAGCAGCCACCTCGGGGCATCGGGTGCCTGCTGGGTGCTCGCCGGGTCGGCCACGTAGATGGTGTCCCACAGGTCCCGTGCGGGGTGGTCCGGCGGGATGTTGAGCGCCTCGAAGTTGAGCTCGTCCGTCTCGACCTCGGGGCTCTCCACCACCACGAACCCGAACTGGCCCAGGATCCGTGCGATCTCCGCCTCGGTCTCCCGGATCGGGTGGAGCCCGCCCACCCAGGGCATCCGCCCCGGCAGCGTGACGTCCTGCGCCTCCTCGGCGAGGCGCCGATCGAGCGCCGCCGACCCGAGGACCGCGCCCCGCTCCGCCAAGGCTGCCTCGATGGCCTCGCGGACCGGGTTCGCGAGGGCACCCACGCGCGGGCGCTCCTCGGCCGGGAGCGACCCGATGCCGCCCATCAGCGAGCGCAGCTCGCCCTTGCGTCCCAGGACACGGACCCCGACCTCGTCGAGCGTGGCCGGGTCGCTCGCCGCCGCGATGTCAGCGAGCGTGGCGTCACGCAGGGACGCGAGACGACCTTGGAAGGATTCGATGTCCACGAGAGCCACGAGGAGCGGCGCGGAGCCGCTACTGGGCCTTGGCGAGCTCCGCGATGCGCGCGAACGTGGCCGCATCGCGGACCGCGACGTCGGCCAGGACCTTGCGGTCCAGGATGACCTCGGCAGCCTTGAGGCCGCTCACGAGCCGGCTGTAGCTGAGGCCGTTGAGGCGTGCGGCCGCGTTCAGGCGGACGATCCACAGGGCGCGCAGCTGCCGCTTGCGCTCCTTGCGACCGCGATACGCGTATGCCATCGCATGCAGCTGCGCCTCGCGCGCCGGCTTGATGAGCTTGGAGCGCGTGCCGCGACGGCCCTCCGCCGCCTTGAGCAGGCGCTTGTGGCGCTTGTGGGCCGTAACGCCGCGCTTGACGCGTGCCATGTCAGGTGGGCTCCTTAGAGATAGGGCAGTAGGCGCTGGAGTGCGCGTCCGCTCGTGGGATCGAGGATGGCCTTGCCCGCGTATCGGCGGGTCCGCCGCGAGGACTTGATCTCCAGATGGTGGCCGCGCCACGACTTGACGCGGTAGACCTTGCCACTGCCGGTGACACCGAAGCGCTTCTGGGCGCCCTTGTGGCTCTTCATCTTGGGCACGTGGTTCAGCCTCCTGCCGCTGGCTGCGAGCCGCCCTCTGGCACGGATGCCTCGCGGCTCGGCGCCGCCGGGACGACCTTCGGTTTGTGGTTCGAGGCCACGGTCATGGACATCGAACGACCCTCGAGCAGCGGCTGCCGGTCCACCGTGCCGTGCTCCTTGATGAGATCCCCGAAACGGGTCAGCAGGTCCCGCCCGATGTAGGCGTGACTCACCTCCCGACCTCGGAACTGGACCGTCACCTTGACCCGATCGCCGTCCTCGAGGAACTGGATGGCGCGCCGGACCTTGGTGTCGAAGTCGCCCTTGCCGATCTTGGGCTTGAGGCGGATCTCCTTGAACTCGACGGAACGCTGGTTCCGTCGCGCCTCCTTCTCCTTGCGGGCCTGCTCGTACTTGAACTGGCCGTAGTCGAGGAACTTGACGACGGGGGGGCTTGCCGTGGGGGCGACTTCCACCAGGTCGTAGCCCCGCTCCTGCGCCACCTGGAGGGCCTGATACGTCGGCATCACGCCCATCTGGGTCCCATCCTCATCGACGACCCGGACGTTTGGGACACGGATCATCTCGTTGATGCGCAGGTCTCTACTCAGGCTGGGTCCCTCACCGCTCCGTTGTCGGATGACATGCAGCGACAACCGCTCGCGCGACCACCACTGGCTGGGGGACTATAGCACGCACGTTCCGGGTGCGTGGCCAGACGCGGGCACTCGATGACGCGCGCGTGACCGTCCGGCGCGAGGTCGATCCGCGACCCCACCGCATCCGCGACCGCCGAGCCTGGGCCGGTCCCACGATCGTCCATCATCAGTGGACGATGGAGCAGCCTTCCGTGTGGTCGGGGAGTCCCCGAGGTGAGTCAGGCGGCCCGAGCATGACGATCCACCACACCGGATGATCGATCGTCGCGCTGATGGGAGCCTGCCGCCACCTCGAGCGGGGCGCGGGCGCACCAACTCGGCGATCGGGACGCGCAGCGTCCAGCGATCGTGGACTGTCGCATGGCAGTCCCTGAAGGGGGTGCCCGGCTCCAGAGCGCGTCGGACGACGTGGGGCGGACGGTCGGCAGGGCGGCACCCGGGGCCCAGTGGCACCCGCGCGACCGCAGGGCAGCACGCTTCGACCCGGCCTCGGCCGGGGCCGTGGGGCTCAGGGGCCGGCCGGGGCCGGTTCGTCACCCGTGGACACCACCACGTCATCGAAGCGGGCGTTGAACAGCAGGGGGGAGGACGACCCGGCTGTCGCGGTCGCC